>JBGPGE010000136.1:0-10650 GCA_041483675.1 Binatia bacterium
AAATCTTTCTCCGATCAGCTTCGAGGTCTCAAGCTCACGATGCGTGGTAAGCGCGCCGATCACGAGCCCTTCGTTGGGACCGAGGCGAATGCCTCTAAGCTCGTTGATGCGCTTGATGTTGACCAGCGCCTTGGGCTGGAGAAGCCCCTGCTTCATGACGATGCTGAGATAAGCGCCGCCCGCGTAAGGCCGCGCTTCTCCGGAATAGCGTTTGAGCAGCGCGCACGCTTCCACGACCGTCGTCGGCTCGAGGTACTCGAAGTCCTTCATCGCAAGAACATTTGTAGGGGCGACCCTGTGTGGTCGCCCGAAATCCGGGCAGGCACACAGGCCTGCCCCTACACGACGTTATATATATTTGATCTTGTCCACGCCGGGGATTTCCACTTTCTCAAAGCGCCAGCGCTCTTTCATCGGCGCGGTGGCGTCGATGCCCAACCCGGCGGTGACGCGGTTCTCCGGACAAGAAGGGTCCAGAGTGGAACAGGCGATACGCGGAATGATGATGGCGTCCTTGTCCGCCTGAAAGCGCGTGGCCATCGCCCAGTCCACCTGCATCGGATCGAAAGGATCGATGTCGTGGTCGACGACGATCACCTGCTTGAGACCGATGCCCATCGAAAGCAGCGCCAAAATCACGTTGCGCCCTTCGTTCTCCGCGCGCTTTTTGATCGACACCACGACGTGATGTCGAAATGTCCCGCCGGGAGTCATGTTGACGCCGCGCACTTCCGGCACGATCTTTTTCACTTCGCGATAAACCACGGCGGCATTGCCGTATTCGATCAACGTGTGGTTTTCCGTCACCGGCATGCCGGTCAGCGCCGTCTGGTAAATCGGATCTTTTCTCATCGTGACCGCGGTGACCTTGAGCACCGGCGCCTGCTTCGCCTCGCTGTAGCAGCCGGGATATTCGCCGTACGGACCGTCGACGACGCGCTCCCCCGGGATCGTCACGCCTTCGATGACGATCTCGGCGCAAGCCGGCACTTCGACATCGATCGTCTCGCATCGGATGAGTTTTACGGCCGCGCCGCGCAGCCCGCCGGCGACGTGGTACTCGTCGATGCCATAGGGGACCTTGGCCTGCGAGCCGATTACGATGGCCGGCTCGACGCCGATCGCCGTCGCGACTTCCAACCCGCGGTTTTTCTCTTCGGCTTTTAAAATCATTCGGCCCAAGTGGTGATCCGCCGGCGCCCAGAGCGACAATTTGTCTTTTCCCAGCACGAGCATGCGGTGGATCGACAGATTGCGAATATGGGTATCGGGATCTTTACCAACCTGGACGCCGATCGTGACGTACGGGCCGCAATCTTTGCTCGCGTGAGTGACGATGGGTAATTTACCCAAATCGACTTGGGCGCCGGTCCACTTGATCTCTTTGACCGGCCCGCTGGAGACTGTTTCCGGCGGGATGCGCTTGTCTTCCAAGGTCAAGTAGCGCTCCAGCATTTGCTCTTGCGGAACGCCAAGCCCCAACGCCACCAGCTTTCGCGTCGCGAACAGGCCGCCCAAGACGCGCCAACCGGGAAATCCTTTGACGTTTTCGAACAGCAGCGCGGGACCTTCGACGTCGGAAGTCTTGCGGATGCCGGCGGCGATGTCGAATTTTACATCGACTTCCTCCTTGACGCGGAGCAGCTGGTCTTGTTCTTCGAGGTGGGAGAGATAACCGCGGAGGTCTTCGAACATAACGCCTCCTTAACTCATTTTAGATTGCCGATTTTGGATTTTCGATTGAAAGCCCGGACCCGCCTCCGACAATCCAAAATCTAAAACCTGTCCTGAGCCAAGTCGAAGGATCGAAAATCTAAAATCGAGTGTCCGGAAAGGCTGGTCACCCGGTCGAAGAATGTGCTCGCTACTTGTCATAAACCATGACTCGGAGCGGCTTGCCTCTGCCGCCCTCCGGGCACGCGCTGATGCCGACGAGACAATCCATCTCAGCGCGGAGATCCATCGAATCGCCGCCCGGTTTGGGGCGCGTCATCGCGTAGCGCATGCTGCCGGTCTTGCCGTTGATGACCATCGTTTGAAAAATATTCAGCGGACTCGGCACGTCTTCCTTGGCGACTTTATAGGGCTTCAGCGCCTTGGCAAGATTCTCCCAGCAGCCGTGCTTGGGCGCCACGACTTTTTTCCTGCCGAGCTTCTTCCAGGTCGCGCCATAGATGGCGAATATCTGATCGCCCCATTTTTTGTAGAAGGACGTGCTGCACATCCCCTTCTCCATGTCGTGCGTGCCCGCGTAAGTGTCTTTCACGATCGTCATCATGACGTTGTTGTATTTTGAGATTAGCACGTCGCCGGTGGAGACGTAGATTTTCCCCTGATCCACCTTGGTCCGCGCCTGGTCGAAGCGCTCCCGCACGTCGCGCAGGTTGAAGACCACGAAGTCGGCGGTGGATTCGCCGATGACGCGAAGGACCTGTCCTTTCTTGACGACGAACGCCTTGCCGCTGTTTTTCGGAATGACGGTTTCGGTTTTAGCCATGTTCGACTCCTGCTGCGCGATACGACCCTCATACGTCATCCGCCGGATTCGATCAAGGCCGTTCCAGCGTCCACATTTTTTTCACCGGCCCTTGTCATACGACGCTTGGCTGCGTAAGATTGTCGTGAAGTTACTCGGGAGCCGAATTGGAAACCAGCGATGAGTCCGGCAATGGCGATGGCGATACCCTGGAAGAGGGCGACGTATCGGCCGCGTCGAAGGCGCGCCTTGATGCTGTGTCTGGCCTTTGCGCTGTCGGCCTCCGCCGACGCCGCGCTGGCGCAGTCGGCCGAGGATGCGCAAAAATGCTCTGAGATCGGCGGCAATCCCGACCTCAAGATCCATCACTGCACGCTGGCCATCGACTCGGGCCAGCTCTCCAAGGAAAACCGCGCGGCCACTTTTTACAATCGCGCCAATGCCTTTTTCGCTAAAGGGGAGTACGACAGCGCGATCTACGACTACGACTACGCCATCCTGGAAAATCCGAGCGACGCGGCCGCTCTTAACAACCGCGGCAACGCCTACTCCGGCAAACGGGACTACGACCGCGCCATCAAGGACTACGACCGCGCCATCCAACTGAACCCCAACTACGCCAACGCTTTTTACAACCGCGGCAACGCCTATTTCGCCAAAGGGAGCCTCGATCAGGCGATCCAGGACTACGATCAGGCGATCCGGGGCAACCCGAACGATGCTTCGGTTTTCAACACCCGCGGCCTCGCCTATCACGACAAGAAAGAGTACGACCGCGCCATCAAGGACTACGACCAGGCCATCGCCCTGGCGCCGAATTATGCGCTGGCCTTCAACAACCGCGGCAGCGCCTACCGCAATAGAAAAGACTACGACCGCGCCATCCAGGACTACAATCGGGCCGTCCAACTGAACCCCAACTATGCCCTCGCGTTTAACAACCGCGGCCTCGCCCACTACGGCAAGAAAGATTTTGACCGGGCGCTCGGCGACTACGACCGGGCGATCCAACTGAACCCCAACTATCCCGACGCTTTTTACAACCGCGGCAGCGTTCACTACGACAAGAAAGACTACGACCGCGCCATCCAAAACTACGACCGCGCCATCCAGCTCAACCCCAGCTATGGCCCGGCATTCTACGCGCGCGGCCTCGCCTACTACGACAAGAAAGACTACGACCGCGCCATCCAAAACTACGACCGCGCCATCCAGCTCAACCCGAGCGATGCCGCGGCGTTCAACAACCGGGGAATCGCCTACTACGAAAAAAAGGATTACGAACGCGCCATTCAGAACTACCATCAGACGATCCGGCTCGACCCGAACTCCGCCGAGGCGTTTTACAACCGGGGGAGCGCTTACTATGCCGGCGACGAATACGATCGCGCGATCCAAGACTACAGCCAGGCGATCCGGCTGAACCCCAACTATCTCCTTGCGTTTTCCAACCGCGCCCTCGCCTACTACGACAAAAAAGAGTACGACCGCGCGCTGGAGGACTACGACCAGGCGATCCGGCTGAATTCCAACTCCGCGACGGCTTTCGCCGGCCGGGGCAACGTCTACCGCGGCAAAAAGGATTACGTGCGCGCGCTCAGGGACTACGACCAGGCGATCCGGCTCGACCCGGCCCATGCGGCGACATTCCACGACAAGGGGCGGGCATTATTTTATTTCGGCCGCTTTGGAGAGGCGCGGGAGAATCTCTCAACGGCCTTCGAGCTACAGCCGACGGATGCGCATGGCGCCCTGTGGCTCTATCTGGCCGCGGCCAGAGCCGGCCAGGATGGGAAGGGCGAGCTGGCAGTCAATGCGAAGCGGTTGGACCCGGCGGAATGGCCGGGACCGATCATGAAGCTCTATCTCGGCGGCGCGACGGCGCGCGACGTCCTCGAAGCGGCCGAGAGCGAAGAGGCGGAGGAGGACCTGGAGCGGCACTGCGAGGCCTATTTTTATCTCGGTCAATACGCCCTGCTTCAGGGGAACCGCGAGGAGGCGATCGAGTTTTTTGAAGCCGCGCTGGAGACGGGGCTGACAGGCCACAGCGACTACGAAGCCTCCGAGGCGGAGCTGGGACGGCTGGGAAGACGAGGGGGTAGTTTGACAGGGCGCTAGGTATAGTGGGAGAATCGGCACGAATTTATGGAACAGAGCGATCCGCTGTCCGAGTCCGGCATCGTGACTCTCGAGACCGTAGTGCGAGAGCCGGGGGCCCACGCTCCAGTCATTAAGGTTGAGAACGCCACCAAGGCATTCCTCACCCCCGATCAGGGGACGATGGTGGCGCTGCAAGACATCAACCTCGACATCCCCTACGGAGAATTCGTCACCGTCGTCGGCCCCAGCGGCTGCGGGAAATCGACGCTCCTCAAGCTCATCGCCGGCCTCACGCCGCTTTCCGGCGGGCGGATTATCTACCAGGGAGCCGAGGTCCTGGGACTGAACACCAAGGTCGGTTACGTGCCCCAGGAAAGCAAGCTCTTTCCCTGGCTGAATCTCGAAGAGAACGTCGCCTTTGGCCTGGACAAGAAGCGTTATCCGCGGCACGAGCGCGAGCAGCAGGCGCGCCAATTCATCAAGCTCGCCGGCCTGACCGGCTTCGAGAAATATTATCCGGCGCAACTCTCGGGCGGCATGGGAAAACGGGCCTCGATCGTGCGCGCCCTGGCCTACGAGCCGCCGGTTATTTTGATGGACGAGCCGTTCGGCCCGCTCGACGCGCAGACGCGGATGATCCTGCAGGACGAACTGCTCAAGATCTGGGAGCAGAAGCGCCAGACGATCGTCTTCGTGACTCACGATCTGGTCGAAGCGGTGGCGCTGGCGGACCGCATCGTCGTGATGACGCACCGGCCGGGGCGAATCAAGGATGTCCTCAGGGTGGGGATGAAGCGGCCGCGCGATATCTTCGAGATCCACCGCCAGGACGGCTTCGACCGGGCGTACGGGCGGCTGTGGAATATCTTTCGCAACGAACTCAACATCAAGCGGGCTTAGGACGGACGGCGATGGCGGAAGAGATGGCCCAAGAGCAAGCGCGTATCGAACCCTCGACCGGCGTCAAGACCATGGCGCGCGAAGATCTGTCGTCGAAGCGCAGGCTCTGGGTGCCGCTTATCCGCATCGCCGTGATCGGCGGCTTCCTGGCGCTGTGGGAGGCGGCATCCACCTGGTGGATCGAGCCCTTTCTGATCAGCAGCCCGACCCGGATCGTCAACTCGCTGATCTATGGATTTCAGTCCGGCGACCTCATGGCTAATACCTGGGTCACGTTCCAGGAGATCGCGATCGGCTTTCCCGTCGGGGCGATCTTAGGCATCGCCCTGGGCTTCTGGTTCGGCCGCAGCAAAAACCTGGCGGAGATCTTCGAGCCGATCATCATCGCGCTGAACGGCATCCCGCGCACCGCGCTGGCGCCGCTGTTCATCGTCTGGCTCGGCATCGGCCTCTGGTCCAAAGTCGGCGTCGTTTTCCTGCTCACGTTCTTTCTCAATTTCTTCAACACCTACGCCGGCATGCGGCAGATGGACCAGGAATACATCGATCTGGCGCGCCTGATGGGCGCGGGCCGATGGAAGCTCACCTTCCGGGTGATTCTGCCGGCGATCTCGCCCTACGTATTCATCGGCATTCGCACGAGCATCCCCTTCGCCGTCATCGGCGCGATCGTCGGAGAGTTCGTCGCGGCGACCGAGGGGCTGGGTTATTTCATCCGCAGCTCGGCGGGCCTGTTCAAGACGGCGGATGTGTTCGTCGGAATCATCGTGCTCATGTTCATGGTCATCGTCCTGGACAAGATCGCCGAGATGATCGAGCGCAGGGCGCTTCGGTGGCAGGCCCGCACCGACCACGTGACGATACAGGGCTAAACGATTTTAGATTTCGGATTGCCGATTTCCGATTGAATCTAAAATCCAAAATCGAAAATCTAAGATCGGTTGAGAGGAGGCCGCGAAATGAAAACTAGTCGTACGCTGGCAACCACCGTTTCTCTGGCGCTCGTCCTCACGCTCGGCGCCGCTTCCGAGACTCGGGCGCAGAAAGAATTGCCGGAAGTGAGCCTCATGACCGCCGTGCCGAACTTCGCTTTCTCGGCGATCTGGGTGGCCGAGCAGCTCAAATACTTCGAAGCCGAAGGCGTTCGGGTCAAGGTCACGCCGTCGCCGAGCGGTTCGCTCTGCTTGAACGCGGTGGTCGGCCGCTCGGTCAACTTTTGCGCCTCCACATCGGAGGGGCTCATTCTGGCGCGGGTCGAAGGGGCGCCGGCG
Source organism: Binatia bacterium (assembly GCA_041483675.1). Taxonomy (GTDB): domain Bacteria; phylum Desulfobacterota; class Binatia; order UBA9968; family UBA9968; genus 2-12-FULL-60-19. The sequence continues at coordinate 6,748 of JBGPGE010000136.1, forward strand.
ATGGCGATTCAGGCGCACAACCGGGCGATGACCTTGAGCGTCGTGCTGCGCAAGGCGATCGTCGACAAGCTCGGCCTCACGCGCGCCAGCCCGATCGACGAGCGGCTCAAGGCGCTGACCCAACTGGCCACGATCGGCGCGACGGGTCCGGGGGCGGCCTCGGAGCAAATCATCAGATTCCTGGTGGCGAAGAGCGGCGGGCTTCCGTCCCTACTCAAGTTCGTTTACATCGGAGCGCCCGAACTCCCCGCTGCGCTGATGAACAACGTGATCGACGCCTACGCGCTCTCTCCTCCGTCTGCGGAAATCACCGAGCCAAGCGGCAAAGGCTACGTCCTGATCCCGCTGGGCAAAGGCGAGGTGCCGGAGTTGACCGATTACCCCTATGAGGTCTTGATGGTCCGTCCGGACTACGTCGAGGCCAATCCCAAGATTGCCACGGCCGTCGCGCGCGCCATCTCCCGCGGCGGCGCGCTGTTCCGGACCAACGCCGAAGCGGCAAAGGCGGCGCTACGCGCCCACCGCCTGTTCACACCGGACAAACTCGACAACGCCGTTTTTGAATTGTCCTACTCCACGGTTTCCAATGCCATGCCGGCGTGGGGAGACATGAACTCGAAGGGCTGGCAGAAGGTGATCAACTTCGCCGCCGGCTCGGGAATCATCAAAGACCCGGCGAAGACGCCGTCGGCGGAGGAAGGTGTTCTCTGGACGAATAAGTACGTGGGGAAACCGTAGTCGGGTTTCCTGTTCTGGGTTCCGTGTAGGGGCAGACCTGCGTGTCTGCCCTGGGGTGGGAGGGCGGACACATAGGTCCGCCGCTACAAATTTTCTATTTTATTTTCGCCGCCAGCGACTCGTAGCTTACGCCCTCGCCGTTCTCTTGACTCACCGGAAAGCCGAGACCCGCCCAGCCCTCAGCGATGACGCGGCCCGAGGGATCGCGCATCCCGCCGAAGCCCCCCTGCATGCTGGAGACATCCTGATATCCGGCCTCTTGCAGCAGCCGCGCGGCCGCGTCCGAGCGCGGACCCACCTGGCAGCCGACGATGAGCTTTTTCTCCTTGGGGAAAACGCTTTCCACGGCTTTCACGAAGTCCTCGTTCAGCGTCATGCCGCGCGCCGGGTCGGGAAAGGCGACCGGGATGTTGACCCCTCTCGCCGGATGGCCGGCCATGAACTCTTTCACCGTGCGGACATCGATGTAGACGCACCCGGGCTCCCTCTCAAGAATATCGTGAGCCTGTTGGACGGAGATTTGCTTGATGGCCATAAAAACTCCTTGTTTCGCGTCAGTTGAAAACGGTGAACGGCTTCTACCTCTCCCCTCTCCGGCCTGCCTGCGGGTGTCTTGAAGGGCCGATGCACCGGACGCGGCGATTCAAGCGTAATGTCCGTCGAGCGTAAGACAAATGTATTGCATCGGCCCGGAAAGACACTCCAGGCAGGCCGTCCTACATTCCCATTATATTGTATCCCGCGTCGACGTGGAGCACCTCGCCGGTCACGGCGCTCCCCAGGTCGCTCACGAGATAGAGCGCGGTCTTTCCAACCTCCTCGGCGTCGATGTTGCGCCTGAGCGGCGCCCGCTCGGCGGCATAGTGAAGCATGTCCTTGAAACCTGAAATTCCCGCCGCCGCAAGCGTCTTGATCGGACCCGCCGAGATGGCGTTGACGCGAATGCCCGCCGGGCCGAGATCGTGAGCGAGATAGCGCACGCTCGCCTCCAGCGCGGCCTTGGCCACGCCCATGACGTTGTAATTCGGAATGACTCGCTCCGATCCCAGGTACGTCATGGTCACAATCGAGCCGTTGCGACCTTCCATGAGCGGCGCCGCCTCGCGCGTCAATGCAACCAGGGAGTAGGCGCTCACGTCGAGCGCCAGGTGAAATCCCGCGCGGCTCGTCTGCGCATATGGGTTTGAAAGATCCTCTTTGTTCGCGAACGCGATGGCATGGATCAAGATATCGAGGCCGCCCCATTGTTGCTTCAAAGTTTCGAAGACGCTGCGGATCTCTTCGTCTTTCGTCACGTCGCAAGGAAGAATAATTTTTGCGCCGATTCCTTCCGCCAGCGGCCGCACGCGCTTCTCCAGTATTTCGCCGGCGTAGGTGAACGCCAGCTCCGCCCCCTCGGCGTGGAGCGCCTCCGAGATCGCCCAGGCGATGCTTCTTTCATTTGCGACGCCAAAGATCACGCCCTTTTTCCCATCCAATAGTCCCATAATGCCTTTTCCTTTTTACTTTTTTCTATTTACTTTCTCCTGGAGCCCTCTCTGCCAGAGCACCTCTTCTTCTCCGCCATGCTTGGCCACCCAGCGCGCCAGAACGAAGAACAAATCGCTCAAGCGGTTGACATACTTGAGCGGCCACTCGCCGACGGTCTCCATCCGCGACAGCCGAAATATCTCCCGCTCGGCCCTGCGGCACACCGTGCGGCACTGGTGGAAAAACGCGCCGATTTTCCCGCCGCCGGGAAGGATGAACGATTGGAGCGGCGGCAGATCTTTCTGGCAATGGTCGATGGTCTCCTCGAGCCGCTTCACCTCGGCCGCGCCGACGCGGTACATGCCCGCGTAAGCAGCATCCTCCGGCGTCGCCAACTCGCTGCCCAGATCGAAAAGCTCGTCTTGAATCTTCGCGAGCACTTCGTCCACGTAGCGATGGGCTTCCCCCTGATCCAACTTGTCCGCGTTGAACGCGCGCGCCAGGCCGATGATCGAATTCAGCTCGTCGATCGTGCCGTAGGCCTCGATCCGCTGCGCGTCCTTGGCCACCCGCTTGCCGCCGACCAGCGCCGTTTCGCCGCGGTCGCCCGTGCGCGTGTAAACTTTGGTGATGCGAACAGCCATTTTCTTCTTAGATTTTTTTAACTCAGCTTTTTGCCGGCCGGCTTTTCCAAATCCAATACACGGGAATACCCAGACAGACAATGAAGAGCCCGATGAGCGATTCCGTTGGCTTTTCCGTCACCGAGCCCCAGACAATCCATAGATGAACGAGGACAAAAAGTATCGGCACGAGCGGATAACCCCAGAGCCGATAGGGCCGCTTGAGTTCCGGTTTTTTGTAACGCAGCACGATGACCGAGCCGACGGTGAACGCCGAGAACAGCGTGATCGCGACGCTGACGTAGGTAAACAACGTTCCCCAGGTGTTGGTGAGAATCAGCAAGCAGCTCCACAGCGCTTGGAGCATGATGGCGGCGGTGGGAGTGCCGAAATTGGGATGAACATAGGTGAGCTGCTTGAAAAACACTCCGTCCTTCGCCATCGCATAGTAAATTCGCGGCCCGATCATCGTCACGACGTTGAGCGCGCCGAGAATCGATATCGTGATGATGCCGGTGATCCAAGCCGAGGTTTTGTAGCCGAACAGCGCCGTGGTGGCGACTTCCGACATGCGCAGCGCGCCTTTCATCTCGGTCACTGGAACGGCGTAAATATAAACCGCGTTGATCGCCAAGTAGAGCGCGGTCACGATCAGCACGCCATACATTAGAGCGCGTGGCAGATTTTTCTCCGGGTCTTTGACTTCACCAGCGATATAAGTCACCGCGTTCCATCCCGAGTAGGCGAAGATGACCGGAATGAACGCCGCGCCAAACAAACTGGAATTGCCGATCTTTGGCCAGTCGAAGAGCGGTTCAAAATGGCTCGTGCTGCCGTTGCCGAAAAGAACGCCGAAGACAATGATTCCCAACAGCGCGCCGATCTTCAGCGTAGTCAAAACATTCTGCATCAGCGTCCCCTGCCTGACGCCCAAGCAGTGGAGTCCGGACAAGAGCAAAACCACGGTCATGGAAAAAATCATGCCCACCGTGGCGTTGATCGGAACGAGCGGCAGCGGGATCGACAAGATCAAGTCTTGCGAGCCGAGCACCGGAAAGAAAAACGACACAAA
>JBGPGE010000137.1:0-10640 GCA_041483675.1 Binatia bacterium
ATCGAAGGAGAGGGATGGTCCGAGGTGGACGGCGAGCGCCACGATTGGGAAGCGGGCGATTTGCTCCTCTTGCCTTTGAAGCCCGGAGGCGTCGAGCACAAGCATTACAACCGCTATGACGACAAGCCCGCCAAGTGGATCGCGTTCATCAGCGGGGCGCTGTTCGAATGGGGCGCGAGCGAAATGGTGCAGCTCGAAAATCACCCGGACTTTAAAGCTAAAAACAACGCGCGGAGCGCCCGATGAGCGATACCCGATCGACGGAAGAAAATCTCGGCGGCGCCTACGCCGACCGAGGCGAAAACCTGCTTGAATGGCTCTATCGATTGCGCGATCGCCAGCGCGAGCATCAACGTAAAGGCGCGTGGCTCATCAAAGGCAGCGACCTCGCTTGGGAGAGCAATCGTCAGGGCAAAATGAAATGGTTTTTACACCCCGCCCTGAACACCACGGCGATCCGATCCATGATCGTGTTCGAGCAGGAAATCCCGGCGGGCGGCCGCAGCGGCGCGCAGAAAACGCCGGGGGGATCCGTGTTGTATATATTGGAAGGCAAAGGTTACACCCTGCTCGACGGCGTGCGCCACGACTGGCAGGCGGAAGATCTGGTCAATATCCCGATACGCGCGCAGGGCGTGGTAGTCCAACACGTAAACGCCGACCCTCGCCGTCCGGTCCGGTTCGTCTCGGCTGACTTGAACCTGGTGGACATTTTGGGCGTCGACCGGGGCGCCGAGCTCGAGCAGATCGAAGCGGCGCCCGACGGCGTCGGCGGCAAGAAGTAAGCGGGCATTCTCTCTAAGTTAGGATTCTAGATGCGCGACAGCGACGTCGACTTGTACACATTTGAGCGTTTGCGCGACGAGTTCGGAGCGTTCGCCGCGGCTGACGACGACGGTTTGGGCCGCGCCGAGCGGGAGCTCGTCGGCCCCCGCTATCGCGAGATCCTCCGGGAGCTCGCCGCCATCGTCGGCTATCAGTGGAAAGAGCATCTAGAGCGCAGCGCGTTAAAAGGTTTCCTGTTTCATGGCGGCGTCGGCGTCGGCAAGACGGCGATGGCCAAACGGCTGGCCTACGAGTTGTGCCGCCGGTTCGGCGATAACGGCGCGGCCGGTCGCAGCTCGGATGAAGTCGTCATGATACTCGTCGATGGCGCCGACGTCGCGCGCGGCCGATACGGCGACACCGAGGAGCAGATCCGGGAGATTTTCAAGTACGCGCGCGCGGGGCAAAGCGGCGGCCCTCATCGCCACGACGACGATCCCAAGCGCCGGACGGTCCTCCTGTTCGACGACGTCGAATCGCTGTTTTTGACGCGCCACTCGATGGGCGCGAAAGAATGGCATTTCAGCCAGAACTCGATCTTCTTCCATAGCATCGACGATCTCGACACCGCTCACACCGCCGTCATCCTGACGACGAATCGAGTCGATCTCGTCGATGAAGCCATCGTCGACCGCTTTCTGAGCTATGAGTTCGCGGCGCCTCCGGCTTCCGTCCTGGAGCAGATCGCGCGCGACAAAGGCGCGCGGCAGCGGCTTGACGAGAGTGAGCTTCAACCCATATTAAACGTCATCCGAACGCCCGACGCCGTAAAGAGCATCCGTGAAGTCGAGCGCATGGTGATGCGGGCCTATGTCGACAAGCTGGTGAAAGCCCAGACACAGCCGGGCCGTTCGAAAATCTAAGCCCGCTCCGTTGGACCGTTGCCGAGAAAGGAAGCCGATTCGCGATGAAATACAATAGCGACGCCCAGGTCGACACCTACAATGCGTGGCAAAAGACGCAGAAGATCCCAGTCAACCGCGGGTTCTTTATCGAGGACCTGCGCAAAGTAGAAGTTGCGCCCTGGGACCTTAAGGGAGGGCTGGGAGCGTTTATCAATCTCGACGGCGCCGGCGGAACCAACGACGGCTACGTGTGCGAGATCCCGCCCGGAGGAAAGCTAAAACCGCAGAAGCACCTTTACGAAGAGATGGTTTATATTCTCGACGGGCACGGGGCCACGACGGTATGGCAGAAAGCCGGCAGGAAGCACAGCTTCGAGTGGCACCCCGGAAGCCTCTTCGCGATTCCCCTGAACGCCTACTACCAACACTTCAACGGACAGGGAAGCGCTCCGGTAAGGTACTTTGCCGTGACGGGCGCGCCCTTCACCATGAATCTGTACCACAACCTCGATTTTATCTTCGAAAACGATTTCACGTTCGCCGATCGCTTTTCACCCGAGGAGGAAGACTATTTCAGCGGCAAGGGGCAGGTCTGGGGGCTTAAAATGTCGGTTAACTTCGTTCCCAACACGCGGGACATGCCGCTCCAGGTGTGGAATGAACGCGGCGCCGGCGGAAAGCATGTCAACTTCGACCTCGCCGGCAACGTCATGGGCTCCCATATTTCCGAATTCCCCGTCGGGCGCTACAAAAAAGCCCATCGCCATGGCCCCGGCGCCCATGTGACGATCCTAAGCGGTCAGGGCTATTCCCTGCTCTGGCCCGAACATGGGGAGCCCACTCGAGTGGAGTGGAAACCCGGCAGCGTCGTGGTTCCGCCCTCCCAGTGGATGCATCAGCACTTCAATTCGGGCGGCGATCCCGCGCGTTATCTGGCGCTGCGCTGGAACAGCTGGCGCTACAATCTTGCGGCGCTCGGCGAGGACAAACCGATCGAGGTCAGCGTGAAGGAGGGCGGCACGCAGATCGAGTACGAAGACGAGGACCCGAAGATCCACGAGTTCTTCGAGTCCTGCCTCCGCAAAGCAGGCGCGAATTGCCGCATGGGTTCCATGGTTCCCTGGTGCACGCAAAAGGGAGTGGAGTAAGTGCAGCGCCTATAACTCCGCTCATCAGCCACCCGGCAGCAAGATGCCGTAGCGGGACCATTCGCCCTCGACCTTGGCCATGGCCTCGGCCGAAGGTAGACAGACCGGCGCGAAATTCTTGGCATCGTAGCGCGTCGCATCGATGATCATTTTCGAGGTCCGCGAGGTGGCCCACTGCTCTTCCTTGGGCAAGGAGGGATCGAGAACGATCCCGGTGAGCTCTTTCAGAATCTCGATATCGCGATTGGCCTGCACCCGGGTGGCGACCGCCCACTCGACTTGAATCGGATCGAAGGGATCGATGTCGGCGTCGACGACGATCACCTGCTTGAGGTAACGCCCGGCGACGGTGCCGAGCACCGCCAGCCCCACGTACTTGCCGAATCCCTCGTAAGGTTTTTCCACCGCCACCACCGCGTGCAAGGCGCCCCCCGCCGGCACGGTCACGTTGACTTTTTTTATTCCCGGCAGAGTCACCTGCCGGATGATTTCCGCTTCTCGCGGCACACCGGTCAAATAACCCGATTCGTTCGGTTGCGTTCCCTCGTAGGTGGCCTGGAGAATCGGATCGTTTCGATGAGTAATCGCCGTGACGTGAATGACCGGGCGCGGCGCTTTGTGGCCGCCGTAGTGGCCGGTGAACTCGCCAAAGGGGCCTTCTTCCCGCAGCTCGCCGGGCCGGATCTCGCCTTCGATCACGATTTCCGCCGTGGCGGGTACTTCCAGTGGAATCGTCTTGCACGGCACAAGCTCCAACGGCTTGCCGCGCAGCGCGCCGGCGATCGCCAGCTCGTCGATCCCGTAAGGAATCGGCGCCGGGGCGGTCATGACGACCGTTGGATCGGGCCCGAGCACGAGAGCCACCGGAAACGGCTCGTTCGGAGCTTTATTGCGCTGGAGATTGAGATGAGTGTAAGGGGCCGCGAGGATGCCGAGGGTCTGGCGGTCGTGGACCTGGTTGCGATAGAGACCCACATTGCGCGTTTTGGTGACCGGATCCTTGGTTACATGGCAGGACAACGTCAGATAGGGGCCGCCGTCAAGCTCGTTCCAAATCGGCGCGGGAAGCCTGGACAGATCCACGTCCTTCCCGATGGTCACGTTCTGCTGGCACGCCCCGCGCTCGACGATGACCGGCGCCAGAGGCGTCACGGTGCGCCGGTTCCATTCCGCCGTCAGCTCCTCGGGCTCGATGCCAAGCGCCAGCGCGTAGCGCCGGCGCGACGCCATCAAGTCCACCGCCAGGGGAAAATGGCCGTCGCCCGGACGCTCGAATAACAGCCCGGGACCGTTTCCCCGCAGGTTGCGAAGACAGATGGCGCCGATTTCCTGATCGAGGCTGACTGGAATTTTAATCCGGGACAGTTCGCCGGCCTCTTCCAGCGCTTTCAGGTAGCTCCTCAAGTCGGTGATGTGTGGCGCGCTCATTTCGTCTCCTTTTTAAATAAATCCTGAGACGGCTTGCGAACCCTAATGCTGGCCGATGCCCACCCTTCGGCCGACAACGTGGGCAATCAAAGCGGTGACAATCACGACCAGAGAGGTCATAAACGCAACCACGGATCCGCGCTCGAATTGCCCGCCGAAAGCATAGTCGAGCGCCAGCAGCGCCATGGTGCGGGATTGGCTGGAGCCGAGCAGGACCACGGTACTGATGTCCCGGGCCGCCGACATAAAGCCGAGCAGGCCGACCACGATCAACGTCGGGGTGAGCAGCGGGACCAGCACGCGGCGGTAGGTCTGAATCCACGATCCGCCGGAGATCCTGGCCGCTTCTTCAAGCTCGGGCCCCAACTGGACGAGCACGCTTTTGGAGATTTGCACTCCAAAAGGCATGCTCTTGATGAACAGCGCGATGATGAGCAGGTAAACCGAGCCATAGAGAAACAGCAGGACTCTGGTTTCAAAAACAGTCCAGAGCAGAGCCAGGCCCATGAGAATTCCCGGAACCGCCCAGGGCAGCCACGAGATAAAGTCCAATGCCGCTTTACCCTTGAAATGGCGCCGCACGACCACATAGGCGATAAGGGAATAAAATATCGCGCCGGTCACGGCGGTGCCGATGCCGACGACGATGGTGTTCCACAGCGAGCGTATGAGGCTCGAGTCGGCGAGCACCCGCTGCCAGTTTTCCATCGTCCATGGATGGGGAATGTCGAAATAGCCGAAGGCGCGCATGAACGTGCCCATCAGGAGCATGGCGACGGGCACTACGGTCACGGTGAAAGCCGTCAGCAGGACCACGGCGAATATCGGCCAGCGCCATCGCCCCAGACTCGTCGGGTTGGTGCTGAAGCCGCGTCCCGTCACGGTGCGATAGTGGCGCTGGCCCAAATAACTGCGCTGCAACGCCACCAGGACGAGAAGCAGCAGCAGGAAAATGCTTCCCAGCGCGGTGGCGGCGGCGTAATCGGGCGGCTCGTAGGCGACCAGATCGCGAATCTTGGTCGAGTAAACGAACAATCCGATGGGAACGCCCAACAAAAGTTCGATCTCAAAGGCTTCCATGGATCGGATCAGCCCCAACACCGTGGCGACCAGGATCGCCGGCATCATGAGCGGCACCACGATGCGGGTGAGTGTCGTGACGGTCGTGGCGCCGCAACTGCGCGCGCTTTCCTCCAGGCTTGCGTCGAGATTGCGAAACGCGGGCGCCAGGAGCAGCACCTTGACACCGAGACTCGTCGTCATGTGGATCCAGACGATTCCCCAGTAGGAGTAAATGTTGAAGATCGGACCGGATACGAGATGAAGCGCCTGGAGCCACTGGTTGAGCAGCCCGAACTTGCCGTCGAGAAGCAAAATCCAGCCGAGAGCCACCGGCAAGGAGGGAAGAAAGAAGGAGATCCAGAACATGAACTCAAGACCTTTTCTCCAGGGCAGGTCCGTGCGCGCGATGAGCCATGCGAGAATAACGCCGATGACCAGGGCAATGGCCTGCCGCACGACGGAAAGCGACACGGTGTTCCACAACGCGTCCCGAATCGAAGGATCGCCGAAGGCCCGCCTCCACCCGGCCAGTCCGTACACCGCAGCTTCCCCCGGCCTGGCGAGTTGAAAACTGCCGACCAGCAGCAGGAGCAGCGGCGTCAGAACCAGAAGAGCGACGACGACGAACAGCAGACCGATCAGCAGGCTCGAAGGCTCCAGCGCGAAAATGCGGCGCTGCGGGATTGCGTCAGCAGCAACGTTTGCCATCGTCGGTCGTTCCTAACCCGAGCCGAAATCTCAGGCGGCGGAGCCTGCGCGGCCTGCCGTCTCCATGTCGGTTTCGTCCAGCGTCGGCGCAGCCGCCCAGACTCGCAGATGTTCGGCCGGCAGGTGAAGCCCGATCGTTTGGCCGAGCATTGAGCCGCCCTCGCGCGGAACCGTGATCGTGTAAAGCCGGTCGGCGACGCGAAGCACAAGCTCATATTCCCGGCCCAGATGGAGAACGTTCTCAACATCGCAGGGTATTGTGTTGCCCTGGCCGGGGGCGCGATCCTTTTCGACCCGAACGTCTTCGGGACGGATTGCGACCATCACCTTCTTGCCCACGGCGGCCTCCTCTGCGCCGTTTGAAACGCGCACCTGAACGTTCTTCACCCCGTCGAACTCGACGACCTGATAGTCCGGTTGCCGTTCGGTGACCGTTCCCCTGAATCTCAATATGCGTCCCAAAAAATCCTCCACGAACGGCGTCCGGGGACGCTCATAAACCTCTTGCGGCGCACCGAGCTGCTCGATGCGCCCCTGGTTCATCACGGCCAGGCGCGTCGAGAGCGCCATGGCCTCGATCTGGTCATGGGTCACGAACAGCACCGTGAAGCCAAGCTGCTGCTGCAATCGCTTGAGCTCGATCCGCATCTGTTCCCTGAGCTTGGCGTCGAGGTTGCTCAACGGCTCATCCAACAAAAGAATGCTCGGCGAGTAAACCAGCGCCCGCGCCAGGGAAACCCGCTGCTGCTGGCCGCCGCTCAGCAAAATCGCGGGACGATCGGAAAAATTGGCGAGACCCACGAGATCCAGCGTCTTTTCCACTCGCTCTTTGATTTCCCGGCGAGGGGCGTGTCTGACCCTCAAGGGGAACGCCACGTTTTCAAAGACCGTCATGTGGGGCCAGATCGCGTAGGACTGAAAGACCATGCCGATATCGCGCCGTTCCGGCGGGACGTGAATTCTCCGGTTCGTGGAAACCACGACGCGACCGGCGATTTCCACCTCTCCGGCGTTGGGTTTTTCGAACCCCGCGACTATCCGAAGAGTGGTCGTCTTGCCGCAGCCGCTCGGTCCGAGCAGGGTGACCACTTCTCCCTGTTCCACTTTGAACGACACGTCGTCGACGGCGGTGAGCTTGCCGAAAATCTTGACCAGATTCCGGACTTCGAGAAAGGTTTGGCTCATGGGTTGCCGAAAACCTCGTGTAGCAGGGGCATCAACTTTTCTCTCACCTGCATCCCCTCCTTGGTGTAGGTTTTTATCGCTCCCGGCTGCGGGATGCGCCAGGGCTCGGTATGGTCCGTGGGCACGTCCACGCGGGCGCTGACGTAGCCGCTGGCGCGCGCAAAGACGGTCTGTCCTTCTTTGCTGAGAAGCCAGTTGATATAAATCTTGGCGGCGTTCGGATGGGGGGCTTTGTTGAATAACGCCAGCGCGCCGTTCGCCGGACTGACATCCGTGCCTTCCTTTAATTGCCGGGGATCCACGATAGCGATGGGCACACCCTGCTTCGCCCGCGCGATCGCCACGAAGTCGGCGGTTCCGATCAGCACCGGATACCGGCCTTGACCGATGGCGTCCACCTCCTGGGCGAAATCTTTCATGATGGTGATCTGTTGCTTGCCCAGCGCCCGGATAAACTCCGGCCCCAGCTCCGGATGCAGGTAGAAGAAAGTAAGAGTCGCCTGGCCCGGTCCCGCCCTGCGCGGATCGTCAAGGATCAGCTTTCCCTTCCATTTGGGATCGAGCAGGTCTTTGTGCGATTTAAATTCCTTCGGGGCTACGAGCTTGGGATTGAAAAAAATGGTGCCGCGCTGGAACGGAGTCATGGTCAGGAGCATCTTGTTCGGATCGAGGAACTCCATCCCGCCGCGCCAGGATTTCGGCTCCTTCACATCGGGGACGATGAGAGCGGGCTCGAGAGGATCGAATCCGCCCATGGGGATCAACGATTCGAGTCCGGTCGTGGTTCCGTGAACGAAAACATCCCAGAGATAACGGCCGGCCTTGCGTTCCGCCGCGATGCGGGGCGGGACTTCACGGCCCAGCGCGCCGAACAGTTCAACCGGTATGCCGTATTTTTCTTGAAAGGGAATCGTCAGCGCGTCGCGTATCGCCGCGGTCACGTCCGTGATCACGGCCACCTTGCCTTCCTTCTTCGCGGCGTTGAGTGCCTCGTTCCAATCGTCCCGCCAGTCCGCGCCTGCGGATATTGCGGCGGCGGCATGGATCAAGATTACGATTGCGGCAAGTCTTGCCTTCGGAAAAATTCGCGCGCTCACCAACAGCACCTCCGACTGCGGTTTTCGCCCACTGATAAAATCCGTATTCATATATCCTCGACAGACTGCATGTGTCAAGCAAGCCTTCGCTCGATTGTAGTAGCAACGTAACTATGTCAGGGGGTAACGACAACGTAATTCTGTCAGGGCATGGAAAACATCATAGTCCTGACGATGAAGGAACAGAGACGAGACGCCGGCGCTGCGCCTGGAAGCTTTCGGAGAAGGCCGAGAGAAAGATTGTGGAGCCAGCCCGGGAAAAATACCGGGGATTCAACGATCATCACTTCGTGACTGCTAACGACCTGACGATAACGTGCCGGCGCAGAGAGTTTCGCAAAGAGTAGCGAAGCTCAGGCCGGTCGCGTTCATCGCCTGGTTAGGTGCCGGCTGCAGATGACCTACGATGCACCGTCGTGCCGGACTCATGATCTCAGTTCGTAATACATGCGGGCCTCACGAGTGCAGGCGTCATAGAAAGCCGCCAGGTCCGTAGGCAGGCTCTTACACAGCTGGGCACTCCCCTCCGTCCGGAGGATGTACGAGTGATAGTACTCCACCGACGCCTTTACGATGGCGAACTGAGGGATTTGACCTGTCAGCTCGGAGTCCAGGTGAGCCACGAACTTATCTCGGTAGGTCCGTAACTCGGAAACGGTGACAGCGAAAGCATTGGCGCCGATCTCAAGATGCCGCAGAAGGCCACGCTCGAATGCCGCTCGATCAGCGACGATACGTCGCCAAGAATGTGGTGCCTTGGCGTCACCGAACAGCTTGCACCATTCGAGTACGCAAATATCAACGAAGTTGCCGTTGACGGTGTTCCAGAACGGCTCGACGCGAATTGGCCGGCGGTTATGCCACCCGGCACGATAGTATGCGAGATTTCGCACGCAGTGCGCGCATACAAGAAGAACCCGGCGGAGTCTCTGTGTTCGGGTCACGGGCAACCTAACAACGCGCTAAACTGCGGCGCTCCGCCACTTGCGCCGGCGCTGTCAGCTTCAGCGCATTGTTATCCGGCTCCCTGTGCATAGCTAAACCCTCTACTTCCAAGGGATGGATGTGATCTTGCGATCAATGGCATGGCGGTGGACCGCGAGGTACTGGTCGAGATGCTTCTTTTCGGAAGCTCGCAGGGGACGGTCGCCGCGAAGGGTGGTAAGCTCCGGCCACTGGTAACGGGTACGCGGGGTCCCCGGCGGGCGTTCGATGTGAATGTGGGGAGGCTTGTGGTCGTTGGAGTAAACGTAAACCTGCAGGCCAAACCCCTTCGGAAATGGCTTTGCGATCCTCACCCAAGGAACCGACAGATCGAGGACGATGTAGACAGGAATCAGGCGTTCGGCTGCGTGGCGAAAGAGGAAATCGGCAGGGTGCCATGCGTAGGACGATGCGCTGGCCGGCATGGGACTGAGATCGAGGCGGTTCGTCAGTGCCGCCACGCTCGTCATTAGCACCGCAGCCCGTCGCTCCCCATCGGTGAAACGCGGAGGTAGCCATTCGTTGAAGTCGCAGTAGCCGGGACCTTGGGTGGCCATCCATGCTTCGGCTGCCTGGACTAGCTTTGAGGGAGTGCGGCGTCGGAGACCTCGAAGGGCTCGTGCGTTGGCCAGAGCTTCTTCGTGCAGGTTGGCGTCTTTATCCTTGAAATACGCGTCGTAGCAGGCCTGGGCCGTGACAACCTCAATCCTGGACGCAGCGTACTCCGCACAGAAATGAAGGCGCTCGTGTTCCAATAGGAGGTTGTAGGCACACGCCAGGACGCTCAAGTCTGGGAGCTTCCTGGGTAGGGCGAGGCGACGGGCGAGCGCCCACACGCCAGCGGCCCGTATGTAAATGCCCCAAGCGGTGCGGTAGAAATGGAATGGTAGGTAAAAGGCCAGTGCCTCGGCGGTTGTGCCGTCAACCGTAGGCTCGGGTTCATGAGGCGTTGCGACGCGGCCCTCAACCCTGATCGGGTCGTCGCCCTTGGCCGGGACTGTCGCTTCGCCTGCGGCCCCGGATAGCCAATCGGGTACCCGGGGCCGTCCTGCCGCGTCAGTAGGCAGACCGGCATCGGTGCCGAACCGGCGCTGCGCAAACTCGACGATCGTATCGCTCGGCATCTTGGATACCTATGTGCCCGGATAACGTAGCGTTTAGCTGCCTGGCCGCGCTTGCCGCGCGTTCTCCGTCGCCTCGGCCTCTTGCACTGTCACACTAGCAGGCTGCTGAAAAATGCACTTGAGGACAAGAAACTTGACGTTGGAAAGATGATTTCAGAGGATAGTTGAGCACAGAGGATGAAAAGATGAGCATGGAATGCTCTACAAACTCGGTTTTCACCCCTCGCTCCATCA
>JBGPGE010000138.1:0-10455 GCA_041483675.1 Binatia bacterium
TCCCTGCCACAAGCGCGGCGATGTTAGGAGGAGCTCCGGCGATGTAAATGATTTGGGGTTCCAGACTATATTTGCGGAAGATGCCGGCATCCCGGGTGACAAATAGGATCGCCTGGGAGCCGGTGAGCGCGCTGTGGCTCAGATTAAATCGGTCTTGCGCCTGCCCCACTCGGGCTAGTCCTACAAACCCCAGCACGAATAAAATCGACACAAGGGAGCCGCTAAAAATTCGGTTTAGCATTTTTAGTTACTCCTTTATGAGGCTTTAATACCCCGTTCTTTCAGCAGGGATACGAAGGCCCTCATCCAGACATCGTAATCAGGTCTCCTCGCTGCTGTGACGATATTCCCGTCCACCACCGCTTCACGCGGCGTATGAACCCAGATGCATCCGGCGGCGATGACGTCGGCCTTCACCGAATGATGTATCGCAGTCAATCGCTTTCCCTTCATCCCTAGTGATACTAGGGCCTCCGTAAGAATTTGCGGGCTGTGACAAATGAATGCCATCGGCTTATCGGTCTGGAGAAAATGGCGCACGATGTCGAGACAACGCTTATCGACCCGCAGATGCTCCGGGCCCCGACCTCCCGGTATGATGAGCGCATCGAATGCGCCCGGGTCGATCTCATCCAGCGACGCATCCGGCACGACTATGAACCCCGGCAGTTCCTGAAAGGTATCCCAGGTGCCATCCAAGCCATGCGGCATGTGAACGACAGTTCTAAGAGGCCTCTTCACGGGCGCAGCGACGGTTACATCAAAGCCCTCTTCCAGCATGCGGAAATAGGCGTAATCATGATGGCCGGAGCTGGTGGACTCCTCGATAATCATAAGAATACGGGCGCTACTAAGCGCTCCGTTCCCTGCGGCAACAGGTGTTCCTTTCAGCAGAGAGAGGAATGCCCGTATCCATACATGGTAATAAGGTCTCCCGCTTACCGTCACAATATTCCCGTCTACAACGGCTTCACCCCGCGACTCGACATAAATGCCTCCGCGCATAGCGACGCGAGGCTTAATAAGGCTGTTGCCAGTTAGTCGCCTCCCCTTCACACCTGCCTCAAGAAGAATAAGGGGGCCACGACAAATGGCTCCGATGGGCTTGTTGGTTTCGACGAAATGGCGGACAAGTTCGACGCAGCGCTCAATATTTCGGATGTGCTCCGGGGCCCGACCTCCCGGCAGCAGCAAACCGTCGAATGTGGAGGGATCGATCTCGTCGAAAGAAGCATCCGCGTCCATCGCGTACCACGGCCTCTCAATGTAGGTATTCCAGCCTTCTTCCTGCTGATGAATGACGACATGCAGACGCTTCTTTTTGGGCGCGGCGATGGTTACATCGAAGCCTTCTTCTCGCATGCGGAAAACCGCATGGTCCAGATCAGGAGTGGAGCCGTCCCCGGTGATGATTAAAATACGAGTCATACGCAAGCCCTCCTTTCACAAAATCTCTACCCTACTCCACGATCTTGGGACTCTCCTCGTCCAAAAATTGGCGGCCGCAATAGGGACAGAGAAGTTTTATGCCCTTGTGTCGCAGCTCTTGCGCGTGGCAGTAGAACTCGCCGCGGCATTCGGGACAGGTCACCCAGAAAATCCCCGCCATGATTCTCCCCCTTTCGTTTCAGCTCCTGCGCAGGCGCTCCAGGAGCGCGGGCGCAATAAAATCGTCGAGCCTGGTTTTCGCCATAGCCTCTTTGGGCACCTCCAGCCGGGCCGCAAACGGCCGCTTCACCGGACGTGTCGCATCGATGATCATCTTGGCGGTCATGATGTCGTCTGTCTGGGATGGGTCCAGCGTATTCCCCTTGACATTTTTTATGATGTCCACGTCCTGGTCCGCCTGCACCCGCGTGGCGACCGCCCACATGACCTCTTCTTCCCGGTAGATATCGACGTCGGAATCGACCACCACGACGTGCTTGACAAAATCGCACCCCGCCAGCGCCGCGAGCGCGGCTTGCTTGGTCTCCCCATCGATTTTTTTGTCGATCGAGACGTAGCAATGAAATCGGCCGCAGCCCGAGATGGGAAAATGGACTGCTTTGGTCGTCGGAACGATCCCCCGGATCAGGTTGAAGAGACTGCCCTCTTTGGGAATTCCGCCGAGAATCCAATTGTCCCGGTGGCCGACGAAGGTATGTTGGAACACGGCGTCGCGGCGATGGGTGATCGCCGTCACTTCGATCACGGGGCGGAGTCGCTGCGGGCCGTAGTAGCCGGGAAATTCGCCGAAGGGCGCCTCGACTTCCCTGACATCGGCGAGCACATGCCCCTCGATCACGATCTCCGCGTCCGCCGGCACCATGAAGTCCTCTCCCCAGGTCTCAGAGGCCGTGAGCCGGAGCGGCTCCCCCATGATGGCTCCGATGCGGGCATAGTCATCGACGCCGAACGGTGAGACGTTGAGCGCCCCAAGATAGAAGGAAGGATGATGGCTCACCACGATCGCAACCGGCGTGGGCCGCTTTTTTTCCTCGTTTTTGCGGTGGATCTGCCAGTTGTGCCGGGGAGACATATGGATGCCGAGCCGCCTGGGCCCTTTCACCATGTTGCGGAGAAAGGCCACGTTGTAGAAACCTCCCTCCGGGTCCTTCATCACCGGCGTCATGTCGATGTAAGGCGCGGAGTCCATCGCATGGTGGCGCACGATCGGGAAGTCGTAGAGATCGGCCTCTTGGCCGCGTTTTACGATGTCTTTGACCGGCGCCTCGCGAGCGGACACCTTGACCGGCGGAATCAGTCGCTCTTCCCGCCTGGCGTACTCGAGGCTCAACGGGAGCGCCGCCTCCTCGGGGTTAAGATCCAACGCCAGGGCGCAACGCTCGCGCGTCGCGAACAGATTGCTCAAGAGCGGGAAAGAAGAGGGCTTGCCGTGGAGGTTCAACGGCCTTTCGAAAAGCAGAGCCGGAAAACGCTGGCGGTTCTCAAGGTGCTGCAATAAGGCGGTGACTTCGAAATGGGCCGGGTCGATCGGACGGTCGATGCGCAAAAGGTCATCCGGCAGCCGATCTTCCAAGTGAGAAAGGAAGTCCTTAAGTCTTTTAGCCATAGCGTCTCCTATCCTCCGGCGCGCAGCCTTTTTCCCGTTTCGGCCGAACGGCCATTCTGGAGCTTCTCCGAAATCTCTCTCGCGGCCGTCTTTAGCAGGGAGATGAATCGCGGCAGTTTTTTCCGCGGCGGACGAAACCGGACCCCGGTAATGGCAAGGGAGCCGACCGCCACGTTTTCCGCGTCGAGAATAGGCGCGGCCAAACCCCACGCCCCCTGGTGACGCTCCTCCTGCGTGAAGTCATAGCCTCGGCTCCGTATCACCGAGAGAGCCTTTTCCAGCTTGGCCTTGTCGACGATCGTCGAGGCGCCGAGGCGCTTGAGCTTCACGGTCTCGAAATAACTTCGCATCTCTTGCTCTTCCATAAAAGCCAGAATCACTTTCGCGGAGGCCCCGGCGTAAAGCGGGAAGTGCCTCCCGATCGGCGCGGTGAAGCGGATGCTCTCGGGACTTTCGACGCAAGCCGCGTACCTCGCCTCCCACCCGCTGCGGAGACTTAGAAAGCTTGTCTCGCCGGTCTCTTTGGCCAGCCGCTCCAGCGCCGGGCGCGCTAGCGCCGGAAGATCGGGCCCGCTCGCGCGCCCTAGCTGACAGAGGACGCCGCCCAACGTGTATTTTTTGTTTTCCGGAAGGTAGGAGAGAAACCCGCGCTCGCGTAGGACCCGCGCGAAGCGATAGACGCTGCTCGCCGGCCAGCCGAGGATCTTCGCCAATTCCTCCACGGCCAACTCGCGCTGAGTTTGGAAAGCCGACAGGAGATCGATGGCGCGATGGAGCGATTTCATGGTTATCACAATGCGATAAAACAGCTATCACAGTAAAATAAAAAGATATCGGCTGTCAAGAGCAAAAACGGCAGCGGCTTCGGTGTCGTTGACACGACCGTTTCGAATTAAGTAAACTATGCCACGTCTAAAGCTTCGAACAGAAAGGAAGGCCGGGTATGAAGATCTTTCGCCGGGCGTTCTTGTTAGTCGTTGCCGCTGTCACCTTACAGGGCTGCGTCATTCCCGACGTGGAGCGAAGGGGCGAGAGAGACCGTTATGACGACCGCTTTGTCGCCTGCGGGCGGGACCACCGGCTCTACATCATGGATTTGGATATGTCTCCAGACCCGATCGGGCAGGGCGAGCGGGTTCGGGCCTGGCGCGTGAGGCTCAGGGCCGACGGCTCCGGAGAATGCCAGACGACGCTCCGGATCCGCGAGCGGCGCGATGGAGACATCGTCGGACTGGCGAGATTGTACCGCCTGAGACCGGGCAACAATGATATCGAGTTCGATCCGGTCGAACGCTACCGGTTCACCCGGGCCGAGCACTGCTTCGAAGTGATCGCCGATATCGCGGGAACCGGGCGCGCGGTCGATGCCGCGCGCACATTCTGCGCGCGGGAACGGCCCGGACACCGCTGGAGTCTCAGATAAAAAACAATTGCGCGGCAAAGCCGGAACCAGAATCAGAAAAGTAGGATTCACCACGAAGGCACGAAGCACACGAAGGAAGACCGCCCGACTCGCGCAAAGGCGCAAAGGGCGCAAAGTTCGGAGAAAAATATCTTACTTGGCGTCTTAGCGCGATGAATCCTCCGAACTTCGTGTCCTTCGTGGTGATATACTCCGTGTCAAAATGCCGACTTTCGGATAAACTACCAAGAGCTTAAGACACCACGCTAGGAACCCGGAACTCGGAACCCTTGTTCAGCCTTCGCCGCGATCGGTGATCTGGCCTACCGGCTTAAGCCGGATATCCAACAGCGCCAGTTGGCCGGCAGCCAGCGATTTGAGCCCGCGCTCGACCGCCTTCCTCACCTCGCCCGGCTCTTCAACTTTTTCCCCGTAGCCGTCGAACGCTTTCGCGATCGTCGCGTAGTCCGGGCACGGCGCGATGTTAAGACCGGCGAACTTGTTACTCTTGACCGCCCAGCCGTTCGGGTAATATTTTGGCACGCCTGATTTCTGCGAGAGATAGCCTTGATTGTTGAACATCACGATCAGGATCGGCAGTCCGTGTTCCTGCGCCGCGCCGAGCGCGGCCGGCGCCGGATCGTAATTGAACGAGCCGTCGCCGATCAGGCAGACCACCGGACGTTTAGGATTGGCCGCCTTCACGCCCAGGGCGGTAGAGAGGCCGGTGCCGAGGCCGCCGATGCAGCCGGCAAAGAACGAGCCGGGCTTGAGGGAATCGAAGTAACGGTGGACGGCCAGCCGATGCGTAATGGTCTCTTCTACAACCATCGCGTCGGGCGGCAGCGCCTGGCTGACTTCATGGGCAACCCACCGGGTGTCCATCGGCCTGGTATTCGCCAGCGCCAGCGCATCCTCGCGCCATTTGCGCCTGCGCGTTTCGTTGCGGCTTTGCCAGGCCTCCGCCCGCCGGGAGCGCTCCGCATCGCCTCGGGAGACGCGTTTCTTGAGAACGCTCAATAAATATTCCAACGAACTCTCGACCTCTCCGGTCAAGCAGAGATCGGCCTGGAAGCCGTAATAGGGTATCTCGGCGCGCAGGGGATTTTCATCCAGCACGGCGATCTTCGCCCCCGGCAGCGCCGGCCTTCGCGACGCCGGATGCCATGGCGCCCTCGTCGCCAACAACAGAATCAGATCGGACTCCTTTAAGTATTCCGCCGGCTCATAACCGCCGTGCAAGGGATGAGTGCGCGGAAAATTCAGACAGCCGGTGCTTCTCGTCTCGACGACTCCGGCGCCGAGGGTCTCGGCGATCTCCACCAGACACGCAACCGCTCTGGCGGTGCGGCCCGAGTCTTCCGCGACGATGACCGGGTTCTTGGCCCCGGCGAGCCACTCCGCCAGCTCTTCGATCCCCTTGGGATCGGCCGTCGGCCCGGGCGCGCTGCCGTTTTCGGATGGCGGATTGTGCGTCATCTTGTCGAACAAGAACTCCATCGGCAGCGAGACGAAAACCGGGCCGCGCGGCGCGGCCATCGCTAGCCGGCAGGCGCGCTGGATCGTCGCCGGGAGAAGCTCTTTGGCGTTCAAGCCGAAACTCCATTTGACGCAGCGCTCGACCAGCCTTGCGGGGCCGCCGATGTCGGCGAGATGGGCGAGCCACTGCCCGCCCACGTCCGGCCCTTCGTCCTCGCCGAAGGCGATCGACTCGCCGGTAAGAACCACCATCGGCACCTGCTCGTGGAGCGCGCCGCGCAGCGCCATGGTCGCGTGCAGCGAGCCGACCGTGGTGTGGATCATCACCGCCGGCAGCTTGCCGGTCGCCTTGGCGTAACCGCTGGCCATGCCCACGGCGACTTCTTCGTGGCGCGTGCTCAGGTAAAGCGGCAGCCGCTCCGCCCCCGGCTCGGCCAGCGCCTCCCATACGGGAGACCATTCCGATCCCGGCGAGGCGAAGATCCGATCCACGCCCATGCCTTCCAACACGCGGAGCATCGTCTGCGCTCCGGTCAACCCTTTAGTTTCCATCATGATTAGCTCCTTACCGTCTCTAATGTTCCGCCTCGGAAGTCATTGACAAGATCGGTGACCCACTTTCGTCATTCCCGCGAAAGCGGGAATCCAGGTCCCTTTGAATTCTCTGGATTCCGGCTCTCGTCAGCCTCAAGCTGACTCGGCCGGAATGACGGCTGGAATTTGCAACGAGTTGAAGAAACGCCATGCTAACTTAAATTATAAAATCGCCGCGCGTTGTTCGCCAAAATATTCTTCTTCGCGTCGAGCGACAGGTCTTCGCGCGCCCAGAGGACCGAGGCCGACTCCGGCCAGCTCATGTCCCAGTGCGGATAGTCCGAGGCATACATCAGCGTTTCCGAGCCGACCTCCTTGACGATGTAACCCATCATCTTCTCTTCCGGCTCGCAGCCGTAATAGATTCTCCCGCTCGAAAGATACTCGCTCGGTTTTTTCTTGCACTGCGGCGCTTCGACCTTGCCGCGCTTCTCCCACTCCTCGTCCATCCGCTCGCTCCAGTAGGGAATCCAGCCGCAGCCGATCTCCAGATAGCCGATCTTCAGCCTGGGAAATAATTCGGGGATGCCGCCGAAAACCATCGCCGTCAGTTGGCGCAACACCGGAAACGGATGGCCCGTCGTGTGGATCGAGATGAACTGGTCGAAGATCTCGCTTCCCGCCTCGTCGCCGCCGAAGGCGTGGATCGCGATCGGCGTGTCGAGCCGCTGGGCCGCTTCATACAGCGAATAGAATTCCGGATCGCCCAGATTTTTGCTGTGCGCCTGCGCCGCCAGCATGCCGCCGCAAAGCCCCAGCTTCGTCACGGCGCGAGAAAGCTCTTTCGCCGCCTCCTCCGGGCTATTGACCGGTAGATTCGCCACCGCCTTGAGCCGCGCCGAGCCTTTGCAGTAATCCGAGATGAAGTCGTTGTAGGCGCGGCACAGCGCCATGGCGCAATCTTTCTCCTTCACTCTGCCTATGCCCAAGCCCGAAGTCGGATAGAGCACCGCGGTGTCGATCTGTTGCAGGTCCATCGCCGCCAACCGCTCTTCGAGCTTGACGCCCGAATGGCCGAGAGTTCCTCCGAGATTACGGTCATAGACCTCGCGCGGGATGAACGGTGGCCGCCGATTCCGATACGGCTCCGCCAGATACGGCTTGATCAGCTCGTCGAGGTCACGCGCGTGGCCGTCCGAGTCCACAACCTTCATCGCTTCTCGAAGTGATTGCATAGTTTTCCTTCCAACTGTCCAGCCCGCTCTACCCTTCCTGCCTCACCGCTTCCAAATCTGATCGAAGAAGCCGCTCTTTTCCATCTCATCCAAATAGCGGGTGTCGATCAGCTCCGCCGCCTTGACCTTCTTCGCGCGCGCATCGGTTTGCGATACGTCTTCGATCATCGCCTGGACCGCCTCTGTCCTGATCGCGAGCCGCGGCTCGAGCGCTTTGATTTCGGCATTGTACGCCGCGTCGAGAATCTTCCGGTCGGTGATGCGCAACTTTTTCCCCAGAATCCTATAGAAAAATTCGCGGTCGGTATGGAGAATCTTCGCCGCCTCCGCCATCGCGCGCACGAACTCCCCCACGACCCGCGGACGCTTGTCCATGAGCGAGCGCTTGGCGACAAAGATGGTCGCCGCGTACGGAATTCTCAAGTCCGGCCCATAGACGACATAGTGATATCCTCCTTGGGCGAGCGCCTGCGCGTCGCTCGGCGGCGTCAAGGTCGCCGCGTCGATATTGCCGCTGATGAGCGCCGCCAGGGCTTCGGGATCGCCGCCGGTCTGAATGAAAGTAAAATCGCGCCCCGGCTCTAAGCCGTGCCGGCGTGCGACTTGAACAGTGAAGTAGTGCGTGTTGCCGCCGATCCGGCTGACACCGATCTTTTTTCCCTTGAGATCTTCCGGCCGCTTGATGGCCGGTCCGGCGACGATGCTCTGCGTCATGACGTTTTTCACTCCTGCGATAAACGCCAGGTCCGTATTGCCCTGCACGAACGCGCGCACGATTCCGACGCCGCCCGTAAGAACGACCTCGACATCGCCGCCGACGATCGCCGCCGTCGCCATCGGTGAAGAAGAAATGTAAACGAGCTGGAAATCGAGATTGTGCTTTTGGAACAGGCCCGCCTCTTGGGCGATCCAAGGCATCGACTGCGCCATGACCTGGGCGGAGTAGAGCCCGACCAGCTTGTCCGCCGCGCTTGCGGTAAGGGCGCACGCGAGGAACACCAGCCCTGCAAAACAAGCAAAAACTATCCTCCGGGAATGATTCGGCATATGTTTCCCCTTGAGACAATCTGTGTCCACCCGGACCTATCCTTTTCCCATTCCTTATCTAAAAAGGCCAATGCGACTTTTACCGCGTTTGCCGCCTGCTGTCCAGACTGATGAAGCCGGAGTCCGGGAGCCAGCCCATCGTCTGTTTACATCGCACCCGCGACGGACTATATCAATGGCCGCGTCTATCAACTTATATCGAACACGGGGTTTGAATCCCCGTGTTCGACCAAAGGGGAGAGCTGCCGCTTCTCCCCTTTGGAAACCCCATCGGCTTTGTGCCCGCCTCAAAAGGCGGGGTTTACATTGAATCAAACCGCCGGAGGTAACGATGATTTTTCTCACCAACGAACATATCCAGCAGGTCCTCGATATGCCCGCCTGCCTGGCGGCGATGGAAGAGGCTTACCGAGAGTTGAACGAGGAGCGCGCGGGCTACCGGCCGCGGATCGACTTTTACGTCCCGCAGGAGCCCCACTACTACCGCTGGGGCACGATGGAAGGCGTCTCGCGCAAGCTCGGCGTCTTCGCCATTCGGATGAAGTCCGACATGCTGGCCTGGGAACAGCAGGGGGAGTTTCGCGTCGAAGACAAATACTGCATCGAGCGCGGAACCTACTGCGGCCTGATCTTTCTCTTGAGCGCGCGCAATGCCGAGCCGCTCTGCCTGATGAACGACGGCTATCTCCAGCACATGCGCGTCGGCGCCTGCGCCGGCCTCGGCGCGAAGTATCTCTCGCGGCAAAATTCGAAGACGCTCGCGATGTTGGGATCAGGCGGAATGGCGCGAACCTACGCGACGGCGATCTCGCAGGTACGGCGCATCGAGAAGATCCGCGTCTTCAGTCCCACAAAGACGAATAGGGAGGCGTACGCAAACGAGATGGAGCGCAAACTCGGCGTCGCCGTCGAACCGGTTGACGCCGCAGAAAAGGCCGTGAAAGGCGCCGACATCGTCGCGATGACCACGGATTCGCTGATTCCGGTGATCAAAGCCGAGTGGCTTGAGCCCGGCATGCACGTAACCAACGTGCGCAACAACGAGGCCGGCGCGGACGTGCTTCGGCGCGCTGATGTCATCGCCCGGCTGGGCAGCTCCACATTTACCGCCGACAAGCCGCCGCCCGGAACCATCGTCGGCAGCGACGGCATGTTTTCCTATTTCGCCGGGACGGATGAAGAGAAGAAGAAGGTGCCGCTCGCCCCCTCGCGCGAGATCGACAACGCCAAGATTGGCACCGTTCCCGACATCATTGCGGGCAAGTGGAAAGGCCGCACGAACGATTCCGAGATTACGTTTCTCAACAATCAGGGAACTCAGGGTCTGCAATTCGCCGCTGTCGGAGGTAAAGCTTATGAACTCGCCAAAGCAAAGGGATTGGGCCACCCGCTTCCGCTGGAGTGGTTCGTGCAGAATATCCGCGACTAGAACCGTCGTCGTTTCCCTGCTCGCCATTCTCATTGTCTCGTCTCCTGTCTGGGCCGCGGAAGAAAAATTGGTCTTCGGCTACAGCGCCATTGCCGGAGCCCAGGCCGTTCCTTGGATCACCAAGGACGCCGGGCTCTTCGAGAAGCACGGCCTGGATCTGACTTTGATCTATCTCGACGGGGGCTCCACGGCGACGCAGGCGCTCATGTCCGGCGATATCCCCATCGCGCAGATCGGCGGCGCGTCGCCGATCGCCGCCCGGCTGAGGGGAGGA
>JBGPGE010000139.1:0-10293 GCA_041483675.1 Binatia bacterium
CCGCCGCCGCCGGCCACCGCCTTGAGCATGAAAGGAAAGCCGATTTGCGCCGCCGCTTTTTCGACCTCCTCTTCGGAGTCGAGAATCTCCGATCCCGGTACGACGGGAATCCCCGCCTCTTTCATGATCGCCCGCGCCTTGACCTTGTCGCCCATCTGGTCGATCACTTCCGGCGACGGGCCGATGAAGACGGTCTTGTTGTCGCGGCAGGCCCGCGCGAAGTCGCCGTTCTCGGCGAGGAAACCGTAGCCCGGATGGACGGCGTCGGCGCCGCTCTTTTTCACTACGTCGAGGATGCGGTCGATGGCGAGATAACTCTCGGCCGAGGGCGCGGGGCCGACGAGGTAGGCGTGGTCGGCGTATTTGACGTGGAGCGCGTCGCGGTCCGCTTCAGAGTAGATCGCGACGGTTTCGATATCGAGCTCGCGGCAAGCGCGCACGATCCGCACCGCGATCTCGCCCCGATTGGCAATTAGAATACGCTTGAACATTTCAATAAAGGCAGGAGGCAAAAGGCAGGAGGCAGAAGTAGAATCCTCCTCCCCACTCCTGCCTCCTGCCTTCTGCCTTTTGCCTTCTGCCTTTTCTTCACTCTTACCTACCGCCTTCTGCCTCTTTTAAAGCGGTATATTTCCATGTTTTTTGGGCGGGTTTTGGTCCTTCTTGTTTTTCAGCATGTCGAGCGCTCGGATCAGCGCGGGGCGGGTCTCTTCGGGATAGATCACGGCATCGACGTAGCCCAGCTCGGCGACTTTGAACGGGTTAGCGAACATCTCGCGGTAGTCGGCCGTCAACTCTTCCCGCATTTTCTCCGGATCGTCGGCCTTGTCGATCGCTTCGCGCGAGACGACGTTGATCGCTCCCTCGGGCCCCATGACCGCGATCTCTCCGGTGGGATAAACGAGATTCACGTCGCCGCGCAGGTTTTTGCTCGACATGACGATGTAGCCGCCGCCGTAGGCTTTGCGCGTTATGACGGTCACTTTCGGCACGGTCGCCTCGGCGTAGGCGTAGAGCAGCTTGGCGCCGTGGCGGATGATCCCGCCGTATTCCTGCCCGGTGCCCGGCAAAAAGCCCGGCACGTCGACGAACGTGACGAGCGGGATGTTGAAACAGTCGCAGAAACGGATAAACCGCGCCGCTTTGACCGAGGCGTCGATATCGAGGCAGCCCGCCAGGTGCGCCGGCTGGTTGGCGACGATCCCGACCGATCTCCCGCCCAGACGGGCGAAGCCGACGACGATATTGGCGGCGAAGTCGCGCTGGATTTCGTAAAAATAGCCCTCGTCCACCACCGCGCCGATCAGCTCTTTGATGTCGTAGGGACGGTTGGGATTATCCGGCACGAGATCTTTTAACCGTTTGTCCTGGCGCAGCGGGTCGTCGTCGGTGGGATGAAACGGCGGATCTTCCTGGTTGTTGCTCGGGATGAAGCCCATCAGCTCGCGGATCATCAGGAGGCATTCTTTCTCTCCCGCCGCGGAAAAATGGGCCACGCCGCTTTTGGCGCTGTGAGTCTCGGCGCCGCCCAGCTGCTCTTTGGTCACCTCTTCATGGGTCACGGTCTTGATCACGTCCGGCCCGGTGATGAACATGTAGCTGTTGGTCTTGAGCATGAAGACAAAGTCGGTGATCGCCGGCGAATAGACCGCGCCGCCGGCGCACGGGCCCATGATCGCCGAGATCTGCGGCACCACGCCGGAGGCGAGCACGTTGCGCTGGAAAATTTCCGCGTAGCCGGCCAGGCTCTCCACGCCCTCTTGAATGCGCGCCCCGCCGGAGTCGTTGATGCCGATAATCGGCGCGCCGTTCTTCACGGCCAGATCCATTACCTTGCAGACCTTCTCCGACACCACCCAGCCGAGACTGCCGCCGAAAACGGTAAAATCTTGGGCGAAGACATAGACCAGCCGGCCGTCGATCATGCCGTAGCCGGTGACGACGGCGTCGCCGGGGACCTTCTTTTTGTCCATGCCGAAGTCGGTGGAGCGATGGGTGCGCAGGCGGTCCATCTCGACGAAGCTGCCGGGGTCGAGCAGGATGTCGAGCCGCTCGCGCGCCAGCAGCTTGCCCTGCTCGTGCTGCTTGCGAATCCTCTCCTCTCCCCCGCCCGCCGCCGCCTGCTCGTTGAGCTTACGGAGCTTTTCGAGGTTGTCTTTTAAAGCCATTGAAAGGATATTCTCCTGATGTCGGGGTTCCGCCGGGTTCGGGCATAATAAGCAAACCGGCTCTGTCTGTCAACCGAAAGGGGGTTCTGAAGCCTGAAAAAACCTTGATGTTCTCCTGTGAAATTGCTAGGTTAGCCTACCCGCAATGAAGCACACCCAGGACACATTGTTGATCTATGCGGCCACCGAGGGCGACGCCAACATGCTCTACGCCACGAGTTTTTTTGTCCCCGACCCGTTTATCTTCTTCAAGCATCGAGGCCGGAAATACCTAGTCATGAGCGACCTGGAGATCGATCGGGCGAAGCGGCAGGCCGACGTGGACACGGTTTTATCGCTATCCTTATATCAGGCGAAGCTGAGGAAGAGCGGGAAGACGGCGCCAACCACGTTCGATGTCGTCGAGGCGATCTTTCGGGAGAAGGCGATCAGGCGGGCGACTGTGCCGGCCAACTTCCCTACGCTGCTGGCCGACGAGCTTCGGCGGCGACGCTTCACGCTGGAGGTAAGGCGCGATCCGTTTTTCCCCGAGCGGGAGAAAAAACGGGCCGACGAGGTGAGAAAGATCAGCGACTCGCTTCGGGTGGCTGAGTTGGGGCTCGAGGCGGGCATCGCGGCGTTGAGGCGGGCCAAAATCGGCCGCGACCGCTACCTTTATATGAACGGCAGCCGGCTGACCTCCGAGCGGCTGAAAACCATCGTGAACACGACGATCATGGCTCAAGGCTGGGTGCCGAGCCATACGATCGTCTCTTCGGGCGACCAGTGCTGCGACCCGCACCATGAAGGCAGCGGGCCGATCAGGGCGCACAGCTCGATCATCTTCGACATCTTTCCCCGCTCACAGAAGAGCGGCTACTTCGGCGACCTGAGCCGGACGGTCGTGCGCGGACGCGCCTCCGCTCGGCTGAAAGAAGCCTACATCACGGTGCAGGCGGGACAGGAGGTGGGCTATAAGATGATTCGCGACGGCGCCGACGCCAGGGCTATTCATCAAAAGATCCTTGCGCTGTTTGAACAGCGGGGATTCCCAACCGGCAGGATCGACGGCCGCATGCAGGGATTTTTTCACGGCACGGGCCACGGCCTGGGGCTCGATATCCACGAGCCGCCGCGCATCGCCGCCAGTGCGGCTACCTTAAAGACCGGCCATGTGGTGACGGTCGAGCCGGGGCTTTACTATCCCGGCATGGGCGGCGTCCGTTTGGAGGACGTGGTGCTGGTCACCAAGAACGGCAACCGAAATCTCACGAAAGCGATTCCGCAGTTTCTCGAGATATAAATCGGGTTTTTCAACGCTCTTTCAACCGTTGAACCCTTGAACGGCTTGAACCATTTGAACGCTGATCCCTTCTTCGCCGGGGCCAAGCCACGCCTCATCGGCCATCGCGGCGCGGCGGGGGAGGCGCCGGAAAACACGCTCGCTTCTTTTGAGCGGGCACTCGCCGACGCGGCGGAATTTGTCGAGCTTGATGTCCGGGCGAGCAGCGACGGCGACGTGGTCGTCATTCACGATTCGACCGTCGAGCGAACTACCGACGGCCACGGCCGGGTCAAGCAACTGACTCTCGCAGAGCTAAAAACGCTCAACGCCGGTTACCGGTTCACCACAGACGGCGGCGCAACTCATCCCTACCGCGGTCGGGCGATAAAAATCCCCACGCTGAAAGAACTCTTCGAAACATTTCCGCAGATCAGGGCGATCATCGAGCTTAAGCAGGCGCATCCGTCGATCGTAAGCGGCGTTATCGACGTCGTATGCCGCGCCGGAAAAGAGCGCCAGGCGCTGCTGGTGAGCGAGGATAACGACATCATGGCGGAGCTGCGCGAGGAGCTTCAACGGCGCAAGCTCGCCATCGCCACCGGCTTCTGCCACGGCGAGGTGGAGGCGTTCATGGAGTGGCTGGCGGAAGGTCGCAGCGATGTTTACCGCCCGCCCGGGCAGTCGATGCAACTTCCCGTCGAGTACGCCGGCATGACGCTCGTAAACGCCCAGACGCTCGCCGCCGCGCGCGCCATCGGAGTCGAGATGTTCGTCTGGACGGTGGACGATCCCGCAGAGATGAAGCGGCTGCTGGAGTTGGGCGTGGACGGCATCATCACGAACCACCCGGCCCGCCTCCGCGCCTTGCTGGGGAGATAACGAACGGAGTACAATGCGAACCCATGGCCCAGCTTGAGACATCGGCGGGCGCCCCCCCGGACAAAAGACGCACCATTATCACCCTTCAGTGGCTCGTCGCCATCGTCTCCTCCGGCCTCATGTTGTTCAGCAAGGGCGTGGTCGTCGAAGATGTCCGCTCCTACGGGCTGGTGGTCCTGTTTTTGGCCAGCACCTTACTCTTCTACCGGCTCCCCGACTCGGTCTTCCGGCACCGCTATTTCGACATGACTTTGCTTGTGGCCGATACCGTGCTCATCTCGGCGGCGATCTATCAGAATCAGGGCGCGCCGTGGGACCTGTTTCTCCTTTACTTTTTTATCCTGTTCCTGTCGGCGGTCGGTGAGACGCTGACGAGAATCGTGCTGGGGTTTTTCGTTGTCAGCCTGCTCTACGTCGGCCTCCTCCTCCAGCAGGGAAAAGGGCTGAGCGCGATCGGGCCGGACTTTTTTCTCCGTGTCGCCTTCCTGTTCGGCATTTCCATTCTGTACGGCTATCTCTCGGAGAGCGCGAAGAAGGAAAAAACGCGCGCCGAGACGGCCGAGCAGAAAGAACGCCTCAAGATGGATCTGGTTGCGGCGCTGGCGCACGACATGAAAACCCCCCTGGGCATCGTCATGAACTACGCCGAAACTATGCGGGAGCAGTTGGTCGGAAGGCCGGAAGAAAAAACGAGGCTGGAGTTCTTGGAGCGCATCGAGGAGAACGCCCAGAGAATCGTCAACCTGGTCACCGGATTTCTCGAAGCCAGCAAAGCGGAAGCGGGCAAGCTGGACCTCGCCCGCTGGCCGGTCTCGATCAACGGCTTGATTTATGGAGTGGCCCGTCAACAGCAATCCGACTTGCAAAAAAAGGGTGTGACACTGGAGCTACAACTCAACGAGAAGCTGCCGGAGGTGCTCGGTGACGAGGCCCAGCTCGATCGCGTCTTCTGGAACCTGATCGGCAATGCGGTCAAGTTCACGCCCGCGGGCGGCAGGATCACGGTGAGTTCGAGCCTCGACGACGGCCATGTGCGAGTGAGCATACAGGACACGGGCAGGGGCATCTCTCGCGAGGACTTGCCGCTGCTTTTTTCCCAGTTCAGACGCTTGAAGAGTTCCGCCGGCATCGAAGGCACGGGCCTGGGGCTGTTCATCGTCAAGACCATCGTCGAGGCCCACAAGGGAACGGTTCAAGCCGAAAGCGAAGACGGGCGGGGATCGACGTTTATCGTCCGCCTTCCGATCGGCAGTTAAACAGGCTGTTTCAACAGCCTACAGACTCCAACTCCAGTTTGTGTTTAATGGACAAAGCACATTCCACGCTCGCCGTGTTTATCGAGTCGTTAAACCAACCCGATAAAAAAACCATCCGCGCGGCTGTTGACGCGCTGATTCCCGTCGCGCTAGAGCAGCCGGAGATCAACGAGCGGCTGCACGGCTTGCTCGATGAAACTCCGGCGGAGCGGCGCTGGCCGATAGCCTACGCGCTGGCGCACACGTCGCCTCTTATCCCCTCCTGTGTTGAAGCTTTGAAAGAGATGCTGGGAACCGGCGACCCGGATCTTCGCTGGGCGGCCGTGGTGTTGCTCGCGCGGCTGGCCAGGGAGAGCGACCGGAGCCTTGTCGCCGAGCTTATCGGCTTGCTTCGCTCAGGCTCCGCGACGCAGCGGAGAATGGCGGTCTATTGCCTGCGCGATATCGACGCTCAGAATGCCAGCGTAGGTCGCGTGCTGATCGACGCGCTTAGCGACAGCGACGCGCTCGTCCGCGTAGCCGTGATAACAAGCCTTAAGGTCATACCGCAAATCGGCGGCGAGACATTGGACCTCCTGCTGCGCGTGTTCGTTGAGGATGCGGACATCAGAGTGCGCGTGAGCGCCGCGCTCGCGCTGGCGCGCCTCGGCTCCGGCAGGAGCGACGTCCGAGCGGCATTGGACGATGCAACCCGGAGCAGTGATGCCAGGCTCAGCAAAGCCGCCCGCGCCGCCTTGAAAATAATAGCAACCAAATAAATCTTTCTTCCAGGCCGATCAAAAAGGTCCAGCTACAAGGCGCGCGAAGGGAGACGAGCGGAGGCGTACTATTTTTGTACGTCGAGCGAGTCGACCGAGCGCAACTATCACCACCGCCCGCCTGGGAGTCTCTCGGAGGGACGATGCGTGGGACGAGGAGCGTCATGCGTACCCCCGGCCACTCTCAGCTCGTCGGGGCAGCGCAGCATCGACGTATCGCATCGGCCCGGAGAGAGATTTCCAGGCGGGCTGACGGTAGATGGCCTTTTTCAACGGCCTGCCTAAAAAAAGGGCCCGCGCTATCCAGGTAGACAGCGCGGGCCCCGGTGACTGAGGGGAATTCAAGGTCTGAGCCTGAATCCCCATCAAGGATTTGGCTCAGACCTAAGTCTCAGCCACCTCACAGTCCGTACATTTGTCATTTATCACTGGACCACCTCCTTTCTCTGCTGGCGCCCATTTTACGGAAGCGGCCCGCCTCTGTCAATAAAAAAAAAGAGTTTTGAGTTATGGAAAGACCCGTCAGCCACCCTCCATTTTTCCTTTTTCCGTAGTCCGAATCCGAACGACTAAACACTCAAAACTGAGAACTCAAAACTATTCTTTCTCCGGAATCCCCGGCTCGGTCATGCGCCAGGGATCGAGGATTTTGTCGAGCCTGTCGTCGGGCAGGACTTTGTGCGCCCGCGCGACCTCCCGCACCGTCCTGCCGGTGGTGAACGATTCCTTGGCGATCTTGGCGGCGGCATCGTAGCCGATCACCGGCGCGAGCGAAGTCACCATCGCGAGGCTCTTTTCGATCATCTCCTCGCAGTGCTGTTTGTTCGCCTCGATCCCCACCACGCACTTCTCCGTAAATGCCTTGGCCACGCTGGCGCTGAAGGTGATCGCTTCGAGGAGTCTCAGCGTCATGATCGGCATCATCACGTTCAGCTCGAAGTTCCCCGCCTGGCCGCAGATCGTGATCGTGGCGTCGCAGCCGATCACGTGCGCCGCGACCTGCAGCACCGACTCGCACATGACCGGATTCACTTTTCCCGGCATGATGGACGAGCCGGGCTGGGTGTCGGGCAGGCCGATCTCGCCGATCCCGCAGCGCGGGCCGGAGCTGAGCCAGCGGAGATCGTTGGCGATCTTGGTGAAGCTCACAGCCAGCGTTTTCAGCGCGCCGCTCACCTGGACCACGGCGTCCTTCGCCGCCTGCGCCTCGAAGTGGTTTGCCGCCTCGCGGAAGTTAAGGCCGGTCATCGCGGATATTTTCTTGATCGTCTGCGGCGGAAATTTCGGATGGACGTTGATCCCGGTGCCGACGGCCGTGCCGCCCAGCGCCAGCTCTTCCAGACCGCGCGCCGTCTCCCGCACGCGCTCGTGGGCCAGCTCGACCTGCCGCGCGTAGCCGCTAAACTGCTGACCCAAGCGAATCGGCGTCGCGTCCGCCAGGTGGGTGCGGCCGATCTTGACGATCTTGTCGAACTCCTTCGCCTTGTCCTGCAGCGCTTTGTGGAGTTGCTTGAGCGCGGGCAGAAGCTCTTTGTGGATCGCCTCCAGCGCCGAGACGTGGATCGCCGTCGGGATCACGTCGTTGCTCGACTGGCCCATGTTGACGTGGTCGTTGGGATGGATCCCTTTGCCGCCGCGCTCTTTGCCAAGCATTTCGAGCGCGCGGTTGGCGATCACCTCGTTGACGTTCATGTTGGTCGAAGTGCCCGAGCCGGTCTGAAAGATATCGACGACGAACTCTTTATCCAGCTTCCCTTCCATCACTTCTTCGGCCGCGCGGCGGATCGCGTCGGCGATGCCACCGTCGAGCAGCCCCAGCTCCTGGTTGGCCGTCGCCGCCGCATGTTTGATGATCGCCAGCGCGTGGATAAAGCGCGGCGGGAAAGTGATCCCGCTCACCGGAAAATTCTCCACCGCGCGCTGCGTCTGGGCGCCGTAGTAGGCGATCTTCGGCACCTTCACCTCGCCCATCGAGTCTCTCTCGATCCGGAATTCTTGGCTTGACATGATTTTTCCCTCCCCGTTTCGACTATTAACCATTTTGCGCGCGCCAGTCTAGAGCGGGAATCGATCGCTTAAAGGGATTTGACCTTCGGGAACCAAACGGAGGCACGGTTGTCTAATCGGGTCAGAGGCCGATCGATACCGACCGGCGCTCGCCCATCGAACCTGATCTAAGGAGGAAATAGTCATGGAACAGACCTGCGATATTCCGCGCCATCCCCTGCCAGGCGCGCTCTTGGCCGCAATGCTCTTTCTCGCCGCCTGCGCGCAAACCACCGAGCCGACCGCGCCCGTGTCGAAGCCCGCGCCGCCGGCGCAAGTGAGCCAAGCGCAAGCGGAAATGTCGGCCGGCAAGCTACAGCGCGGAGAAGCGGCGCTGGCAATAGAAGCGCCGTCGCCCCGCGCAAGCATGGACGCGGCGATGTCACGGGAGCGTAGCATGCAGACCGGAGCGGCGGCGCTGCATTATTATCACCCTTATCCGCCTCCGCCCTATTACCCGCGCCCACCGGTTATTCCGTCCGGCAATGAGCGGTTCCCCGACAAAGAGCCGACCAGCGTGCTGAGCGTCGCCGAGCATCCCGTCTCCACCTTCAGCGTCGATGTCGACACCGCATCCTACGCCTTCGTCCGCCGGGCCCTGACCGGCGGGCGCATGCCGCCGCGCGAGGCGGTGCGGGTCGAGGAGATGGTGAACTATTTTCCCTACGCCTATCCGGCCCCTCAGGACCGTGCGCGGCCGTTCCGCGTCACTACGACGGCGATGCCGAGTCCCTGGAGCGCGGACAACCAACTGCTCCACATCGCGATTCGCGGGTACGACATCGCGCGCGCCGAGCGACCGCGCGCTAATATCGTCCTGTTGATCGACACGTCGGGCTCGATGCAGCCGAGCGACCGGCTGCCTTTGCTGCAACAGGGCTTTCGCCTGTTCGCCCAGCAATTGCGCGACGACGACCGTGTCGCGATCGTCACTTACGCGGGCCAGGCGCAGACTGCGCTCGAGCCGACCGCCGGGCGCGACCGGCATAAGATCGTCGAAACGATCGACAACCTTCGCGCCAGCGGCTCGACCGCCGGAGGCGAAGGGCTGCAGCGCGCCTACGCGCTGGCCGAGCGCCATTTCGACAAGCAGGCGGTCAACCGCGTGATCCTCGCCACCGACGGCGACTTCAACGTCGGCATCGTCGATCCGAAAGAACTCGAACGCTTCATCGTCGCCAAGCGCAAGAGCGGCATCTATCTCTCGATCCTGGGCGTGGGCGTCGGCAATTTGAACGACGCGCTGATGCAGCGGCTGGCGCAGGCCGGCAACGGCAACGCCGCCTACATCGACTCGCTCCTCGAAGCGCGCAAGGCAATGAGCCAGGAGCTGGCTTCGACTCTGTTCCCGATCGCCGACGACGTGAAGGTCCAGGTCGAATTCAACCCGGCGGCGGTCGCCGAATACCGGCTGATCGGCTATGAGACGCGGATGCTCAGGCGCGAGGATTTCAACGACGACAAAGTCGACGCCGGCGACATCGGCGCCGGCCATACGGTGACGGCGCTCTACGAGATCACCCCGGTAGGCGTGAAGCAGCATCGCGTCGATCCGCTGCGCTATCAGGCTGAACGCGAGCCGGCTCAGCGCCCGACGACCGGCCGCGCGGACGAGCTCGCCTTTGTCAGGCTGCGCTATAAGTTGCCCGGCGAAGCGACGAGCCGGTTGATCGAACAGCCGGCGCGCGCCGCCGACACGCTCGCCAGGCTCGACGCCGCGCCTATCGAGCAGCGCTTCGCCGCCGCCGTCGCCGCCTTCGCCCAGCGCCTGCGCGGCGAGAGCGCCCTCGACGGCTTCAGCTACGCCGCCATCGCCGACCTCGCCAACGCCGCCCGCGGCGCCGACCCCGAAGGCTACCGCGCCGAATTCGTCCGCCTCGTCCGCATGGCCGAAACGCTCGGCGCCGTGGCGCAGCGGTGAG
>JBGPGE010000140.1:0-10292 GCA_041483675.1 Binatia bacterium
TACCCTGATAGCCTCCGCCGGCCGGATTGGTGCCCCAGATTCCGGCCAGCACCGGAATCCCCAGTTTTTCCAGTTCGGCGTGCCGGAAGAAGGTCGTGCCGCTACCGCGCCGATTCGGGTAGACTTTCTCCTGCTCGGGCAACTTGACGCCGCTGCAGTTGACTATCCAAACGACAGGAACGTTCAGCCGCTTGGCCATGTCGGTGACTCGCAAAATATTGTCCGCCTGGCCGGCGATCCAGGCGCCTGCCATCACCTTGTTGTCGAAACCGATCACAACGGCCCATCTGCCGCTAATCCTGCCCAGCCCGTCGACGACGCCGGTGGTTCCCGACTCTTCGTCCATTGGATCGTAAAGGGTGTGCAGCGGGCGCCAGGAGCCGGCGTCGAGCAGGTACTCCAGCCTCTGATAAACGGTCCATTCGCCCCGCTTGTTCAGCGCCTCGGCCGGCAGGCCGGCCTTTTTGACTTTTTCCACCGCCTCGGCGATCACCTTTTCCGCTCCTTTAATGTGTTGGGCGTTTTCCTGCATCCTTTTTTTCGCGCTATCGGACAAAGGTTTCCCGAATTCCGTCATCTTTTCAAAGTATGGTCGCACGTCTGTTGGTTTTGAGCCTCCTTTGTATTATCGATTCGCCTTCCTGTAGCCCAGGGCGTCCTGGGCGATGATGAGCTTTAAAATATTCGACGAGCCTTCGACTATCTGGTAGGACTTGGCGTCGCGTAGATAGCGCTCGACGGGAAACTCGGTGGAATAGCCGTACGCGCCGAGGATCCTCAGCGCCGCGTCGGCGTTGAATGCGGCCGCCTCCGCCGCCGTGTATTTGGCGACGGCGGTCTCAAGCGTATTCGCGCGGTTCTGGTCTGCGAGAACCGCCGCGCGATAGACCAGCTGGCGCGCCGCCTCTTCGTGGACGACCATCTGGGCGATGAGGTCCTGATTCATCTGGAACTGGCCGATCTTCTGCCCAAACTGTTCTCGCTGATTGCAATAACTCACCGCCGCCTCGCGCGCGGCCCGGGCCACGCCGACCGCGCCTGCCGCGCAGGTGAGCCGCGTGTGGTTCAGGTGCGTCATGCAAATTTTAAATCCCTCCCCTTCCCTGCCGATCAGGTTTTCCGCCGGGATCTCGACATTATCGAAAGTCAGCTCGCCGGTCGGCGAAGCGTGCGCGCCCATCTTGTCGAGCGCGCGGCGGCTCACGCCGGGCCGGTTGAGATCCATGTAAAACACCGACATGCCTTTATGCTTGAGCGACCGGTCCGTGTAGGCGAAGACGATCCCCGCATCCGCCACCGTCGCGTTGGAAATCCAGGTTTTGGTCCCGTTGAGAACGTATCCGCCGTTCTTGCGCGCCGCCGTAGTCCTCATCGCCGCCACGTCCGAGCCCGCGTCCGGCTCGGTGATGGCGAAGCAGCCGATCTTCTCGCCGCGCGCCAGCGGCACAACCCATTTCTTTTTCTGCTCCGCCGTGCCGAAGTCCGCGATGGTCGTCGCCGGCCCGGTCTGCATGTTGATATAGACGCGGATCGCGCTATGCGCGCGGGCGATCTCCTCCGAGACGATCGCCATCGCCTGGTAACCGAGATTGTTTCCGCCGCAGTCCTCCGGCAGGGCGCAGCCGAAAAATCCCAGCTCGCCCATCTTCGTTACCAGGTCCCGCCGAAAACGGTGTTCTCTGTCGTCCTCAGCGGCGCTCGGCGCGATCTCCTTCTCGGCGAACTCCCGCGCCAGCTCGCGCACCGCCACCAACTCCTCCGTCAGATCGAAATCCACGTTTTTCCTTTCAGCTTCCAACAATCAGTCTCTTCGCTCTTCGCGCGTCATTCCCGTGAAAACGGGAATCCAGTCTTTGCTTCATTGACCCCCTCGCTACCACCCTGGATGCCCGCTGGAGCCTGCCCTCGACGCCGATCGGGGGCGGGCATGACGAAACTTGACTTAACCTGAAGCCGCGGGATTTTCACCATCCTCGAACCAGACACTCAAGACCAAAAACTGTTTTTCCTGTTGCCTCCTGCCTCCTGCCTACTGCGTTTTAGATGTCTTTCTGAAAATGCAGCATCTTTCCTTGCGCAAATCCCAGCCGGCCGAAGAACTCCTTCATGTCGGCGGCCTCGGGTCCCACCAGAGTAAAGATCGTCTTGATGTCGTGATCCTCCGCCGAGGTGGTAAACTGCTCCAGCAGCGCGCGGCCGATCCCCTGGCTGCGAAAGGCCGGGTCCACGCCGATGATTTCGATCCACGCCACCGTCCCGGGCAGGCCGAACTCAAGCTCGGCCGCTCTGCCGAAGACAAAGCCGACCACCCGGTTGTTGATCTCCGCGACCAACGACGCCCAGTGCGGCCGGATCGCCTCCGACATCTCGATTCTTTTTTCCCAGTACTTCGGGCGCGCCACGCCCGTGAGCCGCTCCTCGATGTTGACGATGAAAGGCAGGTCGCTCGTCCGCAGGCTTCTGATTTCTATAGGCTTCTTCATGCTCCTCCTCCTCGTTCGTGAGGGGGAGCACAAATCATGCCAATAAATCGCCTGAAATAGCGGGGATTTTTGGGCTTTTTTCTTAAAAAGTGTAATCGCTAACGGGCGTTTTCTTAGAGGTAGGAAAGAGGGATGACGACTGCGAGGACCGCGAGAAAGAGTCTCGTCGTGGACGGAAGGAAGGCGGATTTGTCGCTGTATCGCTTCATGGTCAGACAACACTCTCACAGGGGATCAGCACAGTAAACGTCGAGCCTTTTCCCGGTTCGCTCTTCACTTCGATTTGTCCGCCTAAAAGCGCGGTGAAGTTTTTCACGATGTAGAGCCCGAGGCCGACGCCGCCGTAGAGCCGCGTCTCGCTGCTGTCCACCTGGTAGAATTTGTCGAAGACGGCCTCAAGCTTGTTCTCGGGAATCCCCACGCCGGTGTCCGTAACCCGCAGCTCCACCCACCTCCCGGAGGCAGGAGGCAGGAGGCAGAAGGCAGAAGTTTCGGCGGTCTCAGCCTCTGTTCTGCCTTCTTGATTTTCTTCCTCACTCCTGCCTTCTGCCTCTTGCCTTATGCCTTTTGTCACCCTGGCGCTAACCGTGACCGTTCCCTTATCCGTGAATTTAATCGCGTTGTTGATGAGGTTGTGCAGGATCTGCCTCAGCTTGCCGCCGTCGGTCACCACGGTCGCAGGCTCCGACGGATAGTCCCATATCAGCGTCACTCCCTCTTTGTCGAAGGTGAAGTCGTAGTCCGATTTAAGATGATCGAGAAACTCGGACAGGTTCACCGGGTAGCGCTCGACGACGATAGAATCGCTCTCAAGCTGGGTCGTCTGCATGATGTCGTTGATCATGTTGAGCTGCTCGGCCGTTTGGTTGAGAACTTTCTGAAGCGCCGCCTCCTGCTGCGGGTTGACCGCCCCCATCATCCCGTCTTTGATCATCGCCGCGTATCCTCCGACCACGCTCAGCGGCGTCCTCAACTCGTGCGACATGACGCTCAAGAATTGGCTCTTCACCCCGAGCGCCCTTTCCAGCTCGACGTTGGAGGTCTTGAGCTTCTCGAAGAACTCCTGGTTCTCCAACGCGATGCTCATTTGCCGCGCGATAGCCAGCAAATAGTCCCTCCGTCCCTCGTGGAAGTAACCCAGCTCACGGCTGGCCAGGTGAACGATTCCCCGGATCTCGTTTCGTACTTTCAAGGGAAGAAACGCGCAGGAGCGAAGACCCACTTTAAGCTGGACCTTCCCTGTCAAGCGAGGGTCGGATGCGATATCGGCTGCGATGATGGGTTCGTCCGTCTCAAACACCCGAACTACCGCGCTACTGGCGTCCGTCACAGCCGTCGTCTCCAGGTAGAAATCCGGAAAGCCCCGCTGCGTGGCTAGCATGAAAGTCCCCGTGAAATTGTCGCGTACCCGGACCAGAGCCGCGTCGGCCCCGGTCGCTTGGATAAGCCTTTCGATGATCCCATCCAGCATCGCATGAGCGGAAACTGCCTGGCTCAGGGGGCCAAGAACAGTGTAGAGACCGGAGAGATCGCTGAGAGACTTTTCGAGGCGCAGGTTGATCGACTCCAGCTCGCTTTTGGACGCGCTGGTCTCCTCCAACAAGCGGGCGTTCTCCAGCGCGCCCGCCGCAATATAGCTGTAACTCTGAATCAACTCGACGCGCTCCTGCGTGAAAAAGTCCGGCTCGTGGCTGTAGAGGACCAGCACGCCGAACGGCTTCTCTCCCGCGATCAACGGAAATGCGGCGATAGAACGGTAGCCTTTTGCCAGCGCGGCCTCTCGCCACGGGGCAAGAGCCGGGTCCTGAACGATGTCCATCACGACCGAACTGCGCGCGCGGATGGCGCGGCCGGAACGCCCTTGCCCGACTGGAGAATCATCCCAGCGGATCTCTACGTTGCTCAGGTAGTCGCCAACCTCGCCGGCCCAATGCAAAGGCCGCACGAGTCCGTCCGGCTCGGCGCGGCCGATCCAGGCAAGCGGGAAGCCGAAAGAGTTCGCTACCGTTGCAAGAACATCCTTCGCCAGAGTCGTAACATCGAGGTTGGCCGTAAGCCCCCGGGCGCCTGCTACGAGGAGCTTTAGCGCTTGGAGTTGTCGCTGAGTCTCCTCGTAGAGCCGGGCCTTCTGGACGGCGATGCCTAACTGGTTGCCAATGGCCCCGAGCAGGTGGATCTCGGAGGCGGAAAACTTTCTGGGCTTGCGGCTTGCGAGTTGGATCGTCCCCAGCGCCTCGTTTTCCGCCGTGACGGGTATGTAAATGGCCGACTCGGCGCCTTCTTTCTTCAATGTCTGTAGTCCCTTAGAAGCGGAGACCTGCTCGACGACGAACGGCTTTTTCTCGGCGAATATCTCAGCCTGCCTCGTCCCGAACGTCGGATCTCTCGGGTCAAGGCTATGTGGTGTGACCTCAGTTGGGTTACGATAGCCGCGCGCCGACACGGGGTTGAGCAGCCGCGTTTGTGGATCGACCAGCCGGATGGCGCCCAGATCGAAGGAGCCAATGGACATAGCTTTCTCAAGAATACCCTCAACAATGGCTTTTAGATCCAGCGAGCTTAAAACCGCTTGGCTGATGCCCTGGAGCATTTGCAGCTCTTGATAGCGAGCCTGCAGCGCCTCCACCGCGTGCTTCGCCTCCGTAACATCGGTGATCGTCCCGACGTAGCCTTTGACCTCACCGCCGGCCTCCAGCACACCCACGGCCTGGCCAAACACCCACGTCGTAACGCCATCTGGTCGCTTAAAACGATACTCCGCTGTGAACGGCAGCTTGTCCCTGGCAGCCCTTTGCCATTCCTTAGAGACCTTTTCCCGGTCATCCGGATGCAGCGCCTGTGCCCAGCCCTCCCCTCTCGCCTGTTCCGGCGCGAGGCCCGCAATCTCACACCACCGCTTATTGACATAGAGACAATCGCCCTTCGCATCCGTGTGGTAAATTCCGACGGGAGACGCGGATGCCAGGAGATGATACCGCTGCTCGCTCTCCCGCAGTGCCTCCTCGGCCCGCGTGCGCTCCCGCCTCACCAGGGCATCCCGCAGCTCGCGCTCGACGACTGGACCGAGTCGGTGGAGGTTGCCCTTTACGATGTAGTCTTTGGCGCCATGCCGCATAGCTTCGACGGCGGTGGCCTCGCCGATGGTGCCGGAGACGAAAATAAACGGGATGTCGAGGCCGCTCTCGTTCAGCAGGTTCAATGCCTGGGTTCCTTTGAAGCGCGGCATCGTGTAATCGGCAAAGACAATATCCCAGCTCTCGCCGGCAAGCGCGTCGGCCAAGTCTTTGGCCGTCTGTACCCGCTTATAGGCCAGGTCGTAGCCGGCACGCTCTAACTCCCGCGCCAGCAGTGAGGCGTCCGCTTCGGAATCTTCTACGATTAACGCGCGAAGCTTCGTGCTCATGGACACTACGTTCCCTGTGGCGGAGGCTCGTTCAGCAGGAGCCAGTATAGCCCCAACTGCCGCACGGCCTCGGTGAACTGCTCGAAGTCCACGGGCTTGACAATGTAGCTGTTGACGCCCAGTTGGTAACTCTGGACCACGTCCCGCTCTTCCCGCGACGATGTGAGGACCACGACTGGAATTGTCTTCGTGCGCGGATCGGCTTTGATCTGCCGGAGCACCTCAAGCCCGTCCACCTTGGGAAGTTTCAGGTCGAGCAAGACCACTTTGGGGCCGTTTTTAATGTCGCGGTCGGCATAGGCGCCGGTGCAAAATATGAACTCCAGCGCCTCGGCCCCATCGCGCACCACGTGGACGCGGTTGGAGATGTTGTTCTTTTTGAGGACGCGGAGCGTCAGCTCCACGTCGTTCGGGTTATCTTCGACGATCAAGATTTCCACGGCGCTGTCAGCCATCGGAAGTTCCTCCTTGGAGAGTAAAGTAGAACGTCGCTCCCTGGTCGATGCCGGACTCGGCCCACACCTTGCCTCCGT
The DNA here is from genome assembly GCA_041483675.1 of Binatia bacterium. GTDB lineage: Bacteria > Desulfobacterota > Binatia > UBA9968 > UBA9968 > 2-12-FULL-60-19. The sequence goes on from JBGPGE010000140.1 coordinate 6,420, forward strand.
GCCGATGGATGACGCGCTGGACGATCGCCAGGCCGACTCCGGTTCCTTCGTATTCTTCCGCGCGATGCAATCGCTGAAATACCCCGAAGAGTTTATCCGCATACCGCATGTCGAAGCCCGCGCCGTTGTCCTTGACGAAATAGACGGACTCCGCCTCTTTCTGCCGGCAGCCGACTTCTATGCGCGGGGCTTCCCGTTTGCGCGTGAACTTGACGGCGTTGGAGAGTAGATTCACGAAAACCTGCTTGAGCATAGCCGGGTCGGCCTCGCAGTCGGGCAGGTTGCCTACCGTGATTTCAAGATTCCCCTCCTGTTGGCCGGCCCGTAAATCTTCGAGGACCTGATCGATAAGGTCTCCGAGCGCGACCGGTTGTTTCCTGAGCGGTTGGCGGCTCAAACGAGAGAAGGCGAGCAAGTCGTCGATCAACTCGCCCATCTGGCGCGTGTTGGCGCACACCACTTGCAGGTGGCGTTGGGCATCCGGAGGAAGCTGGGGTAGATAGTCCTCCAGGAGGATGCGCGAGAAGCCGTCGATGGCGCGCAGCGGCGCCCGGAGATCGTGCGAGACCGAATAGCTGAATGCCTCCAATTCTTTGTTGGCGGCCTCCAGCTCGGCGGTTCGCTCGACGACCCGTTGCTCCAATTCTTCGTTGAGCTTGCGGATCTCTTCTTCCGCGCGCTCGCGCTCGATGGCATACCGGATGGCGCGCGCCAGGATCTGGGCCTCGACCTGGCCCTTTATCAGATAATCCTGCGCGCCTTTTTCTATAGCCTTGACGCCTACCTCTTCATCGGCCAGGCCGGTGAAAATGATAATCGGCAAATGGGGCGCGCGCGCCGTTGCCGCTGCCAACGTGTCAAGTCCCTGGCTGTCGGGCAGGCCAAGGTCCAGGAGGAGCACGTTGAAAGACTCTTTTTCCAGCCGCGCCAACGCCTCGTCCAGGCGTCCGGCCTGGTCGAGGTGGAAGGCGCCCGGACGTGCTTCCCCCAGCATTTCCCGGATGAGCCGCGCGTCTCCGGGATTGTCCTCGACCAGGAGAACTTTGACGGGCTGTCCTTCCATCGCTTTACCTCGGAGGGAGCTTCACGATAGTAAGCCAAAAATCTTCGATTGTTTTTACCACTTCCATAAACTGCTCCAGGTCGATGGGTTTCGTGATGTAGCAGTTCACGTGGAGGTTATAAGCCTTGAGAATGTCTTCCTCGGCCTTTGAAATAGTCAGCATCACTACCGGGATGCGTTTCAGGTTGTCGTCCGCCTTGATCTCCGCCAGGACCTCACGGCCGTCCTTCCTCGGCAGGTTTAGATCGAGGAGGATGAGGTCGGGCCGGGGAGCTTGCGCGTATTTCCCCTGCCGGCGCAAAAAGGCCATCGCCTCCACCCCATCTTCGATGACAAATAGGGAGTTCCGCACCTTGCTTTCTTTAAAAGCTTCCTGCGCCAGGCGCACGTCGCCGGCATTATCCTCCACGAGCAGAATTTCTATGGGTTTGCCCTCAGTTTCCGGGTTCATAGTCCTTGCTCTCCTTTCCTTTTGGAAATGGTGAAGTAAAAGGTCGATCCTTTTCCAGGCTCCGATTCCACCCAGAGTTTGCCGCCATGTCGCTCGGCAATTCGCTTGCAGATGGCCAAACCGATTCCGGTTCCTGCTTGATGAGACTGCGGTTGTAGTCGTTGGAAGATCACAAAGATCCGCTCGCGATATTCCGGCGCGATGCCGATACCGTTGTCCCGCACCGAGAACAGCCACTCGGCGGGCTTCTCCTCCGCAGCGACGTGAATGCGCGGCGCTTCGTCGCCGTGAAATCTGACGGCGTTGCTGATGAGGTTCTGGAACAGTTGGACCAGTTGGCTGGAGTCGGCCATGACGGTTGGCAGCGCGTCGTTGGTTATGACGGCCCGGCTTTCCGCGATGGCCGGCTGCAAGTTTACCAGCACCTCGCCAAGGATGGATTGAACGTCACACGGCTCAAAAGGTCTGCCCCTCGTGCCCAGGCGCGAATACATGAGCAGATCGCTGATCAATCTCTGCATCCGGTTGGCGCCGTTCACGGCATAGCCGATGAAGTCATCGGCGTCCGCATCCAGCCTGTCTTTGTAGCGGCGCGCCAGAAGCTGCGTGAAGCTGGAGACCATGCGCAGAGGCTCCTGCAAGTCATGCGACGCCACGTAGGCAAACTGCTCCAGCTCCTGGTTGCTGCGCTCCAGCTCTTCCATGGCTCTTTTCAACTTTTCCTCGGCCTGCTTGCGCTCCGTGATGTCGCGCAGGATGACGGTGAAAAGTTTTTGCCCCGCCACCTCGATTTGGGAAATCGACGCCTCGATGGGAAACTCCTCGCCATCGGCGCGCAGCCCGCTGAGGGGACCCCGCGAGCGCATTGAGCGTGACGTGACGCCCGTCTGGCCAAAACCCTGGACGTGTTGCCTGTGCTGTTCACGGAATCGTTGCGGAATGAACATGTCGATCGGTTGCCCCATTGCCTTGCCAGCGGGGCAGCGGAATATTTCTTCGGCGCCGGCATTGAACAGCACAATCTTTTGCTCGCTGTCCACGCTGATGATCGCATCTATCGCAGTATCGACGATGCCGGCCATGCGCGCTTCGCTTGTCCGCAACGACTCGTTTATCTGCGCCAGCTCCGCCGTCCGTTCCCGCACACGCGTTTCAAGCTGGTCCTTGGCGGAGCTTACGGCCGCCAGGGCCTCGGCGGTTTCCCGGTTCGCTTTCTTGATGCGTTCATGGGAGTAGCCGAAGAGGAAGCCCATGCCCATGAACAACCCGATCGAGCCGAGCTGAAAGGGATCTTCCAGCGCGAATGAGTATTCCGGGGGAATAAAAGCCCACCAGGCAAGCGTCGTGGAGATGAGGGTGGCTATCGCCCCGCCGGGAAGGCCGCCGATCCAGGAACTGAAAAAAACCGCAGGAAAGAAAAGAAACCACGCGAAAGGCTTGATGGCAGCCCAGAAGATCGATTGCAGGACGAATGCCACCAGAGGTAGCAGCATGGCGAGGATCAGGCGATTGAGCCCGATCGGGTTCAGAGCTTTCATCGGCCTTCCCTTTGGAGGCGGGGAGCCAGGAACCTTTGGCCATCCATGGTAAATATGACGAGATGTCCGCTCATGAAGCTTGCCTCGCTTGCCCTTCGGCCATCACCTGGCGGATCGTCGGGAGAAGGGTGGTCGTTAATTCGCCTTTGACAATATAGCCATCGCTGCCGACTTCCTTTGCCGCCCGGAAATAAGCTTCCTCCTTGTAAACGCTTAGAATGATAACTCTGGTCTCCGGCCGCGCGGCTTTGATCTCCTTCGTCGCCGCGAGACCATTTACCCGCGGCATGGAAATATCCATTAGCACGAGATCGGGTCTAAGCTCCTGCGTTAGTCGAACACCTTCCTGTCCATCGCATGCCTCACCGACCAGACTAAATTCTGGATCGCCCTTTAGGTACCGCTTGACTAGCTCACGAAACTGCTGATTATCGTCCACTGCTACAATCCTTACAGCCATGTGATTAACCTCTACTGGAAGATACCGAAGCGCGCTTTTCCGATGATAGTTGGGGCGGCAAAGACTGACAATCGGGTGAATCCCCTAAATCAGAGGGAGAAGACACCTGATAAGGCACGGGGGTATCTCTGGGAGGCGCTTGGGAAGCCGGTTCCAGCATGGCAGTTTACGGCTGGATCAAGCCGTGACGGATGGCGTAGCGCACAAGACCGGCGGTCTCGTGGATTTCCAACTTCTTCATCAGGTTTGTGCGATGCGACTCCGCGGTCTTGACGCTGATTCCGAGGAGCTGGGCAATCTCCTTGGTGGTTTTTCCCTCTGCAATGAGCTGCAATACCGCTCGCTCGCGAGAGGTCAGAGA
>JBGPGE010000141.1:0-10269 GCA_041483675.1 Binatia bacterium
GATCAACTTTCCCGTCAACCAACCGGTGATTCCGCCGGCTAAAATCCACAACATTGCATTCATATAGACCTCCTGCCAGTTGTTATGACGCCGATCCGTCCGTGTCGGGCCAAGATTGCGCATCTCGAAATGAACTACCCCGCAGCAAGCTGCGGGGTATCGAAAAACTTTATGATAATTTTCCCCAAAGTTGTCACCCCCGAATGTTTTTATCGGGGTTCGACTGTGCTGCTCACCACGACCCTGAGCCACGTCGAATGGGTCGGGGGTCCAGTCCGAGTTTCGCCTGGATTCCCGCTAAAAGCATGCGGGAATGACAGACCTTGAGAAGACTTGGAATCGCCATTACGCAGCAAGCTGCGGGGAATCGACCCGAACAGATTGAAAAATGCAAAGCAGCCTTAAGAGATCCCAAAATTTGACTTTTAGCTTTTGCAATTTTCATTTTGCATTGAAGTTGGAATAGTCAAATGGCCAACGCAGCCAAAAAAATCGAAATCAAAAACAAGCTGGGGCTCCATGCCCGCGCGGCGGCCCTTTTGGTCCAGACCGTCAACCGCTTTGAGGCCGAGGTGAAGATCTCCAAAGACGGCCAGGAGGTGGACGCTAGGAGCATTATGGGCGTGCTGACGCTCGCGGCCACGCAGGGGAGCAAGATCCATGTCGAGGCCAAAGGCACCGACGCCGAAGAGGCGCTGCGCGCCGTCGAAAAGCTCATAGACAAGAGGTTCTTCGAAAACGACTAATAATGTAAACCCCGCCTCTTGAGGCGGGCACAAAACCGATGGGGTTTCCAAAGGGGAGCAGCGGTAGCTCTCCCCTTTGGTCGAACACGGGGATTCAAACCCCGTGTTCGATATAAGTTGATTCCCGCGCGTCTATCCTATATACGGATAAGATTCGTTTTGTTCGTCGGGTGCATTGCAGGAGGTAAACGTAATGGCGGCCAAGGATTTTTTATTCACTTCCGAATCTGTTTCGGAGGGCCATCCGGATAAGATGTGCGATCAGATCTCGGATGCGATTCTCGACGCTCATCTAAGCGGCGACCCGGACAGCCGCGTCGCTTGTGAATCCCTCACCAAGACCGGTATGGTCGTGGTCGCGGGAGAGATCACGAGCAAGGCCAAGGTGAGTTACAGCGAAATCGTCCGCGAAGTCGTCCGTGACATCGGCTACACCGACTCGGCGATGGGCTTCGACGGGAATACCTGCGCGATCATCGTCGCCGTGGAACAGCAATCGCCCGACATCTCTCAGGGAGTGAGCGAGGGAGAGGGGCTGCACAAGGAGCAGGGCGCCGGCGACCAGGGAATGATGTTCGGTTACGCCTGCGACGAGACGCCCGAGCTGATGCCCTTTCCGATCCAGATGGCGCATAGCCTGGTCAAGTATCTGGCCAAGATCCGCAAAGGCGGCGAAGCTCCATTCATCCGGCCCGACAGCAAGTCTCAGGTGACCGTGGAATACCGCGACGGCAGACCCGTGCGGGTTCCGAGCGTCGTGATTTCGACGCAGCATTCACCGGAAGTCGCCTACGAAAAACTCCGCGAGACGGTGATCGACGGCGTGATCCGCGCGGTTATTCCCGCGCAGTATCTCGACAAAAATACGGTCTATCACGTCAACCCCACCGGCCGGTTCGTCGTGGGAGGGCCGCAGGGCGATTGCGGTCTCACGGGCCGCAAGATCATCGTGGACACCTACGGCGGCATGGGACGCCACGGCGGCGGCGCATTTTCGGGAAAGGACCCTTCGAAGGTCGATCGCAGCGCCGCTTACATGGGCCGCTACATCGCCAAAAACATCGTCGCCGCCAAGCTCGCGCGCAAATGCGAAGTCCAATTGGCCTACGTGATCGGCGTCGCCGAGCCTGTGTCGATCGCGGTCGATACCTTCGATACCGGGGCGATTCCCGAACATGAGCTGGCGCGCATCGTCAGGGAAGTTTTCAATCTCACGCCCAAAGGAATTATCCAGACCCTCGATCTCAAACATCCCATCTACCGCGCGACCGCAGCCTACGGCCATTTCGGCCGCACGCCTGAAAACGGCTATTTTACCTGGGAGAAAACCGACCAGGTCGAAGCGTTGAAAAAAGCCGCAGGAAGACCGTAGCAAGGTTCGGGCGGGGGGGAAGGTTTAGTCATGGCAGGAAAGAACTACGATGTGAAGAGCCTGGCGTTGGCCGAGCAGGGAAGAAAACGGATTGTCTGGGCGAGCCAGGATATGCCGGTGCTCAGGCGGGTGCGCGAGCGGTTTCAAAAAGAGCGACCGTTTCAGGGGCTGCGCTTTTCGGCCTGTCTCCACGTCACGGCGGAAACCGCCAACCTGGTCCAGGCTTTGAAGGCCGGCGGAGCGCAAGTTGTCCTCTGCGCGTCGAATCCGCTCTCGACTCAGGACGACGTAGCAGCGAGCTTGACCAAGCACGATCGCATCCCGACCTTCGCCATCAAGGGTGAAAATCACAAAACCTATTATCGCCATCTCCGGGCGGCGCTCGACCACGCGCCGGTCATCACCATGGACGACGGCGCCGATCTCGTCTCCATGCTGCACAAGGATTACGCCCATCTCACGCCGAAAGTGATCGCCAGCATGGAAGAAACGACGACGGGCGTCATCCGGCTGCGCGCCATGGCGGCGGATCGACAGCTCAAGATTCCCGTGATCGCCGTGAACGACGCCAGCACGAAACATCTCTTCGACAACCGCTACGGCACCGGGCAATCGACCATCGACGGCGTTATCCGGGCTACGGACATGCTGCTGGCCGGCAAGAGAGTCGTGGTCGCGGGCTATGGCTGGTGCGGCAAAGGCGTCGCTTCACGCGCGCGCGGCATGGGTTCCAAAGTCATCGTGACCGAAGTGGACCCGATCCGCGCGCTGGAGGCGGCGATGGATGGGTTCGAGGTGATGGCGATGAGAGAAGCCGCCAAGATCGGCGATCTGTTCATCACCTTGACCGGCGACATGCACGTGATCGGCGGAGATCACCTCAAGCTCATGAAAGACGGCGCGGTGATCTGCAACTCGGGCCATTTCGACATCGAGATCGACTTGAAGGCGCTGAAAAAAATGGCGGTTAAGGAAGAAAAGAACGTCCGCCACTGCGTGGACGCCTACACGCTCAGGGGCGGAAAAAAGATCTACCTCCTGGGCGAAGGCCGATTAGTCAACCTGGCCGCCGCGGAGGGTCACCCCGCTTCCGTCATGGACATGAGCTTTGCCACTCAGGCGCTCGCCTCCGAATGGGCGGTCAAGAACCGTAGGAAACTCACCCCGCAAGTTTACAACGTCCCCAAAGCGGTCGAGGACTGGGTCGCGAGTCTCAAGCTCACCAGCATGGGGATCCGCATCGATAAACTCTCTAAAGAGCAAGAGACCTATCTTTCTTCCTGGAACGTCGGAACCTAAACCCCGCGCATCCAAGGAATCCCCACCGGCCATTTTAGATTTTTGATTGTGGTTCGAGACCCTCACCACCCTGAGCGAGTCGAATGGGCCGATTTTCGATTAAACAACCCTCGGCTGTAAGCTGAGAGATTTAAAAGATGTCGGCTTGAAGCCGACCGCAAATTCCCCCCTACCGTCATTCCCGCGAAAGCGGGAATCCAGTTCTCGCGTAGAACAACCTGGATGCCCGCCTGCGCGGGCATGACGATGTTATTTCCCCTTGTTGGCGCAAATACTGCTCATCTTCGCTGCGCTCACATTTCGCCGAAACTTGCTTCGCCGAAAGCCTGCCCCCTAGTCGATCGGGGGACGAGGGATTTCAACGATCCCAGAGAGCGACATTAATCCAAAATCGAAAGTTTGTGCCTTGACGCCGATACGCTGCAGGGACTAAAAGGAGCCATACCCGGAGCATTCTAAGGCCAGGGGAGGTTTTTATGGCTCCGAAAACCGATTCGGCTTTTAGCCGCCTCATCGCGTCAACGCGCAAGCTTTTCGCCGAAGAAAAAGATTTAGGCAAACGTTGGGAGCAGCTCGCGCCGCTGCTCCGCGAGTTGCTGGCCGACCCACAAATACAGGAATCGTCCAGGCAGTGGCCGGAGTGCGCCCATAAAGAGCGTGCGGAAAACCTCTTATTCTACGAAGATCGCGACTTCGGGTTCGTCGTAAACGGACTCACCAAGGCGCCGCACACGCGCACCCAAATCCACGATCATGCCCATAACTGGACTTTGTACGGAGTGCTCGACGGCACGGAGACCATCGCGCGTTACGAGCGGCTCGATGACGGGTCGAAGCCGGACTACGCCGAGATTCGCGGCGTCAGCAAGCTGCGCGCCGGTCCCGGTGAAGTGGACCTGGTCCGCCCGTACGAAATTCATGCCGAGGCCAGCGGCGAAGAGCGGACCGTTGCCATCATCATTCGCGCCGAAAAAGCGGGAGGATTTCTCCAGGGGCGCTACGACCCGGTCAACAAAAGATACTGGCAGGGCTACGGCCCGATCCAGGTTCCTTATAAGCTGGAGTAACAAATATTTCCCTGCTGATGCCAACCGGCCCAATCCGGAACGACAATATGGAGACGATCCGCCTCGACCTCAGAGAAACGCCAGTGGATCGGCAGTCGGCGATCCTGCGCGAGCAATATGTCGCGCGGCGGGGCCGAGGCGCGGTCGTGCGGGCGTATGTCGAGGACAGACCTGCGCGGCTTTACATCTCGATGCTCGAGAGCGGATACCGGGTTTCGCTGGAGCGGGAAAATTCTTCCACGGTATTGGTTCTAACGCCGGATGGCTCGACACCGAGGCTTGGCCGGCGCGGCGCGCACTCCGTCGTCTCGCACCCTGACGGCCGCATCTACACCAACACGACAGACGATCGCGTAGCGGTCATCGACGCCTCAACCCGGAAAGTTATCCGGCACATCGCTGTCGGCAAAGAGCCGTCTCACCTGGAAGTTTCCCGCGATGGTCGCCGTGTCTACGTCGCCAACGCAGGCTCCAACGATGTCACGGCGGTGGATACCGGGAAGGACATCGTCGCAGCCACCGTCCCCACTGGAACACGGCCGCTCCTCCCCTGCATAGCGCCGGCCAAAGACAGAGTTTACTTGCCGAGCGGCCCCGATGAGACGGTGACTGTTGTCGAAGACGGTAAGCTGGTGGCGACGCTCGCAGTGGAAAAAGCGCCGCATGACATCGCCGTGTCGCCCGACGGGCGATGGGCCTACCAGCCGAACTCCGCTTCACACACGGTAACAATCATCGACGCTCAGAAGCAGTCCGTTATCGGCGCAGTGCCTGTCGGCTTGGGTCCCGGCCACATCGCCTTTAGTCCCGACAGCCGCCACGCATACGTTGCCAATACGCTCTCCGACGACGTCTCGGTAGTAGACACAAAAACCCACGAGGTGATCGCCACCATTCCAGCAGGCGCGGCTACCCACCTTCCCGCTCTCGACCGAGACGCACGATTCGGGTATGCGGCGAACTTCGCGTCCGACGATCTAACTGTCTGGGACACGCGCAACCATCAACCCGTTGCTCGAATACCGGTCGGCATCTATCCTCATTTTTTTGCCATCAGTCCCGATGGCCGCTGGATCGTCATCTCCAACACGGGAGAGGCGAGTGTCTGCCTGGCGGATACGAAGAATCATAAGGTGGTAAAGCAACTCGAAGTCGGCGGAGCCCCCGCGCATATCGCTTTCGACCCCAACGGCGACTGCGCCTTCATAGGCTGTGAGATGACGGATGAAGTTGCGGTGATCGACTTGGCAGGCCGGCGGGTCATCGACTTAGTAAAAGCCGGCAGTGCTCTAACCTAGAAGCTTTTGAAAGCGTCTATGGGAAAAACCCAAGGCTACACGCAAGAAGACGTTGGCAACATCGTCTTGCTGGAGCACGTCAACGTGCAGATACCGGACCAGGCGTCGGCGACGCTCTTTTATATTGTCGGCCTTGGGTTCACTCGCGATCCCTACCTGAACGTCGGCCTACGAAACATGTGGGTAAACCTGGGCGAGCAGGAGTTTCACCTGCCGACCGGCGATCCCCAGCGCGTTCCCGGCCATATCGGATTGGTGCTGCCTGACCTTGAGCGGTTGCAGGAGCGTTTAAAGAGTGTGGAAGAACAGCTGAAAAGCACTCAGTTTTCCTGGCGCGCGGAGAGCGACTGCGTTGCGGTCACGTGCCCATGGGGCAATGAGTTCCGCTGCTACCCGTCGGCGCCCAAGTTCGGCGACATGGCGCTGGGAATGACGTATGTTGAATTTCGCGTAAGGCCGGGCGCGGCAAAAGGCATCGCCGCATTTTATCGGGAAGTGCTGCGCGCGCCGTCGGCAGTCGAACCCGAGGGAAAACTTTTCGTGGCGCGCGTCAATATCGGCCGCAACCAGTGGCTGCTCTTCCGTGAGAGCGACGAAGAGCTTCCGCCATATGACGGCCATCACATCGCGATCTACGTGGCGAATTTCTCCGGACCGTATCAGTTCTTGAAGAGCCGCAACCTCATCACGGAGGATGTGCGAAACCACCAGTTCCGCTTTCAAGCTATTATCTATCCCGAAACCGGCGAGAAGCTCCACGAGCTTGAGCACGAAGTGCGCAGCCTGCGCCATCCGATGTACCACCGCCCGTTCGTGAATCGCAATCCTGATCAGAGCCAGCGCAACTACCGACGCGGCCGGGATCGCCTGACTCCGTTTCAGCCGGAATGAGCGGCAGGCCTTGCCACTGATGTGAAACGCCATGCTCGATGCGTTAATTATCGGCGCCGGGCCCGCCGGCTTGGCCGCCGCCCATGAAATGTCAGGGAACGGGGCCGGAGTCGCCGTCCTCGAACGGCTGCATCAGGTCGGCGGACTTTCGCGCACCGTAACGCACGACGGATGCCGGTTTGACATCGGACCGCACCGCTTCTTCACCAAGAACGAAGAAGTCAATCGGCTTTTCATGGATGTCGTGGCCGAGGATATCATTCGCGTCCCCCGGCTGACGCGCATCCTCTACAATAATAGATTCTTCGATTATCCACTCACGCCGCTCAACGCGCTCTTCGGTGTCGGCGTCGGCGCTTCAGCCTCCATCTTCAGCAGCTATCTATTGGCCCAGTTTCGACAGAAGATCGCTCCGCAAACACCGGAGGATTTTGAGCAGTGGGTCACAAACCGGTTCGGCGCACAGCTCTTTCGGACCTTTTTCAAAACCTATACCGAGAAAGTCTGGGGTATCCCCTGCGCGAAGATCAGCGCCGACTGGGCCGGACAGCGCATCAAAGGGATGTCTCTGGGCACGGCGGTCTGGAATGCGATCGGCAATACTCTGGGGCTGGCGAACGGCAAGACGGTAAAAACCCTGGTCGATGAGTTTATGTTCCCCAGGCTCGGCGCCGGGCAATTCTATGAAAAAATGGCGGCGCTCATTGAAGCGCGGGGCAGTTCGATCCTGACCGGCAGGCAGGTGAAGACCATTTTCCGCGAAGGCCTGCGCGTCCGCGGCGTCATTGCCGTGGACGAGGTCGGCAACGAGGAGATGATCGAGGCGAAGCATTTCATGTCGAGCGCGCCGCTGACCGAGATGGTCGAGATGATGCGCCCCGCGCCGCCGGATGAGGTTTTGAAAGCCTGTCGGAGCCTGTCCTATCGCGATCACATCGGAGTCCATCTGAAACTGGCCGGCGAAACCTTTCCCGACAACTGGATTTATGTGCATAGCGACCGGGTGCGGATGGCGCGAGTGGTCAACCACTGTAACTTCTCGCCGGACATGGCCGACCGCGCCGGCATCAGCCCGCTGACGGTCGAGTACTTCACCTTTAAGGGCGACGAGGTCTGGAATCTATCGGACGCGGAACTGGTCACACTCGCCGTGCAAGAACTCGAGCAGATGAACCTCGCTAAAACCGGCCGGTTGCTTTCGGGATTCGTGGTACGCAGTCAAAAGGCTTATCCGGTGATCGAGACCGGATTCCAGCGGCACATCGGAACGATCAAAGCGTGGCTCGACCGGATTGAGAACCTGACGCCGATAGGGAGGTCGGGAATGTTTAAGTATAATAATCAGGATCACGCGATCTACACGGGGCTGCTCGCGGCCAGGACGGCGCTGGGACTGGGCCGGTACGATCCGTGGCTGGTGAACATCGACGCTGAGTACTGTGAACCCAGCGCGCCGCGAACTTCGACGATCAAGGCGGGAGCGTGAAGTTACCGCCTGACCGATTGTTTGCCGCCGCCAAGGCGCGCCTCGGATGGAAGCTGCCGGTCGCTCTGGCTATCACGGTTTTCCAGATTTCGTTTGCCCTGTTGGCGACCGGCGAGGGCTGGCAGTCGAGAATCCCGGGCACGCCGCCGGCACTCCGGGCGAGAGAGAGGCTGATCGCGGACGGAACAAATCCCCTGGAAAAGCTCTGCGTCTGGGATTGCCTGTGGTATTGGCATATCGCCGAGGAAGGATACCGCAGCACGCTTCCGCCCGCGCCACTGAGCCCCGATCAGGCCAATGTCGCTTTCTTCCCGGCGACGCCCCTCGCGGCGCGTGCCGTGCGGGCGGTCACAGGGGTGAGTTGGCCCATGGCTGTGTTGCTCGCCTCGTGGCTCGCCGCCGTTGGGTTCTGGTGGTACCTTCTTGCCTTGCTCGCGAGCCGGGGTAGCCGTCCCTGGGTGACAGCCTTCGCCGCGTTCGCGATCTTCGCGCATCCGGCTGCTCTCTACCTGGTGGCCGGATACAGCGAATCCCTGTTCCTGATGGCGCTTCTCGGCTACGTCTACTGGTCGGAGCGCGCACGCTCTAAAGAAAGTGTTTGTAGGATCGCCGCGGCGCTGGCGGCTTTGCACGGCTTCATCATGTCCGCCACGCGTATCGTGGGAATTCCGCTGGCGGGATATCCCGCGGTTCGCACCCTCGTCTTCTCGTTGCTGACGCAAAATGTGTCAGGCCGGACGCTGGGCAAAGACTTCCTGCTATCCGCGGTTGCGGCTGCGGGTGGATTTGCTTTTCTCGTTTTCTGCCAGCTTCAGTTCGGTCAATGGAACCTCTACTTCGAGACGCAGCGAATCGGTTGGGGCCTTGGCGCGGACTACCTGTTTCCCTTGCATCTCTTGAGCTACCGGTGGAGCGGGCGAAATGCCGGAGCCGTCATGATTTGCGCGCTCGCGCTGCTGGCGGTGATCGCGGCGGAAGTGGCTCTTCATCGAAGGAGTCGGGAACAGAGCGCGGAGCGTCAGAGCGCGCGGCTTTCGGCTCTGTACCTGGCGCTGGGCCTCTTTTACATCTCAGCTTCGGCGACCGCCGGCGCCAACTTTGTGAGTTTTGTCCGCTACTCGCTGCCGGTGCTGACGATACTGGCGCTGATCGCGGCCGACCTGTGGTCTCTGGCGCGCCTGCCGCGCCGGGTGGAGTGGGCGATCGCGGTCATTCTGTTCCTTGCTTTCAGCTACAGCTTGGCCTACTGGGGCTTTTTCAAGATGGCAGTGCACCATTTCCACGGGTTCTTTTTCGCCTGAAGGAGGGTTGAGCAGCGCGCCTTCCTCATCTCACGAAACGAATTCACCGAAGATCGAGTCTGCAACCATCAGGCCGCCACACCGGCAGCAATTGCCGGAAAACGTGGCTTGACTTTTGAGTCGCAAGTGAGCGATACAGTTCAACAAGTAATCTTGGAAGTCGTGTAGAGCCGTTTGGGAAATGCGGCCAGCAACGGCGCGGCCTAAACGGCTCACTTAATAGACATGAAATGAGCAAATGTTTCAGTGCGACCTACACCGGGACCCCCGATGTAGGCTAAGAACTTTAGCTCCGTAAAGAGGAACATCAACTAACCATTCAACGAGAAAGGAGTACCACCATGAAGAAATTACTAACTCCGGCTTTAGCTCTCGTAGCCCTGGCGGCCTTTACCGGTTTGGGTGTCGCGCAGCAAAAGGACAAGCAGCAGACCCCACCCACGGGCGTTGAGACGAAGCAACCCGCAACAGGAGAGAAGAGGCTCGACAAGGCCACTCCTCAACTGACGAAAGTCAAGGTCCTGGAGGTCAACAACAGTGCCAAGACCATCACCGTCATGGCCAAAGGCAAAACGTTCACCATCGACGCTAAGAATCTGAAGTCGTTACCGAAGCCAGGGGACACTATCGACATGTGGGGTGATCCGACAGGCAAACCAGGCCAACGTCTAGCAGGCTGCTGAAAAATGCACTTGAGGACAAGAAACTTGACGTTGGAAAGATGATTTCAGAGGGTAGTTGAGCACAGAGGATGAAAAGATGAGCATGGAATGCTCTACAAACTCGGTTTTCACCCCTCGCTCCATCAC
>JBGPGE010000142.1:0-10135 GCA_041483675.1 Binatia bacterium
AGTGGTCTTAGGGTGAAAGTGTGCGATTCCGCCTCTTCCAGCAGACCAAAAGCTGCACCGGTAAGTAATAATCGGTAAAGGGCATCGGGATCTGTCGCCGTGGCCTGTGCCAGTGCCTGGCTTGTCTGCGGACCATCTGCCAGATAATCAGCGATGCCCAGCTTCGCGATTACATGGACAACCTGCGAAAGAATATACCCCTGGGTCATCCACAGGAGTTGCTGTGACAATGGGAGTTCACGGATATGGTCGGTCTGTGCGGTGTTTTCGGACATCGATATATCTCTTCTCTCTAAGCCAAGGCTTTCATGGTTTCGTGAAAGATTTCCGCGGCTGCGGGGTTCTGCGCCAGATAATCGAAGGCCCCGACGCTGTAGATATGGTCGAAGGCGGGCAGGCCCGTCTTCACGCTGTAGAGCAGCTCTCCCCACGGCCGCCAGACCCACTCTTCGCCCCAGAAGATAGCCCGGTCGCGCATCGAACCCGGCGCCCCCGTTTGAAGACACTCGCCAAGCGGCGTCAGCTTGAAGCGGCCGTCGTCGCATTCGGCAAAGACGCCTTGACCGGCCAAAAAACGCAGCAAACGGAAGAGAGCGGCACTGTCCATTCCGGCAGACTTTGCCAGCTCGTCAGTTCCCTTCGATCCGTCTTTCAGCAAGTCGGCAATGCCAAGCCGCGCCGCAACGTAGACCGCCCGCGAAACGGCGAAACCGGTGATCATTTGAAATAACCGTTCCGCCGGCATCATCTCCATGTGGAATCCCCCGATACCCGAACCGACGATCTTCGAAGACGAAAAATATCCGATGTCGCAGCACTATGTCAATCTCGGCCGGAGATGCTAAAATCGGCCGATGCTCGAAACCCTCGACCGGGCCAAGGCCAAGGTGCGACAATGGATTGAACGCCATCGCCACGCCGCGCTCTACGACGAAGAAAACGGCGCGCTCCTGGACGTCGCTTCCGGCAAGAGCGTTCGTCTTGCGTGGGGCGAGGTGACGGCATTCGAGGAGAAAGTTCATCCGGAGACAAACGACGCGTATCTCGTTCTGCTCTTCGAGGATGGCAACCAGATCGCGCTGGTCGATCCCGGGGGCGTCGCCTTTGCGCCCTCGACGATAAACACCGGTCCCTTGCCCGATCTCCCGCCGGTCGCCTGCCTCCAGGATTTTCAGACGCTGGAGGGGAGAATCGAGCACACTCTCTACGTCCATCCCGACGAACCGCCGCCTAAGGAGTGTCTCGACCTCGTGACGATCTGTCTCGCCATTCTTGACGGCGCGCGCGCAATCGGCTTTGATGTGGGCGATCTGGAGGAGAAGCTGGATAAATCATTGCGCGAAATTGAGCGGAGAACTTCCAAAGAATAGAAAGGAGCAACCTATGACCACCGAACAATTCGTCCAGGAGCTGCTGGAGCCGGTTCAGGCGTTCTGCAAGACTCTGGACGCTCAACCCCCGGCCTACAGCTACATCCCGCTCAAGAGCGACGAAGAACGGATCCGGGTGATGAAAAGCCGGCTGTTCAACGAGCTCAGGGCGGCGGATCTCTACGGCGCGTGGCTCAAGACGACTCCGGAATTGGACGTCAAGGCGACGATGGCCGAGTCGGCGCACGAGGAGATGACCCACGCGGGGCTTTTGTCGAAAAGAATTCAGGAGCTTGGTTACAACCCCTTCGATTACAAGCCGCTGCCGGCGCAGATCGCGATGTTTAACGCGATGGAAGGCTTGAACGACACCTGCGAGCGGGTCGCCGGCCTGTCTCTCGCCGGCGAGACCGTGGCCTATTACCTGATCCAGATGTGCTTGAAGTCGCCCGCCGTGCCGGAGTGGATCAAGCAGCCCTATCGCCGGATCACCGAGGACGAGGCGGAGCACGGCAGCATCCCGCAAAAGTTTCTGAAGCAGTACGCGACCACGCCGGACCGGCAGGACCGAGTCCGCCGCGCGGTGGCGATGCGCATGGTGCTGTTTCGCGAATATCTCGCCAGTCTCGACCGCTGGGCGATGGGCAAGGCGAACTGGTAAGCGCGGAGAGTAATGTTGGCTTCACCCGGACGCTCTGTTATAGTCGGGCTGCCTTTCAGAGCCGGAGCCCGGTATGCGAGTCAAAATCTGCGGCATCACGAACCTTGAAGAGGCGAGACTGGCCCTGTCGTGCGGGGCGGACGCGGTTGGCTTCCTGATCGGTCTCGACTATCGCACGGACGACGCCATCGAGCCCTCCGCCGCAAAAAAGATCATTGCGTCCCTTCCACCCTTTGTTTCTTCAGTCCTTGTAACCCATCGAACGGAGCCCGGCTGGGTCGTTGAGATGTGCCAAGAGATCGCCTGCAGCACCGTGCAACTCCACGGGGAGTTTCCGCCGGAAAAGATTCCCGCCTTACGAGAGAAGGCGCCTCACCTGCGGGTAATCAAGGCGGTGCACGTGGTGGATACAACCTCGCTCTCCCTGGCCGCTGAGGCCGCCCGTTGGGCGGACGCGATCCTGCTGGACACCAAGACCGACACCCGCATCGGCGGCACCGGCCTCACCCACGATTGGTCGATCAGCGCAAGCATCGTCAAACAGACAAACAGGCCGGTCATTATGTCGGGCGGCCTCAATCCGGACAACGTCCGCGCCGCCATCGCCACCGTCTTGCCCTACGCTGTGGACGTGAATTCGGGAGTGGAGAATCCGGACGGGAGCAAATCCCCGGAGAAGCTCCGGGCCTTCGTCCGGCTGGCCAAGGAAGCCGGCAGCGGCTCTCGGCTCGACGCGGAATTTCTTTTATCCACGGCGTGATCCGTCGGCCGGTCGGATCGGATTCAGCGGAGGTCGAGTGTTCAGCGCATTCTCCTTCGGCAAAATTATCAAAACCATCCTCCCGGGCTCGATCCTGACCGCGGGTTTGGTCCTGCTGCTTGAAGCTCTCTATGGTTGGAGATCCGGTCCGGAAAAGTCGCTCCTCGCGATGTTGGCGAACGAGAAGTGGTTGACCGCCTTCACGGCGAGTCTCGTCCCGTTGAGCCTGATTTTGGGCTTTCTCCTCAATACCTGGGTATGGTTTTTCTTCAACGGCGCGATGCGTCGCGAGGTCCAACGGCGACTCAAGCCCGATGTCTTTCCGAAATTGCGACAGAAGCTGTCGGACGATCTGTGGAGAAAGATATCGTCGTATCTCGCGGAGCCGGGGAAGACTTTCGATCGAGCCGACTACCCCAGCCGCGAATCCCTGGAATATTTTTACCTCCCGGTCATCTCGCTGCAGCGTCTCAACTATCTCTGGGAGAGTTATTTCTCCTGGTACGAGTTTCAGATCAATACGGCCTTCGCGCTGTTGATCGCGACGCCTTCGGTGATCTTCCTTGCGTGGATAAAGCTGCCTGACGCCCATGGGGAGCTTTTTTTGCGCGGCGCCGGCGCGCTCGCCGTCTTCGTCCTGTTGCTGTTTTGGTGGCTCTGGGTCGCGGCGAGGGAAAACCGGGCCGAGTATGAGCGAGATTTGTTGCTGCTGGTAGCGGGATCTCTAGCCGCCGTGGAGAAGAAAGTAGAGGCCGAATCCGAAACCTGCTAAAGGGGACCGGCTACTTTTTTGCCGCAACTCAGACCGTGCTATCCACGATAATATACGAAAAAGTAGCCAGTCCCTGATCCGTCAAACCTTGAAGCCCTGCTCCCGGTGCCACTTCGCGGCGCCCGGATGGAGCGGGACATCCAGCGGTGTCGCCTCGGTGTCTTGTCCGAGCTGCGCGCTGCCGGCGTAAGAATCCTCCCAGTAGATCTCGTCGCGCCGCGCGTGGATCGCGGCGCAAACTTTGTAGGCGTCCTCATCCGGCAGCGACGCGCGCGTGTAGAGCGGCCAGCCGCCGTAGTCGAGGCAGGCATAGTCGCTCTTTAAGTGGGGAAAGCGGCCGGCCGGGATGACGACCCGGCGCCACCCGATCGCCTGTAATTTTGTAAACGCCGGCTCGTCGAGCGGGATCGGCTCCATGCCCGCCGCCAGCGCCGCATCGAACCAGAGCGGCAGCCCCTCGTCGAACACGGCGTCGATCGTCCCCGCGCCGAGCGCATCGAGCCGTCTCCGGTCTCCCGGCCCGCCGTTGAGCTGGAAAGTTCCGCCCCACGATTCGAGATCGGCCAGCGTGAAGCCGTAGGCGGCGAGCGTCTGATCCACCAGGACGCGCGTCGAGTGGTGGGGATCTTCGCGGATCGAGAGCCGGAGCGGATAACGTCTCTCCTTGACCTCGCTCCAAGAGGTCAGCCCCGTGCGCGGGTGGATGACGTAGACAAAGCGGTCCCACGAAGGATAAACGGCGAGGACGCGCACCGGCAGCGGCTCGGGAAAGAGCCCCGTGCCGCGGTAGGCCTGCGTGAGCAAGCCGGAGGGATTGACCATCGACATCTCCAGCTCGCCGCGGCAGACGGCGTGGGCCAGGTGCGGCGCACCGGTCGCCATGCGGAGCCACGGGCGAAAGTTCTCGCCCGAACCGCCGCCGACGGCGATGCACATGTTGCGGTTGCCGTAGTACGGCGTGGCCGGATCGCCGGCGATATGCAGACCGATCTCCCAGAGCAGCTTGCAGCGTTGAAAGTTAGCGCCTCGCGGTAGCGGTTCCATCAAGGACCTCCGGTCGCAATTTTCGATTTTAGATTTTGGATTTTAGATTAATCGAAAATCGGCAATCCAAAATCCAAAATGGAGTTACGGCGCCACGGTGCCTGGCTTTTGCGGAACTTTTCCATCCAACTCGTCGCGGATATCGCCGTAAAGCCCGTAGGGATTCGCCACCGTCTGGCGGTAAACCTCCGGCGGCACGTTGCAGTAAACCTCCAGCATGTTGCCGTCGGGATCGAAGAAGTAAATGCTCTTGGTGATGCCGTGAAACACCACGTGGTGAAGCTTCACGTTGTGCTCTTTGAAAATCCGGTAGGCCTCTTGCAGATCGGCGAAGGAGCCAAGCTCGTAGGCCACGTGCTCCATGCCCACCTGCTCGGGATCGGGCATCGCCGCCCCCTCTTTGGCCTGGCGGATCGCCAGCATATGATGGTTCGCCTCGACGTCGGGGCTGAAAAAGAGCATTCCCTTGCCGTTGTCGCCGACCTGGGGCAATCCCAGAACTTCCGTAAAAAATTTTCTCGACCGCTCAAGATCCTTGACCCGCAATACCAGATGGCCGGTTCTCTTTATCTTGATCGCCATAATTTGCCCTCCACTAGTCGCTTACAAATTTTCCAGTCTTCAATCGTGTGTGGGTCGATTCCCCGTAGCCTGCTGCGATAAGTCAATTGCCGATCCGAAGTCCGTCATTCCCGCATGCTTTAAGCGGGAATCCAGGCGGGTTTGGAGCTGGACCCCCGATAGAAACATTCGGGGGTGACGACTTTAAGACAAATCGCGTCGCCGAGTTCTGCTACCCCGCAGGTTGCTGCAGGTCGTTCGATTCAAAATTTATAATTCATGATTTTCCTCATTCCATTCCGCACACCGTGAGCGCCGTGAGCGCATACACCTTCGTCGCCGCGACCATATCCGCTATCTTCATCGCGCGATTTCCCGCGCCGCTGTACGGGTCTTTCTGCCGCGGCGGGCCGTAGCAGACCGACGGGATGCCGACCTCGTTGAAGACGTTGAGATCGCGCCACATGCTCACCTCCGCCGAGGGGGGCAGCGGCGGCTCGGTTCCGAAAACGTAGCGGTGCGCCTCCTCGATCGCGCCGATCAGCGGCCCGGCGTTTTCGGCGATATGGCCGCGCGAATATTGAAACGCGGAGATTTCATAGTCGAAGCCCAGACCGCGTACCACCCGCTCGACCTCTTTTTTTACAGCTTCGGGCTTCTTGCCGGGAACCAGCCGGATGTCCATATAGATGTCGCAGAAGGGGCTCGCCTGGCTGATCTCGTCGTTGCCGCGGACGTTCATGATCTGCGCCCTGGGGACGATCGTGCCGCCCTCGAACTCCAGCTTTTCTTTTTGCTGGTATTGCGCGGCCCATTCCTCCAGCGCGAAAATCACGTGCGCCGCCTTGGCGAAGGCGTTGGGATTTTCGTGGATGGAGGAGCCGCGCTCGAAGCGGGGCGTGTAAACTTCCCTCCCCTTCACGCGCACTTTGAGCCAGACGGCGCCGCATTCCGCTCGGACGATGCCGAAGCCCGAAGTCTCGCCGACAAGCGCGTAGTCCGCGGTGACACCCCGGTCCACGACCCATTTCGTTCCGAATCCCTCGCCGGGATAGTTGACGCCCTGGGTTTTGTCGATCGAAGGCGCGCCGGTTTCGAAAGCCACGGCGGTAATCGTGAGATCGCCGCGCAGGCGGATGCCGGAGTTCTTGATCGCCCGCGCCGCGATCATGAAGGCTGAGAGCTGCGCCTTGTCGTTGATCACTCCCCGGCCGAAGATGAGTTCTCCCTCGGTCCACGCGGTGTCGATTTTTTTGTCGGATTCCGTGGCATCCGGTCCCAGATCGGGTCCCGTATCCATATGAGCGTTGAGGATCAGGCTGGTCCCGTCGCCGCTCCCCGGCATTGTTGCCACGGCATTGACGCTCTCGTCGGTGATGAATTGCAGCGAGGCGGCAATGCCGCAATCTTTGAACCACTCCACCACCAGCTCACCGGCTTTTCTCTCTTTGGCGTGGTAGCTCGGCGTGTTGCCCAGCTTGAGGCAGAGCTCGACCAGCTCGCCGCGCTCTTGTTCGATCCGATCCAGAAGTTGATCGTAGTGTTGGTTCCGTTGCACGGGACAGTTCCTTTTGCCGCCACCATACTTCGCAGCGCGTATTCGGTCAACGCCGTGTAAATTTTCCAAGACCTTCGTCCGAGGCTTTTTTGAGAATGCAAGTTGCGCTTATCCGAAAGACCTCTCGTCCGTCTTTCCCGCGAAAGCGGGAATCCAGAACCCCCACTAAATCTCCCCCTTGCTAAGGGGGAGACAAAGAGGGGGTATGGATTCCGGCTCGCGCTGGCTGACGCCAGCTTGGCCGGAATGACGACTCGGCTGCTTGGTATCTAAGTCCACCCGACAAAGCTGATCTGCCGGCCGGTTTCTTTTTTTTCGCGGCGGTATGAAAAGAAGTCTTCGACGGCGCAACTAGTGCACGGGCCGACGCCGGAGATCTGCGCCGGCGGCACGCCGGCATCTTCGAGGATCGAGCGATTGAGCGCTCTAAGATCGAGGAATTGTTTTTCGCCGTCTGGCCTGAGGCACCGCTCCGCCAGACTCCCCCACCGCTCGGTGAGCGGCTGTGAAACATCGACGCCGATCTCGTAACAGCAGGGACCGATCGCCGGTCCCAGCGCCGCTTCGATAGAGTTTGAATCGACGCCGTAGCTTTCTCTCAGATGGCGCACCATCTTCGCGGCGATGCCCGCAAGCGTGCCGCGCCAGCCCGCGTGCGCGACCGCGACGAGCTTGCGCTCGCGCACGGCGAACAGAATCGGCACGCAATCCGCCGTCAGCACGGCGGGAAACAGCCCGCGCTCTTCTGTCACCATTCCGTCCGCCTCGCCGGCCTCTTTGAGACGATTGTCCTTCACGTCGACGATCCGGTCGCCGTGCACCTGCCGCATCGTGACGATTCTCAGATCGTGCGCGCCGACTTCCCGCTTCAGGTCGCAGATGTTGTCCTTGACGGCCTGCGGATCGTCGCCCACGCGAAACGAAACGTTGAGGCTGGCATACGGCCCGACGCTCTTGCCCCCGCGCCTGCCGAGAAAACCGTGGAGTAGCCCCTCCCGCTTCTCCCACCCGGGCGCTTTGAGCCAGACCAGATTCATGCGGCCATTATTATTTCTTGCCGCGCGAAGTTGCAAGATAGTCCGGCGATAAGTTTCGCCCAGGCCGCCGGTTGACATCCTCCGAGGCGCAGGCTAGTCTGAATTCTAGTCTACGGACTAGGAGACCTGCATGACGCGCGTTCTTAGCCTTTCAGAGGCGAAAGCCCATCTCAGCCGACTCGTAGCCGAGTTGGAAAAAGAGGAGAGCGAGCTGGTTATTACCCGTAACGGCCGGCCCGCGGCCGTGCTGATCAGCGCAGACGAGTACGAGAGCTGGCGCGAGACGAGGGACATTAGACGAAATCCCGCGCTCATGAGCGAGATTAAACAAGGCCTGAGCCAGCTCGCCAAAGGCCGGCGGTTCACTTTTGAGGAGGTCTTCGGAGAACCTTTGAGACCGCGTAAGAATCCGAGATGACCCGCCACCGCATCGAGATGGCGCAAGGAGTCAGCGATCTCGTCCCTCACCTGCCCCCGGAGCTGAAACGAAAAGTGAAGGCCGCCTTTAGATCGATCGCCCTTCGACCTCGCGCAGGACAGGCCGACGATCCTTATCTGGGGAAAGAGTTGAAGGAAGAGTTGGTGGGCTTGAGAAGCTACCCGATCGCCAGGGCCCGTATCATCTACCGCATTGCGGGCGCCGCCGTGGAAGTCGTCGCGTTTGGACCCCGCGCCGACATATATGAGCGCGCTGCCACAGAGCTGAGCAAAACATTGAGAACCGATAAAGTCGATTGAACGCGGCTCAGGCCTCAAAGAAATACAAGAGAGGCACAGAGAAGCCGCATCGCTTCCGCTCCTTCATCCCGCATCTGTAGCGTCCCTTTGGGCTCCAAGTGAAAGCGAAAGTGCTGGAGGGAAAAATTACCAATCATCACGCTTGCCTACATTCTTCGGTCTTGGTACACTTTTCTTACAAAGGAGGAAAACTTTGTGTCCGTAGCCCAGCTTACCCAAAAGGGGCAGATTCTGGTCCCCAAGCACCTCCGCCGGAAACTCGGGCTCAAGCCCGGCGGCAAGGTCCATCTGGCCGAGGAGGAAGGACGATTAGTCCTCACGCCGGTTCCTCCCGATCCCATTCAGGCGGCCACGGGTTTTTTGAAGGGCCGGTTTTCCCTAACTCAAGAGCTTCGCCGCGAACACCGGGAAGAAGCGCGCCGTGAGCGAAAAAATCGTTCTCGATAGCTTTGCCCTGGTGAGTCTTTTTCACCGTGAACCCGGTTGGCAGGTCGTGCAGGCCGCTCTTTACGACCAGGATAAAGCCCGCGCCCGCGCCATTCTCAATTGGATCAATTGGGGTGAATTCTTCTACATCGTCAAGCGGCGCGTGGGTTCTGCCAGGACGATGGATGCGCTCCGCCTTCTCGAACAGCTCCCGATCGAGCTTTTCCCTGTGGATCAACCCTTGGTCCGGGCCGCCGCGGAAATTAAAAGCGAGCATGCGCTCTCCTATGCCGATGCCTTCTGCATTGCCACCGCCCAACGCCTGGCCGCAACCGTTTTGACCGGCGATCCCGAGTTCAAGTCCGTCGAACACCTCATCAAAATCCGCTGGCTGACGAAATAGGCCCGGTTCCTGCTCGCGCGGTACGGCCTCAGACAAAAAAGACCCCGACCCGTTTTCTCTACGCGGGGGAACACGCTACCTCTGGCTGTTCATCTCGAACTGGCTCGGTTCATCCCCGCCGGCGCCGCTTTGGGCTGGTTTACCTTTAAGCTCTTTACGCTGGTGGCGTGACGGGGAATGTAGCCATCCAACGTACACGCTCCCAGGTGATTCGTTAGAAGACGAGCGGCAGGCTGCGCGAGCTTACACTCGCACAGCCTTCAACGCCTTTCGGCATCTCAGATCCATTCACAGGGATGAGCCAAGAGCAGACTTGACCCGTTTTCAATGGTGCGAGGCGGTATCGAGCCCGGGCATCTTTCAGTTCCCTCCTCGTCGGGAACTTCACTTCATCTCGCGGGGGCCAAAGGCGTGGCGACAAACGTTTGGTCTTTCAGTTCCCTCCTCGTCGGGAACTTCACTTCATCCCGGGTGATCTTCTTTCGGAGCTGCCTGGATATCTTCCTTTCAGTTCCCTCCTCGTCGGGAACTTCACTTCATCTTGCAGCTCGAGCGCACAGAGGAGGGAATCGTCGCTTTCAGTTCCCTCCTCGTCGGGAACTTCACTTCATCCCAGGCCAACGCGCAAATCATCGAGGATTATCGGCTTTCAGTTCCCTCCTCGTCGGGAACTTCACTTCATCCTGCTTTAAAGGATGCCTCAAGCCGAAATCTATATCTTTCAGTTCCCTCCTCGTCGGGAACTTCACTTCATCACTGGTACGACTGCGGCCGGACCGGATCGCTGCCTACTTTCAGTTCCCTC
>JBGPGE010000143.1:0-9693 GCA_041483675.1 Binatia bacterium
AGGAGCGTTGCAACAGAGATCGCGAACGCAACCAGGCCGTAGACGGAGGCAAGATATCGAGGCACGCTCAGGTTCCCGTCAGACACGTAATTTATTCCGCAGCATTTTCAGGTTCAGCACGTCTTCGCGGTTGTACTTCAGCAGGGTTTCCAGCGACGCAGCGTCGCCGCTATTCTGGTAATCCCACCAGAGCTGGACCGCCATCCGTCCGTCGATGCCGGCGGTTTGTCGCCGGATTCCGAGTTGTCGCTCCACCGCCTTCAAGCCGCCATAGAGGTTGTTCCGCCAGCAGTCGTACATGAGGTCGCGGTGGACGCGGCGCTGGGTGAGATCGAGGCCCAGTTTCGCCTTGATGTAGGGGAGATCGAAGCGCGCGCCGTTGTAGGTGTAGAGGGTTTGGACGTTCTCGGTGATTTCATCCAGCTTGACGTCGGAAATCTCGTCGCCTACCAACTGGACCATCTTCCCCTCGGTCCCGTTGTGCCGGTACACGCCGACAACCGTCAACTCTCCGTTGCCCGGGCTGAGGCTGGTGGTTTCGATATCCAGGTAGGCGCAGCTTTCCATGTCGCGCATGATAGCGCCACTCATCGGCAGGCTGTCAAGGAATTTCTTTGCTTTTGGTCTCCTCTTTACGCTTTTTTTGACCGTCCGAAGCCGCCATACGATAAATCCAGAAAAATGCTCTATTGTTTTGTTTTTTTTGGATCGGTGCTATCATTTCGCACACGACTCGAAACCCAGGTTGCAATAGCTACAATTGCGAGATCCGGCAGGCTGTGACTTCCACAGAATAAGCGGGCCGAAGGGTTTCCAATTTTCTAGCCAAAGATATTTGAAATTTTTCGCTTGGATTTGACTTACGGAACCGGAAAAAAGATGCCTCGCGCAAAGACGCAAAGTACGCCAAGGTTCGGAGACATAAGTAAAAAATCTTTCTTTGCGTGCTTGGCGCCTTGGCGCGATAAATTTTCTTGTAGTCGTTGTGTATAACATTTCAAACGTAAGAATCTAACCGATGGAGGATCGACATTCATGGCACGTGTTAGAGTAAACGAGAAATATCAAGTTACCCTTCCCGCCGAACTCCGGGAGAAGGCTCACTTGGAAGTGGGAGATGTCCTTGAAGCGAAAGCGGAAAGAGGAAAAATCACTCTTACTCCAAAGAGCGTGGTTGACTCCGACATTGAGACGGCACTGGAGGAAATCAAAGCCGGTAAAGTATCTCGCCCGTTTACGTCGGCCCATGCTTTCATTCGGGCGCTTCGCCGAGACGCGAGGAAGCTCAAGAAAACGAGTTAATGCAGCTCCGCCGCTCCCAGCTCTTTCTGCGTAATTACGCCGATGCTCCACTTCATGTTCAAAGGGCCGTTGAGCGCAAGATAGTTCTGTTGCTTCAAAATCTTCGCCACCCTTCACTTCGAGCTAAGAAGTACGATGAGGCTCGTGATATCTGGCAGGCCAGAGTCAACGGAGGCTGGCGCTTCTATTTTCAAATCGAAGGCGATACCTACTACTTGCTGAATATCACTCCGCACCCCTAGTGTCGCATTTCCGAAATCCGTTGAATAATTCAGACGTCATTCCGGCCAAGTCAGCCTTAGGCTGACGCGAGCCGGAATCCAGGAATTTCAA
Organism: Binatia bacterium; assembly: GCA_041483675.1. Lineage (GTDB taxonomy): Bacteria > Desulfobacterota > Binatia > UBA9968 > UBA9968 > 2-12-FULL-60-19. The sequence continues at coordinate 1,636 of JBGPGE010000143.1, forward strand.
AGACTTCTGGATGCCCGCTTTCGCGGGCATGACGGTAATGGTGGGCACCAAGTTCTTTAATGTACTTCGGTTCCAGGACACTAGCAGGATAATGAAAAAGTGGGACGCGCTTCGACCCTTCGGCGGAGTCTATCCTGAGCGAAGTCGAGGGGCTCAGGACAGGCACGCTCAGCACGAACCGAATTGTAACGAAGCGTTAGGGACACTGTGCCAGCGACCCACGGGGGATTACTTCTGCTCCTTAGGCTCCGGTTTACCGGCCGGGGCCTGCGGTGGCTCGTCTTCTTTTCTCTTCCGGTCGCCTTCGGGAATGATCAGCATCCGGCGGTAGGCCCCCATGCCGAGGCTCCTGGTGGTCAGCCATGGGTCGTCTTGCAGGACGGCCTGAACGACGCGCCGGTCAGCGGCGTCCAACGGATCGACCGTAACGGTTTTTCTTTGACGCTTGGCTTTTTCTCCGAGCCTGAGCGCCAGGTCTTCCAGCCCCTTGCGCCGGTGCTCCTGGTAGTGTTCGGTGTCGATCACGAGCTGGGGGCCGTCTCTCCCCTGTCGGTCGCTCACGATCCGCGTCACGAGATATTGCAGGGCTTCGAGGGTTTGTCCCCGGCGGCCGATCAGCAGGGCGCCGCAGTCGCAGCGGATGTCCAGCACGGCCTCATCGGCGGCGCCCCCCGGCTTGATCTCGACGGTCGCACTAATCTCCATCCGCCTGAGGATTTCCTCCAGGACCTCTTTGCCCTTTTGGGCGGCTGCGGCAAGCTCGGCCTCGGTGATCCTTCTTTGGCGGTCCGGCGCCTCGTACGCAGGCCCTTCGCCTTCTTCCAGCGCCAGCTCTCCGCGCAACGACGCGCGGACCCGGGCCTTCTTTGACCCGAGACCGAAGATCCCCTTTTTTCCTTCCGCCAGGATCTCCACGGCGATCTGGTCGCGCTCGACGCCGAGTTTCTTGAGCGCCTTCGCTATCGCTTCGTCGATGGTATTGCCTTCAGTTTCCACGTGATCCATGGAAATGACCTCAGGTTGGAGGCGGCTACGAGTCCCTTCGGCTGATCAGGTATTGCTGTGCGATCGTGAGAATGTTGTTGACCAGCCAGTAGATCGTCAAGCCGGACGGAAAGTTGATGAACATAAACGTAAAGATGAGCGGCATCATGAGCATCATCCGCCGCTGGTTGGGATCGCCCGCGCTGGGCGTCATCCACTGTTGCACGAACATGCTCGCGCCCATCAGCAGCGTCAGGATCGGCACGCCCAGGCTCCAGCCGCTGAACGCGAAAGGCAGAGCTTCCCAATCGGGCCGCGACAGGTCGTTGATCCAGAGAAACGGGGCATGGCGCAGCTCGATCGGCGTCTGCAGGGCGTTGTAGAGGCCGATGAAGACCGGAAACTGGAGCACCATCGGCAGGCAGCCCCCGAAGGGGTTGACCTTGTTGCGGCGGTAAAGCTCCATGATCTCCTTGTTGAGCTTTTCCTTCTCGTCTTTGAACTTCTCCTTGAGTCGCTCCATCTGGGGCTGGAGCTTCTGCATCTGCTTCATCGACGCAAAGCTCTTGTGCGTGAGCGGCGCCATGAGAAGCTTGATCAAAATGGTCAGCAGGATGATGTCGATGCCGTAGCTGCTCGTAAAACGATGGGAAAAATGCAGCACGTAGAGCAGCGGCATGGAAACAAGGCCGAAGTAGCCGAAGTCGATGGCATGCTCCAGGCCGCGGTCCATGCTCTTCAACGTGTCGATCTGCTTGGGGCCGATGAAGAGCGTATGGACGGCGCTGGTTTCGCCGCTTCCTTGGGCCTGCGCGCCGATCTTCAATGTGACCGCCGGTCCGGTCTGCGTCACGGATATCTTTTGCTCTTTGCCGCCCTCCGGCAGCACGGCAAACAGGAAGTAGGTATGGCCGAGCCCGGCCCACGACACCGCGCCGCTCAACTCTTTCCCCTTGGCCAGAGCCTCGCCATGCTCCCGCACTGTCTTGCCGTCCACTTGCGCGAGAAACCCCTCAAAGTGCGCGTCGCGCTTCGGGCCGTTCGTGCCGGCATCCGAGGTGAGGATCACTTCGGGAGCGGAGGTGACGCCGCCGCCCTCGGCTGAGACCTTCAGGCCGATCGCGTAACTGGAGCCGGTGAAGGTAAACTCTTTTTTCAGCGTCGTCCGCCTGGGGGTCTGCGCTCGAAACCGGAGAGTTCCCTGCCCGTCTCCGGAGAGTTTTAGATCGCCGCCTTCGATAACATAGACCAATCCATCGTCGGTCGCGGGACCGGCGCCGGAAAGCTGGAGGCCGAGAGGATAGGGGATATCGGGAGTTGAAGGTATCAGCTCGAACGGCGGGCTCTTTTGATCCGCGGCGGCGCGGTACTGTTTAAACTTGAAGCTTTTGAGCCGCGCGCCCTGGCTGGTGAAGATCGCGACGTAGTGGTCCGTCTCGACTTTCACTTCCTTGCCGGCTTGCGGCCTCCCAGGGGCCGGAGCTTTGTCGACCTCAAGCTTCGGTTGGGGCTTGGGGGCGGGCGGCGCAACTTTTTCCGGGGGTTTATCCGCCGGCTGACTTTCCGGCGCCGGAGGGGGCGGCGTGCCGTACTGCCGTGTCATCCATTCCTGGTAAAGGATCAGGATCAGCAGAGAAAGAACCACTGCGATGAGCGCGCGTTTTTCCATAGGCCAATAGGAACGGTCTCAGGGGACGGGATCGTAGCCTCCCGGATGGCCGGGGCGGCAGCGCAGGAGCCGCGCGAGGGTCAGCCGCGCGCCGCGTCCGACTCCGAGCCGCTCGATCGCCTCCTCGGCGTAGGCGGCGCAGCTGGGAAAAAAGCGACACGAACGCGGCAACACGGGAGAGATCAAAATCCGGTATCCTCTCAGCAAAAGAATGAAAACTTGTCTACTTAATCTGTCCACTGCTTGTCCGATTTCTCTCCCCGCCCAGCGCATTCTTGAGCTCGGCGGTGACTTCCGCGAGGGAGAGGCTCTCGGCGCCATGCTTGGCGATAATCACGAAATCGTCAGCCGCGCGGAGCCCGCCGCGGGCGCGGCGAAAAAATTCCCGCACCCGCCGCTTGATGAGATTGCGCGTGACGGAGTTGCCGACCCGCTTGGTGACGGTGATGCCGAGCCTGCTTTCACCTCGATCGTTCGGTTGGGTAAGCACGACGAAGTGAGGGGTGTGAAGCTTTCTTCCCCGCCGCGCGAGAGCCAGAAACTCGGAGCGCCTGGTAAGCCGCGCTCCTTTGGGAAAACTCTCGCCGCCCACAGCCATAGCGGATCCGCAGAGGCCGGACGCGCTTCCATCCTTTTCGTTGCTCGTGAAGTCCTACCCGCCGCTCAGCCCGAAACAGACCCCTCAGGTCCGCGGGCGCTTGGCCGGCACGGTTACGGTGAGCCGCTTGCGCCCTTTGGCCCGCCGCCGCCGCAAAACATTGCGTCCCCCCGGAGTCGCCATCCGCGTCAGGAATCCATGCGTTCTTTTCCGTCTAATGTTACTCGGTTGATAAGTTCTTTTCATTGTCAGTGTCCTTTAGGCCGTCACGTCGGCCAAGTTTTAAGTTCAATCATACCGGGCGCGGTTTGTCAAATTTCGCCAGCCGTAGGGGCAGGTTTAAAACCCGCCCCTACTATGCGAGTTCCGCCTTGAGCGAGCGCTGCATCAGGTCGCGGACGGCTTCCCGCGGTTTTTTCCCTTCGTAGAGGACCAGGTGCATCTGCTCCACGATCGGCATCTCGACGCCGAGACGCCCGGCCAGGAGATAAACCGAGCGGGTGTTTTTTACGCCCTCCGCCACCATCCGCATGCCGCCGAGAATCTCGTCCAGGCTCTTGCCCTGGGCGATTTGTATGCCGACGGCGCGATTGCGACTCAGCTCACCGGTGCACGTCAAGATCAAATCTCCCAAACCGGGGAGCCCCGACAAGGTCAGGGGATCCGCGCCCATTTTTACCGCGAGCCGGGTCATCTCCGCCAGGCCGCGGGTGACCAGAGCGGCGCGCGCGTTGAAGCCCAGCCCCAGCCCGTCGCTAATCCCCGCGGCGATGGCGATCACGTTTTTTACCACTCCGCCCATCTGCACGCCGATCACGTCTTTCGACGTGTAGATCCTGAGATTTTGCGTGCTCAATATCTCCTGCACCTCCCTGGAGACTGCCTCGTTCTCAGCCGCCACCGTCATCGCGGCCGGCAAGCCCCGCGCCACCTCCAGCGCGAACGTCGGGCCGGACAAAAAGGCCAGCCTGCGGCCGCTGCCGGGACCGAAGATCCCGCCCAACACCTCGCCCATGGGGACGCGCTTCTCTTCATCTATGCCTTTGGTTCCGCAGACCAGAACGGCATCGGCCGCGATGTAGGCTGCGGCGCTCCGCATGACCTCGCGGACGGTGTGGGAGGGAACGGCGCAGAAGAGGATACTTTTATCCCCGGCGGCTTCTTTCAGCGAGCGAGTGACCTTCAGGGCAGGGGGAAGCGGGATTCCGGGAAGGTAGCTCCGATTTTCCTTGGTCTCTTGAATCTCCCGGTAAGTTCGCTCGCCGTGGCACCAGAGCGTAACGTCGCGGCCTTTATCGCAAAGCAGCTTGGCCAGCGCCGTTCCCCAGCCGCCGGCCCCGATCACGCCGATTGCCCTACCCATAACCTGCTATCGTGTCCGTGTTTCGTGCTCGTGGTCGTCCGGATCGTCTCTATATCTGATGGTTTGAAATCTTATTACGCGCACGATCACGAGTAACGAGCACGGGTTAGGACTCCTCCCCTTCTTCCTCTTCCTTTTCCGCCACGCGCGCGAGGGAGACGACCCGCTCGCCGTCCTCCAGGTCGATCAGGTGGACGCCCTGGGTATTGCGGCCGATGACGCTGATGTCTTTGACCCGCATGCGGATGATTTTGCCGTTGTTGGTGACCAGCATGAGCTGGTCCTCATCGGTCACCTGCTGCACGCCGACGACGCGGCCGGTCTTGTCGGTCGTCTTCATGGTGATGATGCCCTTGCCGCCGCGCGACGTCAGCCGGTACTCCTCCATCGGCGTGCGCTTGCCGTAGCCGTTTTCCGATACGGTCAGAATGTTGGCGCCGAGGCTCAGGATCTCGATACTGACGACCTCGTCGCCCTGGTCGAGATGCATGCCGACGACCCCGTAAGCGACGCGGCCGGTGGACCTCACCTGAACTTCCTTAAAGCGAATCGACTGGCCGTCGCGGGTGGAAAGGACGATCTCCTGGTTGCCGTCGGTCAGGCGGACGCCGATCACCTCGTCGCCCTGCTCCAGGGCGATGCCGCGGATGCCGCTCAGGCGAGGGTTGGAATAGGCCATCAGATCTGTCTTCTTGACGAGTCCCTTTTTGGTGGCGAAGACCACGCAGCGCCCCTTCTGGAACTCGCGGACCGAGAGAAAGGCCGACACTTTTTCTCCCTGTGGTGAGCCTGTCGAACCCACCTGTTCCAGTTGCAGCAGGTTGACGATCGGTTTTCCCCTGGCGGCCCGGCCGGCCTGGGGCAGCTCGTGGACTTTGATCCAGTAGACTTTGCCGATCGTAGTGAAGAAGAGAATGTAGGAGTGCGTGGAGGCGACAAAGAGGTACTCGACAAAGTCCTCTTCGCGGGTGGTCGTGCCGATCTTTCCTTTGCCGCCGCGCCGCTGCGCGCGGTAGAGCGCCGCCGGGTTGCGCTTGATGTAGCCCTCGTGGGAGATCGTGACCACCATGTCCTCTTCCACGATCATATCTTCGATGGAGATATCCTCCGTGCGGTCGACGATCTGCGTCCGGCGCGCGTCGCCGTAGCGCTCTTTGATATCCTTCAGCTCCTCCACGATGATGCGGTAGATCTCTTTTTCGTCGGCCAATATCGCCTGGAGCTTGGCGATCAGCTCGAGCGTCTCTTTGTGCTCCTGGAGGATCTTGTCGCGCTCCAGCCCGGTCAGGCGCTGCAACCGCATGTCGAGGATCGCCTGCGCCTGGAGCTCGCTCAGGCCGAAGGTCTGCATCAATCCTTCTTTGGCGATTTTGGGATCCTGCGAGCGGCGGATCAGCGCGATCACGGCGTCCAGATGGTCCAGCGCGATCTTTAAGCCTTCGAGGATATGGAGCCGCTCTTCGGCCTTGCGCAGGTCGTAAGCGGTGCGCCGGGTCACGACCTCTTTGCGGTGGTCCAAGAAGTACTTGAGCGCGTCTTTGAGGGTGAGCAGCTTGGGCCGCCCCTCGACGATCGCCAGCATGTTGACGCCGAACGATTCCTGCAGCGCGGTGTGCTTGTAGAGCTGGTTGATCACGATCTCGGCGACGGCGTCGCGCTTGAGCTCGATCACGATCCGCATCCCCTCGCGGTCGGATTCGTCGCGCAGGTCGCTGATCCCTTCGATCCTTTTCTCCTGCACCAGCTCGGCGATCTGCTCGATCAGGCGGGTCTTGTTGACCATGTAGGGGATCTCGCTGATGACGATCTGCTCTTTTCCCGTGCGCTTGACCGTCTCGGTGAAGGCCTTGCCGCGCGTCTGAATGATCCCTTTGCCCTCATGGTAGGCCTGAACGATCGCCTCCCTGCCGTGGATAAAGCCGGCCGTGGGAAAATCCGGGCCGGGGATATATTTCATCAACTCTTTAATCGACAGGTCGGGTTTCTCGATCAGGGCGACCAGGCCGTCCACGACCTCGCTCAGGTTGTGCGGCGGGATGTTGGTGGCCATGCCGACGGCGATGCCGGAGGCGCCGTTGACCAGCAGGTTGGGGATGCGCGCCGGGAGGACCGTCGGCTCTTTGAGCGAGTCGTCGTAGTTGGGGATGAAGTCGACGGTCTCCTTTTCGAGATCGGCGAGCAGCTCCTCGGCGAGCCGGGCCATGCGGATCTCGGTGTAGCGCATGGCCGCGGGCGGATCGCCGTCGATCGAGCCGAAATTTCCCTGGCCGTCGACCAGCGGGTAGCGCATGGAGAAGGTCTGGGCCAGGCGCACGATGGTGTCGTAGACCGCCACGTCGCCGTGGGGATGGTACTTGCCGATCACGTCGCCGACCAGCCGGGCGGACTTTTTGTACGGCTTGTCCCAGGTGTTGCCCATGTCGTACATGGCGTAGAGCACGCGGCGGTGGACCGGTTTCAGCCCGTCGCGGACATCCGGCAGCGCGCGGCCGATGATGACGCTCATCGCGTAGTCCATGTAGGACTGGCGCATCTCGTCTTCGATATAGACGGGGACTCTCTGCTGTTTTATCGTCGCTTCCATAAAACGCTAAAGCCGTTCAAAGTTGTTCAAAATGGTTCAAGGGGTTCAACGCGTTTTGAACCATTTAACTTTTTGGTTAGATATCGAGGTTCTTGACGGTGAGGGCATGGTCCTCAATGAACTTGCGCCTGGGCTCGACCTCGTCGCCCATCAGCGTGGAGAAGATGTCGTTGGCCTCGACGGCGTCTTCGACCCTGACCTGGAGCAGGACCCGGGCTTCGGGATTCATCGTCGTCTCCCAGAGCTGCTCGGGATTCATCTCGCCGAGTCCTTTGTAGCGTTGGATGTATTGACCTTTCTTGCCGCCCTCCATGATGTAGTTCAGCAGCTCCTTGAGCGTGCGGAGCCGGGTCGGCTCGGCGCCGTTCTCGATCACGTAAGGGGGATTTCCGGCCGACGTTAACTCGTTGAACAGCCGCCTGATCTCTTTGAATTCCGGACTCGTCAAAAGCTCGCGGTCGATGACGGTTCTGAGTCCCGTCCCGTTCGAGCGCGTCGAGCAGACCAGCTTGTAACAGTTGTGCTCCGGATCCTCTTGTAGAGCGCAAGAGAGCGGGGCCTCCTCCGGCGCCATCAGATTGATGTAGGAGGCCAGTCGCGACTGGATTTGTTTAAGCGTCTTTGCGTCCTTCAACGTCTCTTCGCCAAGCTCGTCTTCGAGCAACACGGCTTCGAGCAGCGCGCGGCTTCTCCGCTTGCGCGACGCCGTCGCCATCAGCTTCTCCCACCGGAGCACCTTCTTGATAAAGGCCTGGAGCGGCTGGCCCGCCAGCCCGTGGCCGACGCCGATTTCAGCGCGCACGCGCACGTTTTCGGTGCCGATCTCGATCAGGTAATCTTCCAGGCTGTTCTCGTCTTTG
>JBGPGE010000144.1:0-9479 GCA_041483675.1 Binatia bacterium
CCGGAACCGTCCAGGCGGTCATGTACAGTGGCCCGAAATCCAGCTCTCCTGTGGGCCGAAAGCGGCTCGGCGCAAACTGGTCGACGTTGGGCATGATGTAGTCGCCCAGCCGTACCCAAACTAGATCGCCCACTCGCCGAGTGTGGATACCGAGCACGCCGAGCGGGCTTTCCTGCCACTCGAGCACCCTTGGACGAAAGTTCTCCCGAATCGCCGTGAGATCAGTCTCAAATTCTTTGAGCCCAACGTTGAAGTAATCCTCTAAAGGCCCGTCGCTCACGCTCGGACGGTAACGATCCAGCTTTGCGCGCGCCTCCTCCGGGTCGTGGAGAAAGACGAAGTGCACCTGGTCCGCGTTATTCTCCGCCAGCTGCAACCAGTTGCAGTCATAGATGTATTTCTGATCGGTTTCTCCGCTGGGCACCATCCGGTAGCCCGGCAACTCGAATGAATCGTAAATGGGAAATTCGGGACGGTGCTCCGGGGGCCCCATGTAGGCGAAGATCAGCCCCTTATACTCGATAGTCGGATAGGCCCCGTGGAAAAATTTATCCTTGAACGTGCTCTCGGGAGGCTCTCCCGGCGTCTCCAGCACTCGGCCATCCACGTCGTAGAGCCAGCCGTGATAGCAGCAGCGAATTCCGCAGCGCTCGACCATGGCGTATTCCAGCGAGGCGCCGCGGTGGCTGCAGTGAAGCTCGAGAAGTCCGATCTTAGCGCGGCCGTCGCGAAATAGCACGAGGTCCTCGCCCATGACCCGGATCCGCTTCGGCAGGTCTTTCAGTTCCGCGGCCAGCCCCACCGGATGCCAGAAGCGCCGCAAGTATTCGCCGCAGGGTGTGCCGGGCCCCACTTCGGTCAGCTCCCTGTCATGCTCCGGGATCTCTCTATGGTGGTAGCCGCCGAACGGCTCTTTGATCAGCTGCGCCATCGTGTCGTCCTTCCGTCCAGTTTCAAACGGGTCGAGCCCTTGCCTACTGAAACGCCTCGTCGCTCAATTCAGGTCAGGTAGCCCGCCTCTCGATAATAGCGCGCGGCGCCGGGATGGAGTGGAATCTTCGTCTCCCATTGCCTGGTGATTGCCTGTGTCAGGGTCGACGAGTACGTAAGAAACGGTATGGGCAGTCGTTGGTTGTAGGTATAGCTCACAGTGACCGAGGCCTCCTCAATGCGTTTTTTGTTCCGGTCGATGCTCTTGGCGATCGCATAGATAACGGCGTCGTCCACTTCCGCGCGGGTGATCAGGAGGTTATCGGACAGATCGACGGTCAAAAGCGGCTCCGGGATACCCGGCAGGAACCCTGCGGGAACGACGTTGCGCGAATAACCCTCATTCTCCAAGCCTGCCATGACATGCTCGTCGAGCGAGATGAATCGAAACCCGTTGGCGGCCACGGTCTGCCAGACCCCTTCGTTCGAGGCATGGCCGATGACCACGTCCACGTCCCGGCTTCTGATCTCTTCGTCGAGCGCCGTCAAGCCCACTCCCACGTGCCACCATCGCCCGCCCCAGGCTTCGATGTCCGCCGGCGAGTAGCCATACTGCCGCAAGATGGCGTTCTCATGCTCGTAGAACTCGTCCGAGCGGAGGCCCAATCGGACCGCGCGCTTCTCCCTGCCTATCTGTCCAAGGTCCTTAACGGCACACCAGGGAGCGAGAGCGAATAACTGCCGATCGTTCCTGGGAAACCGCGCTACCGAACGGAGATTAGTCAACGGTTTTCCCGCCCAGGAACGCTTTCCTTCGTGCGCCCACTTCGCCCGAACCGCCGGGAAGACCCACCCCAAGTCCAGCTCTCCACCGCACACCCAATCCAGGCGGTTGAGGGCCGGAGCGATGATCGCAACGGGAGCGGCGCCTTCAACGGCGCGCGCGAACACCTGAGTCATCCGGTACGAACCGGCCCAGCCCACTCCGATCTTGACGCCCTGGAAGACGATATTGGATGGCCACTGGGGATCCAAGAACGGCTCTCTCCTGTTATTATGAACGGCAAGCGCAGTCGTCGATGCCAATGCCATAGCACGGGGCCATAGGGCCGTCAAATACCGCGCCGAAGTTTAAAACGAATTGACCGTAAGGGAGAAAACTGGTAAACGCCGGACCATGAAGAAATTTTTTAACCGCAGCAGATCGACGCTCTTCGCGGCGATTTTAAGTTCATTACTGGCCATCAGCTCGCCTGCCCAAGAGCAAAGCAGGGATTGGGAAAAAAAATGGCAGACGACGATCCAGGCAGCCAAGGCCGAGGGGAAGCTGGTTTACCACTCCGGGAATTCCTCCGAGCCCTATTTCCACGAATTTCAGAAAAAGTTTCCGGAGATAAAGCTCACCCAAATCTTGACGCGCGGGGGAGCCCAAGCGGAGCAACGTTTGATGGCCGAACGAAGGGCCGGGGTTTACGTGGCGGATATTGTGCATCTCGGAGCGGGGTCGGGTTCCGGGTTGGCCAATGCAGGGGCCCTCGATCCTCTTGAACCCTATATGATTCTCCCCGAGGTTTTGGATCGGTCGAAATGGTTTGAAGGAAGACACTCTTTCGCCGACAAGGACGGAAAGTACGTTTTCAAGTATGCCTCAAACCCCGGCGCGGACATTTCATACAATACCAAGCTCGTGAACCCGGATAACATAAAGTCTTATTGGGATATTCTCGATGCAAGATGGAAAGGAAAGATTGTGACGTACGACCCGGGCGCCCGCGGCTCGCGCCTGTTCAGCTACTTTTATTATAATCCGGAGCTGGGACCTCGCTACTTGAGGCGGCTCTTCGGTGAAATGGAGCTTACCGCCAGCCGCGACCGTCGCCAGATGACCGATTGGCTCGCTAACGGAAAATTCGCTATAGCGCTTCGGACCGCCCCGGATGCGTCAACTTTGGATGACGCAAAGGCCCAAGGACTGCCTGTGGATTGGTTCGCCCCCAGACACTTTAAAGAGGCCGTGGCTATAAGTGGCGGGCCGGCTCACATTGCGGTGGTTAATAAGGCGCCTCATCCCAATGCAGCGGCACTCTTTATCAACTGGTTTCTGTCTCGCGAGGGCCAACTGATGGTACAACACATCGCCGCCACACAAGGAGACGGCGTTGACTCGCTTAGAATGGATATTCCCAAGGACATGATTCCTCCGGGTTACCGCCGGGGGGAGAAAACCAAGTTTTTCGACATGGATGCGCCAGAACATGCAAACGATGAGCCGATTTCAAAGCTTATCCACGATGTGTGGAAGAAGAGATAGGCTGATGAGGGAAGACCGGGGATGGAGGATCGTCTCCATCCCCGGCAGCAAAACGACTAGCGAATTTTTACTTCGACCCGGCGGTTGTTAGCCCTACCCTGCTCAGTATTGTTATCGGCAATGGGTTTTGCCTTTCCAAACCCTTGCGCAGCGATGCGGCTCCCGTCGATACCCTTCTTCACCACGTAATCTTTGACCGAAACAGCCCTTCGCTCCGAGAGGCCTTGATTGTACTGGTCGGTGCCGACCGAGTCCGTATGCCCTTCAAGACCGACTCTCTTGTCGGGATTTTCCTTGAGGAAGGCAACCAAACGATCGAGAATTTTCGCCGCATCCGGCTTGATCACAGTCTTGTCGAAGTCAAACAGAACGTTGTCGAGGACAATGGTCCGCTCTACCTTCGGCGGAGGAGGCGGAGCAGGCGGAGGAGGAGGCACAGGCTTCGGCGCCGGCTTGGGCCCTTCGGCCAACAGGTAGCCCATCGTGCCGCAAATCAGCGCGCCGGTGACGGCCCCGATGCCTGCGCCCCGGCCTCTGTGGGTGCTATCTGTGCCCGCGCCAATGCCCGCGCCGAGGGGCGCGCAGATCGCGGCGCCCGCCAGAGCTGCCTTTTCTCTGTACCCCATGTCAGCGCAGCCGCTTAGAAAAAACGCTAGAACTAAAAGCGCCGATAACTTCGTCTTCACCATCTCAGCCTCCATGCATACAGGGTTGGAACAATAGCCAGCGAATTGACGATCCTTACTTTCCGGCCTTTGCGCTACGCGCTCGGGCTACGTCACTGTTCGGGTAGAGCTTGAACCCTCCCCATCCGAACTCTCCGATGTGAGAGCCGGTCCCGCTATCGAAGATATCTATGAGCGCGTATTTTTCCGGGTGACCGGCGAGATAGCGGGAGAAAACGTCGACAAACTGTTCCTGGTCCTGCGGCTCCGCGCGATGAAACCCCTCGCCCACATACAGTTTGATGGGACGCCGCGTGCTGTCCAGTTTGGTCCAATATTTGTAGTGGTCGGTTTTAACCAAGTCGAGCCACTGTTTGTATTCCTTGATCGCCGCTTCCCACTTCTTAAAGTCCTGCGCTTCGGCCGCTAACGGCATCAAAAAAAACAGGCAGAGCGCACAAAGGATTATATTCTTGGTTCTCATGCGCTCTGCCTGCCGGCAAATCAGCGGACCCTAACTTCGACCCGGCGATTCTTCGCCCTGCCGTCTCTCGTCTTGTTATCGGCAATGGGCTTAGATTCGCCGAACCCTCTCGTAGAAATGCGCCCGGCGTCAACGCCTGCTTTGATCAGATAGGTCTTAACCGAAACGGCACGGCGCTCCGACAGACCCTGATTGTACTCGTCAGTGCCAACCCAGTCCGTATGACCCTCAAGGTCGACGCCCTTATCGGGATTTTCCTTCAGGAACGCAATCAAACGATCGAGGATCTTCGCGCCGTCCGGCTTGATAGCCGTCTTGTCGAAATCGAACAGCACATTATCCAAGATAATCGTTCTCTCCACCTTTGGTGCCGGAGGCGGCGGTGGCGGTGGCGGTGGTGGCGGAGGTGGTGGTGGAGGAGGAGGCGGCGGTGGCGGTGGCGGAGGAGGTGGTGGCGGCGGAGGTGGCGGAGGCGGAGGAGGTGGAGGAGGTGGAGGAGGCGGCGGTGGAGGCGCAGGTTTCGGCTCCTCACTAAAGATGTAAGCCAACGTCCCGCAAATCAACGCGCCCGAAGCAAATCCGATCCCCGCAGCAGGCCCCTCTCGCAGGCTTGCGTTCCCGTGACCCTTGTTGTGCGTGATGGCCGCGCCTATGCCCGCGCCCGCAGCGCCACAAGTCAAACCGGCTACAGTGGCGTTCTTCTGCTTATTCGTCATCCCGGCGCAACTGCCCAGGAAAAAGACGAGTGCTAAGCATCCGGCTAGCTTTCCTCTTTTCATATGAAACCTCTCCTAACCCACCAGAATTTGAAGCAATATAACACACTCAAGCCACCGCTTGTCAAGAGGATTTTCGAGATTTGTTTCGCTCAGGATTGCCTCCTATGACAGCGTTTGTTAACCTGACGCTAGTAAGTCCCTACGGAGGTGGTTATGGCTCGACAATTGACGCGTTTTCAGTTGGCCCTCCTTGCCCTGCTTTTCCTGGTTCTTCCGGGCTCCCGGACAGCAGATGCCGCCGAGGCTAAGAGCAGTTCCGCGGCTATCGAGCAAACGCAGCCCTACGTCACCACAGGCGCCGTCAATCTCCGCAGCGGACCCGGAACCCAGCATAAGATCGTCACCAAAATCGAAATCGACACCAAGATCAACGTCGCGGTCAATGAAAACGGGTGGCTTAAAGTCATTTCAAAGAAAGGCAACCCGCCCGGATACATCGACGAGAAATTCGCCAAGCCGCTGGGGCAGCCCGCTCCGCGCGCGACCTCCTCACCTCAAGCTCATGGCGTGTACACAACGACCGCCGACACCGCCGTTCGCGAAGGGCCGGGCCTGCACTACAAAAGCGTGGCCAGCATCGGCAAAAACAAGATAGTTGAAGTCGTCGGCAGCCAGGGCGACTGGCTGAAGGTCCAGTCCAAGCACGGCAATCCTCCGGGCTATATCGAGAAAAGATTCGCCCGGCCCGGCACGGAATGAAAGAGCGCGCGCTTCGTGATCGTGTTCGTGGTACTTCGAAGCGGTCCTTCGAGCCTTCGTGTTCGCTCTCTCCTCGCGAGCACGAGCCACGAGCACGATACAAACGGGCCTTTTTCAGTGGCCCGACTACTTCTGCGGAATAATTTCCGTATACCCTGCGATCGAAACGGTCGTCTCGTAGCGGCCGTCCGTGCCCGAGCGTAAAGGTGGCGAAGGCTGATAACTGAACGCCTTGTTGCCACCCGCCGCGATCTCCCCTGCCACCGTCTGATAGACGGCTTCACCCATGTCGTCCCGTGGCGGGCGGAATTCGTTCGTCCAGTGCCAACTGTAGCGGATGAGCACCTCCACGTCGCGCAGCGTCCGTGAGGAGTTGTTCACCAGCTCGCCCGAGACCTGCCCGTCCTTAACCGTTAGGTTGCGGATCGTGACGACCTGCGCCGCTTGCTCCGCGGCCGCCAGCATCGCCTGCGCGCTCTGTCCCTCCCGCGCCGACCCCACAACGCCGAGCGCCGCCATCGCCGCGATCATGGTCAGGTAACCAATTGCCACTTTGAACTGTTTACTCATACGATGTCACCTCCTAAACGCTAATCTTGCGCGGAGGCGCAAGCTCTGTCAAGCGGTCTCCGCCGCCGGTGACAGCACCGTTGCTGCGCCGGCAAAAACCGGCTAGAAAGTCTGTCTAGACGCAAGTGCGATGAAGAACCTGGCAACATATCGCGTCATCTACGGCGACACCGACCAGATGGGCGTCGCCTACTACGCCAACTATCTAAGATGGTTCGAAATGGGGAGAACAGAGCTGCTGCGCCAGATCGGTATGCCCTACTCGTCCATCGAAGAAAAAGGATTCTTCTTTCCCGTGGTCGAAGTCTCTTGCCGCTACCTCAAGCCGGCGCGATTCGACGACGAGATCGCCGTCGAAACGACGCTCACGGCGCTGACCCGCGCTTCGTTGGAGTTCAGCTACAGGATCTCGCGCAAGAGCAACAGCCAACTCCTCGCCGAAGGCTCCACCCGCCACGCCTGCGTGGACCGCGAGGGAAAGGTTGCCAAAATCTCGACGGTGTTGGAGAACGCGCTGAAAGCCGCAGTCACGCCCCTCCCCAATGCAGGTACAAACGAATCGGGTTCTTAGCGCGTCAAAGCCGCCGCAGTTTCATGGCCGCCTTTGAGCTGCCAAAAAAGGCGCTTGTCATGTTCGGCCCCATCGCATAAAATCGCCGACATGGGGAGGTAATCAGTTATGAAATCAATCCAGATCGAATTGCCTGAAAAATTGGTTCAGGAGCTCGATGCGATGGTCAGGGAAGGTTGGTTTAGGAATGAAGGCGAAGCCGTGCGTTCGGCCGTGTTGGATTTTGTTCGCCGTCATCGCCTTGAGTTGCTGGAGCGGTTCCAGCGTGAGGATATTGCATGGGCAATCAAGCAGAAAGGGGCAACGGGTTGAGGTTGGTTGTCTCCGACACCGGACCTTTGCTGCATATGGGCGAAGCGGATGCCCTGCTGTTCCTGACTTGGACGGGTGAGGTTTCTATCCCCAAAGCTGTGGAAAGGGAGATGACTCAGCAGGACCCTCTCTGGCAGAGCCAAAGGCCGGCCTGGATACATGTGCAGGATCTGGCCGGTCCTTACAAGGTCGAAGCAGCGGCGTGGGGACAGGCTGGGCTCTTGGGGTCCGGAGAAGCGGAGGCTATCGCCCTGGCCAGGCAGGTGAAGGCTCATTGGCTGCTCACGGACGATGCAGCGGCAAGGCTGTTCGCACAGACGTTGGGCATTGAGGTGCATGGCTCAGTAGGAATCGTGCTGTGGGCTGCGGCCGTCGGTCGCCTCAACCGGGCCGATACCGAAGCCGCTCTGGATCGACTGGCGCAATCTTCGCTCTGGATCTCCCCCAAGGTCTTAACGGAAGCAAGGGCAGCCTTGGCTCATTTATTCCCGTAGACGAAGGAAAAATAGCAAAAAATTCTTACCGGCTTGGAGAGTGTTTCCAAAACTACTCTCTCCCCTTCCCCCCTACAGAAAAATCTCCCTGATTCGGTCCCCTGCCAAAAGATCCGCCGAAGCGCCTGAGTAGATTACCCGGCCCATCTTCAAAAGATAAGCGCGCTGACTGATCTTTAGAACTTCCCTCACTTTCTGCTCAACGATTAGGATGGTGGTTCCCAAGAGCCGGTTGATCTCGGTCAACTTTTGAAAAGCTTCTCGAACTAGAGACGGCGACAGGCCCAAGGAAGGCTCATCCAATAGCAGGAGCCTTGGCGAGAGCATCAAGATGTTGGCCAGAGAGAGCATCTGCTTTTCGCCGCCGCTTAGAGAGCCGGCCAGTTGCGCCTGTCTTGACTTCAGGGCGGGAAACAGTGAATAGGCGTCGTCCATCTTTTTTTCGACCTGGGCTTTGCCGTCCAGCGTGTAGGCTGCCGTTTCGAGATTTTCTCGCACCGTCAACTCGGTAAAAACGCGGTTGCCCTGGGGAGCATACGCTATCCCCTTCCGCACCTTTGCTGGCGGCGACCAGTTTTTGACTGCTTCGCCCTTATACCAAAGCTCCCCTTTCCAAACCGGGATAAGTCCGAAGAGCGCCTTGAGCAGAGTCGATTTACCAGCGCCGTTATGACCGATGATCGCGACTATCTCCCCTTCCTGGACTGCCAGGTCGATGCCGTAGAGGACTTGCTTTGGGCCATACCCAGCTTCCAGACCCGTGACTTTCATAATTTCTTTGGCTGTCACGTCAGGTACGCCTCGATGATTTCTTTCCGTCCCAAAACCTCGTCCCTGGACCCCGAGGCGATCACCTTTCCCTCATCCATAACGATAACCTGGTCGGCCACGCTTCTCACCGCCTCGATGTCATGCTCGATGAAAACAACGGTCTTGCCTTGCTCTTTGAGCTGGAGCATGTGTCGTAAGATTTGGGACGCCATATCCGGGTGGACGCCCGCCACCGGCTCGTCCAGCAACAGAATCTCTGTCTCCATTGCCAAGCAACAAAGGAGCGTCAAAAACTTTTGCTGGCCATAGGATAGATTGCCCGCGAGTTCGTCGTTTAACGGAACAAGGCTGCCAAAACCCATTAGACGAAACGTAAGCTCCACTACGCTCCCCTCGGCTTCGCCTTGACGCCCGAAGAGAGCGCGCCAGAACCCTTCACGTTTCTGATTCGGATAGGCAAGCCGTAGGTTATTGCGGACCGACATCTGTCTTATCAGCCGCAGGTCTTGAAAGGTTCGTGAGATGCCCTGCCGCGCGATCTTGTGAGGCGGAGTTCCATTCAGCCCCTTGCCACGGAACCGAATCTCCCCATGCTCGGGTGAAAGAAATCCGGTGATCAAATTGAACAGGGTTGTTTTTCCCGCACCGTTCGGCCCGATGATGGCCGTAATGGTTTTCTGTTCAACAGCGAAAGAGGCCCCGTCGACGGCCACGGTTCCGTTGAAAGCCTTTCTCAGATCGCTTCCGGTCAAGATCGCTTCGCCCATCTAGTGCCTCTGAAGACTGAACTCGCCGACCAGCCCCTGAGGTCGGTAAAGCATCATGAGAACCAGGAGACTGCCGTAAAATATCTGCCGCAGGTTGGCGGCAACGCTGCTTGGAAGACCGACAAA
>JBGPGE010000145.1:0-9344 GCA_041483675.1 Binatia bacterium
GCAAGCACAGATTACAGACCTCGCGGTAAAGAGCCGGCTCCCGGCGATATACTACGCGCCAGAATGGGTGGAAGACGGGGGTCTTATGAGCTACGGTGCGAGCATTACCGACTTGTACCGGCGCGCCGCTACGTATGTGGACAAGATTTTAAAAGGCGCGAAGCCCGCCGAACTGCCGGTCGAGCAGCCGATAAAGTTCGAGTTCATCATCAATCTGAAGGCGGCAAAGCAGATCGGCCTGACGATTCCGCCCAACGTGCTCGCGCGGGCGGACAAGGTGATCAAATAAGGCAGAAGGCATTTCGACCGTTCGACGGGGCTCACGGCTCAGGGTCGGCAGAAGGCAGAAGACGAGAGCATGTTTACCGGTATCATCGAAGATGTGGGGACGGTTTCCAGCTGGCAGATGCGGAGAGGCGCGGGGGTGTTGACGTTGACGACGCGGCTGCCGCTCGGCAATATGAAGATCGGGTCGAGCCTGGCGGTCAACGGCGTCTGTTTGACCGTCGTGGCGATGGCCACGCGGCGCGTGACCGTCGATGTCTCTCCTGAGACGATGAAGCGGACGAACTTCAACAAACTCAAGGCCGGCGATCCGGTCAATCTTGAGCGGCCGCTCAGGCTCAACGACCGCCTGGGCGGCCATCTGGTGACGGGGCACGTCGACGGGGTCGGCGTCGTCGAGAAGATCAGAAAGCAGGGAAAATTTACCTTCTATAGCTTTCGGGTCCCGCCGGCTTTGGGCCGGCTGCTGGTTCCCAAGGGATCGGTCGCGGTCGACGGTGTCAGCCTCACCGTCAACGACTGCGGGCAACGCTATTTCTCCGTCGCTGTCATCCCGCACACGCTCGAGCGCACTAATTTGCGCCCCCGTAGGCTTGGTGATAAAGTCAACCTCGAAACGGATCTAATCGGTAAATATATTCAGAAGTTGGTTCCATCAAGCCATGAAACTCGCAAGCATCGATGAAGTCATAGCGGAGATCCGAAACGGCCGCATCGTCGTCCTGATCGACGACGATACGCCCGATAGCGAAGGCTATCTTTGCGCAGCGGCGGAAAAGATCACGCCCGAAACGGTAAACTTCATGCTGCTCCACGGCCGCGGCCTGGTCTCGGTGGCCTTGACCGAAGAGCGGATGAAGCAGCTTGAGATACCGCTGATGGTGCAGGAATGCAGCTCGACGCAAGGGAGCACGTTCGGCGTTTCGATTGCGCATCGCGCCGATGCCTCCGCGGCTTCGGCCGCCAGCCGGGCGCACACGATCCGGGCCGCGGCGGCAGGCGGCGCCAGGCGCAGCGATTTTATGACGCCGGGTTATGTCTTCCCGATACAGGCGAAGAACGGCGGCGTGTTGGTTCGCTCCGGCCAGGTAGAGACGGCGGTCGATCTCGCGCGTATAGCCGGCCTTCAGCCGTCGGGCGTCGTTTGCCAGATTCTCCAGGAGGACGGTGCCGTCGCGCTTGCGCCATACCTGGAGACATTCGCCGAGCGGCACCGGTTGAAGACCGCCTCCATCGCCGAGCTGATCGCCTACCGCCTGCGCAGCGAGTGTCTGGTGAAGCGAGTGACCGAGGCCGACTTTCCGACGATACACGGCGGGGCCTATAGAGCGATCGTCTACCACAACAACGTCGATGCTCACGAGCACATCGCGCTGGTGAAAAATGAGATTCGCCCGGACGACGCCGTGCTGGTCAGGATGCATTCGGAATGTCTGACCGGGGATGTGTTCGGCTCGGAGCGGTGCGACTGCGGCGATCAGATTCGCCAGAGCCTCAAGTTGATCGACGCCGAGGGCAAGGGCGTCCTGGTCTATATGAATCAGGAGGGGCGCGGCATCGGGCTGACCAACAAAATCAGGGCCTATGCCTTGCAGGACCAGGGGATGGACACGGTGCAGGCGAACCTCGAACTCGGCTTCAAGGAAGACTTAAGGGACTACGGCCTGGGGGCGCAGATCCTGCGCGACCTGGGGGTTCAGAAGCTCAGACTGTTGACCAACAATCCGCGCAAAATCATCGGCGTGGAGGGCTACGGTCTCACTGTCGTCGAACGTGTTCCGCTGGAGACTCCGCCGCACGCCTCCAATATCGCCTATCTCCGCACCAAACAAGAGAAGTTGGGCCATCTGTTTTCCAGCCTCAACGCCAAACCGGGCGAGTAAAGTCGAGCGGCATCCATGGCGAAGGTAATCGAGGGTAAGCTCGACGCAAGCGGGCTGAAGTTTGGAGTGATCGTCAGCCGCTTCAACAACTTTGTGACCGACAAGCTGCTCGAAGGCGCGCTGGACGCTCTCAAGCTGCACGGAGCAGCGGACGAAAACATCGACGTGGTCCGCGTGCCGGGGGCGTTCGAGATTCCGTTAATCGCCGAGAAGATGGCCGCCGGCGGCAAGTACGACGCGCTCATTTGCCTGGGCGCGGTGATCCGCGGCGACACTCCCCATTTCGACTACATCGCGGAGGCGGTCACCAACGGCCTGAGCCGGGTCATGCTGGAACATTGCCTGCCGGTGGCGTTCGGCGTCCTTACGACCAACAACGTCGAGCAGGCGATGGAGCGAGCCGGCGCCAAGATGGAGAACAAAGGATTCGAATCGGCGCTGACCGCTATCGAGATGGCGACGTTGAATCGGACAATCAAATAGAGTCAGCAATCAGCCGGGAAGCAGTCAGCGGTCAGCCAAAACCAATCCTCGCTGAGAGCTGATAGCTGTGAGCTTTTTTCATGGGACCCCGACGCAAAGGAAGAGAGTTGGCGCTGCAAGCGCTCTATCAACTGGAGATGACCGGTGACAGCTCGCCGAGAGCGGTCGAGCTTTTTTTGAGCCATTTCGAGGGCGGCGCGGAGGCCAAAGACTTCGCCCGCCGCCTGATCGCCGGGGTCGGCGCCAGCCGGGCGGAGATCGATCAAGTCATCGAGAGGGCCGCGGAACACTGGAAGCTCAGCCGGATGGCCAAGGTGGACCTTACGATTCTCCGCCTGGCGGCCTACGAATTGCTCTTTTGCCCCGATATCCCGGTCAACGTGAGCCTCGACGAAGCGATCGAGATCGGCAAACGGTACGGGTCGGCCGATTCGGCCACATTCATCAACGGGATATTGGACCAGGTGGCGCACTCAAGCGGCGCGAAATCGGAGTAGGCTGCACGCGATGGAAAAACGCTACGATCCCAACGAAGTGGAACTCAAGTGGCAGCGGATTTGGGAGGAGCAAAAGAGCTTCCGCGCCACGGAAAACGGCAAGCTGCCCAAATACTACGTCCTGGAAATGTTCCCCTACCCGTCGGGCCGGATCCACATGGGACACGTGCGCAACTATTCGATCGGCGACGTGGTCGCGCGCTACAAGCGGCTGAAAGGCTTGAACGTGCTTCATCCGATGGGCTGGGACGCCTTCGGCCTGCCGGCGGAGAACGCCGCGATCGAGCGGAGCGTCCACCCGGAGAGCTGGACCCGTGAGAACATCCTCTACATGAAGACCCAACTGAAGCGGCTGGGCTTCTCGTACGACTGGGAACGCGAGCTGGCGACCTGCTCGCCCGACTACTACCGGTGGAATCAATGGATCTTTTTGCAGCTGTATAAGCGGGGGCTGGCCTACAAGAAAAGCTCGGCGGTCAACTGGTGCCCGTCCTGCCAAACGGTTCTCGCCAACGAGCAGGTGATCGACGGCGCCTGCTGGCGCTGCGACTCGGCGGTGGCGCAGAAAGAGCTGGAGCAGTGGTTTTTCCGGATCACCGCGTACGCCGAGGAGCTGCTGCGGGACATCGATCGCCTCGAAGGCTGGCCGGAAAAAGTCCGCGTCATGCAGCGCAACTGGATCGGCAAGTCGATCGGCGCGGAGATTCTCTTCCCGTTTGCCGGCCGCGAAGACGGGCTCATGATTTTTACAACGCGCCAGGACACGGTGTACGGCGCCACGTTCGTCTCGCTGGCGGTCGAGCATCCGCTGGCGTTGGAGCTGGCGCGCGGGAGCCCGCAAGAGCAAGCCGTCGGAAAATTTGTCGATCGGATCAAGCAGACAAGCCAGTCTCGCCGGGGCGAAGAGGGGATGGAGAAAGAGGGCGTCTTCACCGGCGCCTATTGCAAGAATCCGTTCACCGGCGAGGCGATTCCCGTCTATCTCGCCAACTTCGTCCTCATGGGGTACGGCACCGGCGCCGTGATGGCGGTGCCGGCGCACGATCAACGGGACTTTGAATTTGCCCGGAAGTGCAACCTGCCGATCCGCGTGGTAATCCAACCGCCGGATCGAAGCCTGACGGCGGATGGGATGACCGAAGCCTACGTCGACGACGGGGTGATGGTTGAGAGCGGTCCCTTCACCGGCCTTTCCAGCGGCGCTGGAAAAGAGAAGATTGCCGCTTTTCTCGAGGAAAAGGGCTGGGGAAAAAAGGATATCCGTTTTCGGTTGCGCGATTGGGGGATCTCCCGGCAGCGCTACTGGGGAACGCCGATTCCGATCCTCTACTGCGCCAAATGCGGTGTCGTCCCCGTGCCGGAAAACGAATTGCCGGTGGAGCTGCCGCGCGATGTGCCGTTTACCGGCAAGGGCGGCTCGCCTTTGGTGGAGAGCCGGAGCTTTTTGGAGACGACCTGCGCCCGATGCGGCGGCGCGGCCCGTCGCGAGACCGATACCATGGACACCTTTGTAGATTCGTCCTGGTATTTTCTCCGCTACGTTTCGTCGGACTTCGACAAGGCGCCGTTCGATTCCAAGAGCGCGGCTTATTGGATGCCGGTCGATCAGTACATCGGCGGCGTCGAGCACGCGGTGCTGCATCTTCTGTACGCGCGCTTCTTCACCAAAGCGTTGCGAGATCTGGAGTTGGTCAAGGCCAGCGAACCTTTTGCCAACCTGCTGACGCAGGGGATGGTCTGCAAGGAGACCTACCGGTGCGGCCGGCACGAGTGGCTCTTGCCCACGGATCTTCTCGGCTCCGAGCAGGAGGGCTGGCGTTGCCCCCAGTGCAACGGGCCGGTCGAAAAGGGGCGCGTCGAGAAGATGTCGAAATCCAAAAAGAACATCATCGATCCGGAAGATCTGATCGCCCGCTACGGCGCGGACACCGCGCGGCTCTTTACACTCTTTGCCGCGCCGCCGGAAAAAGACCTTGAATGGAACGACCAGGGCGTCGAGGGAGCTTACCGGTTTCTTACCCGGCTCTGGCGCTTTGTCCTCCAGCATAGCGAGGCGCTGGCCGCGGCCGGTTCGGGTACCTCCAAAAATGGTCTTCCAGCGCAGCTCAGGGAGTTGCGCCGGCTGACTCACCGGACTATTAAGAAGGTGACGGAGGATATAGAGGAGCGTTTTCACTTCAATACGGCGATCGCCGCGGTGATGGAGCTGTTCAACGCGGTCGGCCAGGCGGCGCGGGAGGAGGCGGCCTGGCAAGAGGGTGGGGAAGTCGTTCGCGAGAGCTTGAAAACGATCCTGGTTTTGCTGTATCCCTTTGTGCCGCATCTGACGAGCGAGCTATGGACGGAGATTGCCGACAAAAAAAGTCTGGACGAGACGGGCTGGCCCGCGTATGCTGAAGAAGCGATCGAGCCGGAGCGTCTGTTGATCGTGGTGCAGGTGGACGGCAAGGTGCGCGGCCGGATCACGGTCGCGGCCGATGCGAGCCCGGAGGCCATAGAGGCCGAGGCGCTGCAGGATGCCAGGGTGACAAGCTTTTTACAGAGGCGTAAGATTCAACGGATAGTCCAGGTGCCGCGCCGGCTGGTGAATATCGTTTTGGAGGGATGAAGATGAAGAAGGCAGGCAGAAGGCAGAAGGAAGAAGGCAGGAGGGATATGAGTGTCGAATATCGAGTATCGGGTGTCAGGTCAAAACGCCGAAACCTGAAACCTGAAACCCGAAACCGCGTTGCGGAGCTTGGGCTGCTTCTTCTTCTGGTGGCGGCTGGCGGTTGCGGCTATGGCTTTTCGGCTAAGGGCGAGGCGTTTCCCAAAGACGTGCAAAAGGTTTTTGTCGAGACGTTGGTCAACCGGACGCGGGAGGTTGGGGTGGAAGGGGATGCCACGGCGGCGCTAAAAAACGAGCTGCGCCAAAAGGGGCAACTTAGGTTCGTTACCCAGCTGGATCAGGCGGATGCGATCGTCAGCGGAGTCGTGCGCACCTACGACAGCCGCGCGGTCGGCACCAACCGGAACGACGAAGCGCTGCAGTATGAGTTGACGATGGTTTTAGACATGACCCTCAGACGGCGCGCTCCCGACGAAGTCCTATGGCGGACCCAAGGCATCAGGTTTACCGAGATTTACAGCGGATCGAGAGGCGCGGTGGTGACAACTTCATCGGAGTTCAAATCGCGTCCGCTGAATGCGGCGGATGTGCCGCGCTTCACGGACGTGCAACTTACCGAAACCCTTAAGCAGGAGGCGCGGCGGCGGCTGATGGAGCGGGCCGCGCGGGATATGCTCCAACGGATGCTAGAGATGTTTTAGTAAACAGTGCTGAGCGATGAATGCTGAGTGAGGTTTGAGCACCCCTCCGTAACTCAGTCCTCAGCGCTCATTACTCAGCACTTTATCCGCTAGGCGGCAACGAGTCGGCTGGCCGAGCGGGCCAGGCGGGACATCCAGCGGGACGCGGTGTTTCGCTTCAGAATCCCTTGACCTACCGCTTTACCGAGAGCCTGGTTGACCTCTTTCAGATGAAGCGAGGCGACCTCGCGGTTCTTTGCCTCGATCGCCTCATGGACCTTCTTAATCAACGTTCGTATCCGGGACTTGACGTCCTTGTTCTTAGCCCTTTTCGTTAGGCTTTGCCGGTGACGCTTGATGGCTGATGGGTGTATGGCCAAAGGGTACCTCCGCTAACTTGGTACTTTTCCTTATCATTTGCTTCCGAGGGAGTCAATAAAGATGGACGAGACCGGAAGGATCGCGCGAGCGGTCGGAGAGATCGGCCTCTTCGCTCTCTGGGTGGGAGCCGTCAGCTTACTTGCGTGCGGGGCGCTTTCTCTAGTCATGCCGGGAGGTGGAGTGGCCATTTATCTGGCGATCGCGTTCGCAATTCGAGGGCCGGAGCATAGAATAGTGAAAGCTTTAGCCCGTTGGGTGAATGGCCGATTTAGAGAGAAAACATCCTAACTTGTTAATATTATGCCGGTTTATTTGATGAGAATTTGGGCAATCCGCTCCGCCAAGCTATTTTTCGGCTTGCGGCCCGTCTTTGGCAGGACTTATCAACAACTTATAAACAGCTTTGGTGTTTCCAAGCCTTCGAGCGACGAACGGATAGCCATTCTACCCCCGAGGGTTGGAAAAAATTTCCTCTGTCGAGTTGTCGCTCTAATTGACTTTGTCGTGTTCCGCTGGAAAAATGCGGGCATATTTTTGTTGCGTTTTTCTGCCGACGAAAACATCGTGCCGGAAAAGCGAGCGCGCGCCCGTAGGTGAAAGGTGAAATTTCCGTTTCCAAAGACTCGCTCGGATGTTTCGTTGCGTTCTCGATTACCACGGGATGCCGCCGTTACGCTTGCAAGTGGCGTGGAGTTATGCAATAAAAAATACTTAGTAAAAAAGTTTCTCGAGTTTTGGGAAAGGAGGTGAACAGAGATGAAGAATAAAGTCGTTTTATGGTCAGCTGCGGCCCTCTTCAGTTTAACCCTGGCATCGGCCGGTTGCGGTAAGAAAGAGGAACCAGCGCCTGCTCCGGCCCCCGCGCCGATGGCGCCGGCGGCACCGGAAGCTGCAGCGCCCGGCGAGCCGGGTGCGATGGCTCCTGCTCCAGCCGGTGAGGCGGCCCCGGCAGCGCCGATGGCGCCTGCCGAGAGCAAGCCGATGGAGAAGAAAGCCGAGACGAAGAAATCCAAGTAAGGGTTATTTTGCCTTAGTTGGTTTCCGTGGCCTAGAAAGGGGAAGGGTTCGTATCCTTCCCCTTTTTTGTATATTTCCCGGGCAGGGTAGAGGCGGCGCGACGATGAATTCTTACCTGACGTTTACGGAGCACCTGGAAGAGCTCCGGTGGCGTCTGCTGAAATCTTTTGCTGCGGTCGCCGTTGCTTTTGTGTTGAGTTACGCTGTTTCGGATCACATCTTCGCCTTTATGGTCGCTCCGTTAAAACAGACGCTTCAGCCGGACCAGAGCCTCATCGGCACCGGTGTCGCCGAGGCGTTCTTCATTGAGATGAAAGTGGCTCTGGTCGCGGGGCTGTTTTTGGCGTCGCCGCTGGTTTTTTATCAGATCTGGCGCTTCGTCGCGCCCGGGCTGCTCGGCGGGGAGAAGCGGATGGTCGTTCCCTTCGTGCTCTGCGCGACCTTCTTTTTTGTCGGCGGCGCCTATTTCTGCTATCGCGTGGTGCTGCCGGTCGCCTTCGGCTACTTCATCGATCAGTACCGCTCGCTCGCCGTCGCGCCGGAGATTCGCATCGGCGAGTACTTCAGCTTCTTTTTTCGCATGGTGCTGGCCTTTGGCGTTACCTTCGAGCTGCCGGTTTTTACTTTCTTTCTAGTGCGGATCGGGATCGTGGACTACCGCTTGATGTGGAGATCGTTTCGCTATGCCATCGTTTTGATCTTTATCATCGCGGCGATCCTGACGCCCACGCCGGATGTCGTCAACCAGACGCTGCTGGCGCTCCCCATGCTTCTGCTCTACCTCTTAAGTATCGGGGTCGCCTATATATGGCGCAAACAAACGTGAGAAATCGTCTTCGAGAAAGGATTGCCTCATGATCTCATTCGTTATCGTCATCAGTCTTGCATCTTTGGGAGTCGCCGTGTACCTGGCGCGCTGGGTGCTGCGCAAGGACACCGGGACGCAGGCCATGCAAGAGATTTCCAACGCCATCAAAGAAGGAGCCGAAGCCTTTCTGGCGCGGCAGAACAAAACCATCGTTACGCTGGCCGTCGTGCTGGCGGCGTTGATCTTCATCCTTTACGGTTTCGTGCGCACGTCGAATTCGGCCGATCCTGTCCCGCCGCTGGAGCTGGCCTTCTGGACGACCCTTTCCTTCGTGCTCGGCGCGTTGTGCTCGGTGATTGCGGGCTATATCGGGATGTGGGTGTCGATCCGGGCCAACACCCGCACCGCCTCGGCCGTAAGAACAAGTTTGAATGACGCGCTGCGCATCGCGCTGCGCGGCGGCGCGGTTTCCGGATTGTTCGTAGTCGCGATGAGCCTGCTCGGCGTCGGCGGACTCTACGCTCTGCTCCAATCGATGGGCCACGACCCGCAGAAGATCCCGTTCACCATCGTCGGCTACGGCTTCGGCGCCTCTTTCGTCGCTCTTTTCGCCCAGCTCGGCGGAGGAATTTTCACCAAGGCGGCGGACGTCGGCGCCGACCTGGTGGGAAAAGTAGAAGCGGGGATACCGGAAGACGATCC
>JBGPGE010000146.1:0-9339 GCA_041483675.1 Binatia bacterium
ATCACGCGCCGCTTGCACCTCCGGCACTTGACCTCCACTCCCTGGGACACCAATCGCGCGAGCAGGCTCCCGCATAGGCAGCGAAGGGGCGCCTCGGCGCCGCACTCGCGAGGGGTGGTATGCAATTGATTCGGCTTCAGCTCGGACTCCCCTCTGGTTGATTTCGGCTGGCGATCCAGAAAAGCCCGGCCAGGATCAACACGCAAAGCTGGGCGGCCAGCGTCTCGACGGTCGGATAGAGACCCAAGACGCTCACCTGCGGGGGGAACCGGAGCGGCGTGACGCTGAACCAACCGGCTATCTGAAGCTCCTTCACTCCCTGCCCCGCGAAGACCACGGCCAAGAGGAAGAGGAGACCGCCGGTCAGTCCGAAAAAATATTTCAAAGGAATTTTGAGCCCCAGCCGAAGCAATGCGAAGATCGCGCAGCCCAGCACGGCGAGGCCTCCGAGAAATCCCCAGATGACCGGTTGGGGGGCGCCGGGGTTCTGTAGCCACAGAGCTTGATAGAACAGCACGACTTCGAAGGCTTCGCGATAGACCGTAAAAAAGGAGACCCCCACGAGCGTGAGAATTCGCCTGCCGGAGAGCGCCCGGTGAACGGTTTCGTGGATGAACTGCTGCCACCTGACCGCCTCGGCTTTGGTGTGCAGCCAGTAGCCCACGTAGAACAACACCAGCGCCGCCACGAGCGTCGTCAACCCCTCCAGGCTTTCGCGGTGGCTGCCGCTGATGGTTAGCAGAGTTTGGGCGAGAATCCACGTGACAAATCCCGCGCCGAGGGCGAGGATCCAGCCCAGATGGATGTAACGGGTTGCGATCTTCTCGCCGGTTACCTTCAAAGTCGCCAGGACCGCGGCCAGGATAAGCGATGCCTCCAATCCCTCGCGCAGAATGATCAGCATCGCGTTCAAAAAGAGATAACTCCCGCTGACCGGCTCTCCGCCTTCCAAAACTTGCTGCGCTCGAGCCAAGTCGGCGTCGATCTCCTGATACAGCGCTTCAACCGCCGTCACGCTCTTGCCCTGTTTGAGAGCGTTGCGAAATCGGCCCATCAGGCTCTCGATTTCGCGGCCAAGGGATAAATCCTTGGCGAACAGCTGAGGCTCCAGCAGCTCAAAGCCGTCGAGATAGGCGTCGACCGCTTTTTGATAGGCCTTTTGTCGATCCCGATGTTTGTAAAGCTCGGCGGCCTCTCGAAGCAGAGCGCGGGCGGCGATCAAGGGATCGCGCGCCGCTTCCTCCAATGCGCCGCGGCGGAGATAGGCCAACATTCGCACCGCTTCGGTTTCATCACGGAAGCGTTCCGACAGTTTTGCTTGCAGCTCCCCATCCGATTGTGTGGAGAGTTCCTTGATCTGCTTTAATTCCGGCAACGCCGGCGTGGCCGCCAGGAGCGTTTTTCCGGCGGCGGCCTCATCGGGGGCGAATCGCAGAGAAAAAATATAGAACGCGACCTGCCAGCGCTCCTCCTCGGAGAGCGCGGCGAAACTCGCCATCGCGGTGCCCTCGATCCCGAAGCTCACAATGTTGAAGACCTTGAAAGGCGAGAGAGTCGCCATGATTTCAGGATCGGTGAAGTTCGCCGGCGCCGGCTCCTTGGGCTTCATCGTCTCGCGCGACGGCCCGTCGCCTCTGCCGCTCTCGCCGTGGCAAGCGGCGCAGTTTTCGCCGTATAAGACGCGCCCGGCCTGGAGCGTCGGAAAGCCGCGCGGATAGGGGACGATGTTGTAGGCGGTCAGCAGTTTCTCTTTGATTTGGCGCGCGAGTTCCGAGACGTCTTTCTCGTCTCCTTTTTGTTTGATGCGGGCGGCGAGCGCCGTTATGCTCCCTTCAACGCCGGCCTTGTCCGCCTGCTCCGCCGCTCTCAATTGGCCGGTAAGTTCGATTGCCCGGGCGGAGAATTCCACCATCTCGCGGTACTCGTCCGGGTTGATCACTTTTCCCCCGCGCACCGCATTCTTGTAATCCCCTGCGACGTAATCCACGATCGCGACGAGTCTATTGGGTTCGTCCGCCGCCCAGAGAAAAGAGCAGCTTCCGAGCAGCGATAGAAGCGTGAAGACCAGCGTGGCCATCGGGTTGATTTGCGTCTCGCGCTTCGTCGTGCGTTATCCAGCCCGATTGTTCGAGGCTAAGGCGCGTAGCTTGTTTAGGAAGATAACGCTCAGGGTGGCGAGCAGGATGACCGCCTGCGCCATGGTCGTCTCCCAGGTCGGGAAAACGCCAAAGAAATTGTTGTGTGGAAGATGATCGGCCGGCGTGGCGGCGACGACTCCGGCGACTTGCAAGGCATGGATTCCCATGCCGACAAATTTGAACGCGAGGTAGTAGAGAAAAAGGCTGGTGACGAGGAAAAACGGCTTGACGGGGACGCGCATGCCGAAGGTGAGGATGAGGATTCCGACGAGGGCGAGACCAGCGGCGCCAAGGACCAGGCCCCATACAAGATCGCCGAGGCCGATCGAGGGCGCGATGCCGACGTAGAACAGCACCGTCTCCGCCCCTTCGCGGAATACGGCCAGGAAGGCGATGAGCGCAAGAGAGAGCAAACTGTTTTTGCTGAGGGCGGAGGTGGTTTGCGCGTTGATGTAGCCGTGCCAGGCGTTCAAACTCGTCTTTGAATGGAGCCAGTGGCCCACGTAGATGAGCATCGCGGCAGCCAGCAGCCCGGTCAGCCCTTCGATCAGTTCCCGGTTCAGGCCGGCTTCGGCCTGTGAGAAGACCAGATTGACAACGAAGGCGATCAAAACGCTCGCTACGACGCCGGCCGCGCTGCCCCCCCAGATCCACGGTCGTTTATCGGCGTGTTGTGTTTGAGCGAGAAACGCAAGGAGGGCGGCGACCACGAGGATCGCTTCGATTCCCTCGCGCAGGAGGATCAGGGCCGCGTCAAAGATTCCGTAGCGCGCGTCTTCCAGCGCAAAAGGCTCGAGATCGTTTTTCATCTGCGCCAAAATAAGACGCGCCTCGCCGACTTCAGCCGGATTCTTGGTCAACAACGCATAGGCTTTCGCCATATTGTTTTCAGTCGCCGCATACGCTTGGCTGGATCGTCCCTTGACGAGCCCTTCGATCTCGGTCCATTCTCGGCGGAAAGCGGCGATCTCGGCGGCGGCCCCACTTGCATCTGCTGATTCCAATTTGGCCTGCGCTCGCTCCAGGCGCGTGACCAACGTGCGCACAGTCACTTTCTCATGTTGCGACGCCGTTGCTTGGGTCGGGGACACCGGCTCGCCTTTAACGAAGCTCTGAGTTTGCGCGCGCAGCTCTTCGATGGCGGCCTTTGCTTTGCCGGGATCGAACGGATCTGTATCGAGAAGGTAGCGGACGTCCCCCATAGCGTCTTCGATCGCGCGATAGTGGGGCCTGGATGTTTCGCGAACGCCGTCCTCGACGTTGGTCCAGCTCTCTTCGAACATTTTGTACGCGCTCTGCGCTCCTTGACGATCATTCAATTGCAACCGGCTCGCCGCCGTGTCGAGATGTACGGCGAGGTAAGAGAGTCGGCTGACGGAACTCTCATCGGCGGCAAAGCTCGCGGAAGCAAATCCCGCCAACGCGGCCAGTAGAATCGGCAAATATCTTGTTAGTTGCTTCATTTCAGACCCTCGATCGCGCTAGCGGAGGCCGGGGATAACGGCGTCAATGGTGGCCTTAAGCTCCTGCAGCGCCTTCAGCGCCGCAGCATCGTCCGGCTTAGCCGGCTTGACAAGCTTGGTCTTCACGCCGCCCAAAGCCCGCTCCACCTTCTGATAAGCGTCGCGCGACTTGGCCCGTACGCCGTCTTCAATACGGTCCCAACCCTGGTCGAAATCTCTAAAGCGTTGTCTCGCGGCGGGCACATCGCCGGCCTGAAGCGATTCCATCGCGGACGCCACATTCTTGCTCAACTCTTGGAGTTGCGTGGCCGGCGCGCCCGCGGCGCCCGCCCACAGGGGGGGTGCGACGCACCCTAGGACGAGCGCCAACGCCGCAGCTTTCTTGCATCTCGTAGACAAAATCCGGATCATCGCCAAATCCCCCCTCGCTTGATCTTTGCTCGCTCCTTGAATAGCATGAGTCGTCGAGTTACAAACAATCTGAGAATCCCCTCGGTCCATGACGTTGGTGACCCAAACTCTTAATCTTCGTATAGTCAAACAAAAAAAGTTTGTCAAGAGCTATGGAAGAATCTAAAATCACCCCGACGGTGGAGAATTACCTCATGGCGATCTACGCCCTGGGGGAGGATCACCAGCCCGTCATCGCCGCCCGGGTCGCGCAGGAGATGGGGGTCACTCCGTCAACTGTCGTGATGATGCTGCGCCGTCTGGAACGAGAGGGCTACGTCAAGATCAAGAACCGCAAGGAGATCCTCCTCACGGCGAAGGGGAAGGGTGTCGCGGAGAGCGTTCTCAGACGCCATTTCCTGACCGAGCGGTTATTGACGGACGTGTTGGGCCTCGACTGGGTGAAAGCCCACCAGGAGGCGCACCGCCTGGAACATGCCATCTCGGAGGAGGTCGCGGACAAACTGGTCAAGCTGCTGGGGAACCCCAGCACCTGCCCGCACGGAAACGCGATCCCCGGCGCGGCATCGAGGGGGCCGAAAGGATCGCCGTTAAATACCTTCCCGGCCGGGAGCCGGGTCACACTCGACTGCATTCCTGAGATGGGGGAGCGGGATGCCCGCTTGCTGAGCTTTATGCAGCAACATCGCCTCGTTCCGGGCGCTGACGTTCACGTCCTCGACGTCGCTCCCTCGCTAGGCATTATGAATCTGCGGGTCGGGCGCGATGAGTTCGCCCTCGGCATCGAGGCGGCGAAAAAAATCCGCGTATACGCCAAGGGAACGCCCTCGCGCTAAAGCGGCTCTCGTCCTGGCGTTATGAAGTGGTTACGGCGCGGGTTTGGATTCCTGCTCGTCCAGCGCGGAGGCGAGGAACTCGACCTGCTCGGCGAGCGGACTGTCGCGGTCGATGATGATCAGATCCTGTCCTTTGAGGCGGCAGCGGCCGCTTTTGGCGTGATAGCCGACTTCGCGGAACAGCTTTTCGGTGCGCACTTCGATATTATGCTGCTTGGCCGCGGCCATCAGCTCTTCGAGGAGAGTTTCGTTGCGGTTTCTTCTTAGCGCGCTCATGTGGGTAGCTGAGATCTAAGTCATTATCGCTCATCCGCCGTTGTCTGTAAACCCCCGAATCCCTCTAAAACATTGCTTGCAAAATAGGGGGGTCTTGGTATCTTGGCCTCGCGAGCAAGTGGGGGGGGGCGGCCACGCGGCAGGAGGGGGTATATGATTAAAAATATTCTGATTCCTCTCGATGGCTCCGATCATTCCAAGGCGGCGCTGGACTACGGTCTCTGGCTGACCGAAAAGTTCAAGGGCACTCTCTTCGGCCAGCACGTGATCGACACCGTGTCGATCGAGGGCACCTTCTATCATGATATTTCCGGCTCGCTCGGCTTTGAGCCGTATCTCGATTTTTCCACTAAGATGCGCGAGGTGTTGGAGGAGCGGGGAAAGTCGATCCTCGAGGAGTTCAGCGAGCGCTGCAAACAGAGAGGGGTTCCGTACGCGACCTTCCTGGACATGGGAATCATTCCCAATGAGATCTGCGAACGCTCCAAGGTGGCCGACCTGGTGGTTCTGGGCCACCGGGGAATCAATGAAGAATTTTCCACCGGCCTGTTGGGTGGCACGGCGGAAAGCGTCACGCGCAGATGTCCCCGGCCGGTCTTCATCTCGAACAGAAAATTCAAGGAGATCGAGCGCCCGCTGCTGGCCTACGATGGCAGCCAGAGATCCAGCTCGGCGATGGAGTCGGCGGCGGAATTCTGCACGCAGCTTAAGTTACCGCTCACCGTGCTGAACGTCCCCAAAGAGGACAAGGCCGGTGAAAAGGTCCTCCAGGAAGCGCGGTCCTATCTAAGCTCGTACGGCATCGAAGCCCGCTACGAGCAGGCGCGCGGCTATCCGGAGCAGAAGATCGTGGACTATCTGGTGAACTTCAATTACGACCTGCTGTTCATCGGCGCTTACGGCCATCGCCGCATCATCGAGATGGTCTTGGGGAGCACGACGGAATATGTACTACGCAAAAGTCCATGCCCGGTCTTCCTGAACCGCTAGCAGGCCGATGAAAAAGGCCCATCTACTGCGTTGTGCTCGGCCCGCATCGCGTCAACGTACTAAAAAGTACGCCTCCGCTCGCGGACCTTCGCACGCCTTGTATCTGGGACCTTTTTGATCGGCCTTAAAGAAAGTTTCTTAGGATGAAATTCCTAGCTGCCGCCATTCAGATGCTCGCTTCGGAGGACAAGCAGGCGAACCTGCGCGAAGCCGAGGAGAAAATTCGTCACGCGGCTGCGAGAGGCGCGAAGGTCGTCGCTCTGCCGGAGGTTTTCAACTGGCGCGGGGACAAGGGCGAGGAGAAGAAAAACGCGGAGCCGATTCCCGGTCCGACGTCCGATTTGATGGCCCGCCTCGCCCGCGAGCTCGGCGTCTATCTGCTCGCCGGCTCGTTGCTTGAGGAGAGTCCCGGCGACAAGCGATCGTATAACACGAGCCTTTTCTTCGGCCCCGACGGCAAGGTCATCGCGCGCTACCGCAAGATCCACCTGTTCGACGTTCAGATCGAGCGCGGAGTCTCGACACTGGAGTCGGAGACTCGCCGGCC
Source organism: Binatia bacterium (assembly GCA_041483675.1). GTDB lineage: Bacteria > Desulfobacterota > Binatia > UBA9968 > UBA9968 > 2-12-FULL-60-19. Next base: position 6,662 of record JBGPGE010000146.1, read on the forward strand.
CGGCGAAGAGGTCGTCGTCGCCGACACGGAGTTTTGCCGGATGGGGCTGACCATCTGCTACGATCTGAGGTTCCCGGAGCTCTATCGCGCGCTCTCCAGCAAAGGCGCTCAGGTGATTCTGGTCCCCTCCGCCTTTACGGCGTTGACCGGCGAGGCTCACTGGGAGCCGCTCCTGCGCGCGCGCGCAATCGAGAACCAAGCGTACATCATTGCTCCAGACCAGGTCGGCCACAATCCGAAGAGCTTCGCCACCTACGGGAACTCGATGATCGTCGATCCGTGGGGCAGAATTCTCGCCCGTGCGCCCGACATGCCGGCCGTTATTGTCGCCGAGATCGACCTCGCCTACCTGCAGAAAGTCCGCCAGGAGCTGCCGGCGCTGACCCATCGCAAGCTGCCCTGAAGATTGCGTGTCGCCCCTCGGCGCTTTCCTTTTTCGCGAAATTGATCTTTAATCTCTTGGGGTAGGTTCCCCGCAGCTTACTGCGGAGAATTTATTTCCTTTACGAAGTCCGTCATTCCCGCATGCTTTTAGCGGGAATCCAGGCGAAGTTAGGACTGGACCCCCGCTAGAGACGTGCGGGGGTGACAATTGAGCAGGTGATTCTCGATTTGTTCTGATACCCCGCAGTTTGCTGCGGGATAGTTCATTCTGCCGATGGCACAAACTACCCGGACACGCGCACCAGGATGCTGACCCTCGAACTCTCGCTCATCTTTTTCGTTGTCCTCTTAGGACCCTTCCTCAATCGAAAGGTAGAAGGGAACCTGGAGGCGTTTCTCTTTGTCATGGGGCTCATCAGCGCGACGGTTTCAGGCGCGTGGACCGGAGAACTCGTCCACGAGGGGCTGATCGCTCCCGTCAATATCACGCTGGCCGTGCTGGTTGCGGGCGTGCTGTTTCACTATCTCAGAAATTCCCTCGATCGAGCGATGCGCCGTCTGTTGATCACGGTGCCGCTTCCGGCGGTCGTTTTCTCGGGCGTAGTAATCCTTGGACTGCTCTCCAGCGTTATCTCCGCCATTATCGCCGCGCTGCTGCTGGTGGAATTCATCAACGTCCTCCCGTTGCACCGCCGGGCCGAAGTCGATCTGACCATCATCGCCTGCTTCGCCATCGGGCTCGGCGCGGCGCTCACTCCCTTGGGGGAGCCGCTCTCCACGATCACGGTGTCGAAGTTAAGCGGGGCGCCCCATCATGCGACGTTCTTCTATTTAATGAAGCTCCTGGGTCCCTACATCGTTGCGGCAGTCGTCGTGTTGGGGATCGTAGCTGTCTTCTTGGTCCACCCCGCTCCTGAGGATGTCGAAGAAGGCCTGTCCGGCGAAGCCGAGGAGGGGGGCATCGGCGGCGTGTTCATGCGGGCCTTCAAAGTTTACGTCTTCGTCATGGCTTTGATTTTCCTCGGCGCCGGCTTCAAGCCGCTGATCGACGCCTATTTTACCAAGATCCCTTCCCTGGCTCTTTTCTGGGCCAACATCGTCTCGGCTATTCTCGACAACGCGACTTTGGCCGCCGCCGAGCTTGGCCCCGCGCTCAGCGACGATCAGATCAAGAGCGCGCTCTTGGGTCTGCTCATCGCCGGCGGCATGCTCATCCCCGGCAACATTCCCAACATCATCGCCGCGCACGCGCTCAGCATCAAAAGCAAGGAGTGGGCGCGGCTCGGAGTGCCGTTGGGTTTTGCTCTGATGCTGGCGACGATGTTCCTCTTGGTCTTCAGACTGGTTTAAAAAGTTCGCGTCTGCTTACAATTTAGGCGATCTGCTTAAACGCTGAGCAATTCTCTTCCAATATCCGCGCGACGTTTCCCGCCGAAAAAATTCGGAGATAGCTGCTTCCACACGGAAATTTCACCTTTCGCGCGCGACCAAGAAATTGTGGCACGCGCTTTGCGGAAGGGCCACTGCGAGGCTCAAAATCTGTTGGATGTAAACTGTCTAGCGAGGTGACTCTATGAAACAAATCGAGGCGATCATCAAACCCTTCAAGCTCGACGAAGTGAAGGACGCGCTCACCAAGGTCGGCATTCAAGGAATGACCATCACCGAGGTGAAGGGATTCGGCCGGCAGAAGGGGCACACGGAGCTCTACCGCGGGGCGGAGTATTCGGTCGATTTCCTCCCCAAAGTGAAAATTCAAATCCTCGTGCCCGACGACAAGGTTCAGCAAGTCGTCGAAACGGTCGTCAAGACGGCGCACACGGGAAAGATCGGCGACGGTAAGATTTTTGTTATCCCTGTGGAGGAAGTCGTTCGCATCCGCACCGGCGAAAAAGGCGCAGACGCCATCTAACTCAAGATTCAGGAGAGGAGAAGCAGAGGATGTGTAAAGCAAAAACAGTGTGGCTCTTTCTATCATTTTTAACGGTTCTTGCCTGCACGGGGGCGGTGCGTCCGGCCGTCGCCGAGGAGGCCGCGCCTCCGGCCGCCGGCGCGGCAGCGCCTGCGCCGAAATTACCGGCATATTTCACGGCGAGCAGCCCGGAGCCGGACAAGCCGATGTGGCCTGATCCGACGGGCGGCAACTCGGGCGCCTGGGCGACGCCCGCCGGCGACGGAAAGGGAGATATCCCGGAGAAATTGTCGATTCCGGATCTTTACGATCGCGTCGCCCACAATCTCTTCTCGATCAACATCGTGTGGGCGCTGGTCGCGGGCTTCCTCGTCATGTTCAT
>JBGPGE010000147.1:0-9167 GCA_041483675.1 Binatia bacterium
ATCGACCATGTCGAAGCGGAGAAAACAATCCTCTCGGGCGCGCGAGAGCCGTATCCGACGCGGAAAGCGCGACAAAATTATACAGGGTAAAAAAACGGCGTTTCTCGAAGCGTATGAAAAGCTCGGGACGATCACGCACGCTTGTTTGGCGGCGGGGATCACCCGGCAGACTCATTACGATTGGCTGGAGGGCGATTCGTCCTACGGGATTTTATTCGATCAGGCGGAGCTGGCCGCTACCGATGGGCTTCTCCTGGAGGCGCGCCGTCGGGCGAAGGACGGCATCGAGGAGCCGGTGATCTATCAGGGCAAGATGTGCGGGACGCTTGTCAACATGGCCGGCAAGCCGGTGACGGATCCCAATGAGGCCGAGTCTTTCATCCCGCTCACGGTGAACAAGAAGTCCGACATACTGCTCATGTTTATGATCAAGGGAAAAGATTCGCGTTACCGCGACGGAGGCATCGATGGCGAAGGCGCGCCGAGGCAGGGAAACACTTACGTCCAATTCAACTTCGGGGATCCCGGCGCCGCGCAAAAACGACGAGAGCCTGAACCTCGACTTCTCAACGACGGACGGGCGGGTTTCGACGGTCGGATGCTTCGTGTTGGCGGTGATGGAGGCGAAAGCTGAGGAGTATGCGCTCTTTGGCATCCGGGGCGACGGCAAGACGATCGGCATTCTCGGCGCGATTCTCGCGCACGCGGAGAAGCACCGGCGCGCGGGCTTCGGGCTTCCGGTGCCATGGATGGCGGTGCGCGACAGTTTCGCCAATCATAAAGTTACGACGATCAAGTCGCTACAGAAGCCGCTGTGGAAGGGCAAGTGGCAGCTCTACGACAGTAATCATCTCGCGGCGTTCAAGCAGGGGGCGGGAAAGGACGATCTTGTCGTGTTGATGCTCGCGGGCTGCGACAACTTCGACTCGCTGAATAAGCTCCGGCAAGAGGCGGTCGGCGTCTGGGTGCAGGAGGCGGCGCCGGTCGAGGAATCGGGCGGGGTTTCCGACACGGCTTACGGTATCTGTAACTCCTCTAAGGGCCGCGTGGCGACGTATCACAGCCCGACGCTGCTCGATCTCAATTACCCGGACGAGGATCACTGGACGTGGATGCGGTTCGAGAAAGAGCCGCAGCCGGGGACGATGTCGTTTAGGATCCCGCCGCGCGAAAACAAGCACGTGCCCGCTTCGTACTGGGAAAAAATGGAGCAGGCGCTCGCGAGCCGGCCGGATCTGAAGCGCCGTCTTCTCGACGGCATGCCGGGCTCGATCGTGCGCGGACCGCAAGTCGCGGTAGGCTTCAACGAAAATCTGCACGTGTCGCCGGTGCGGCTCAGGCCGATCAAGGGCGAGCCGCTTTGTTTCGGCCAGGACGGCGGTCACACGCCGGCGACGACAATCGGACAGGCATGGCGCGGATCGATCCGGGTGTACGCGTCGATTCCGATGGAGCGCGGCGGCATGCGGCAGCAGTACGAGTTCAATGTGCTCCCGTGGCTGCGGGCGAACGCGCCCTGGGCGATCGAGAACAGTCCGAAGAAGAATCCAATGATCCACGGCGTCTACGACCCGTCGCTGCCCGACGACGAGAGCGACAGCGATCGCAATCCGCTCGATGTAATCATGGAGCTCGTCGGCGGCACCTGGGAGCCGGGGCCGTCGAAATGGGCGGCCCGCAAGGGGCCGCTGCTCACTTCCATGAACTTGCACGTCTCGGCGGGGACGCCCGCGCTACAGCTCGATCCGGTCGGCTGTGTGCAACTCAAGCAAGCGCTTTCGACGCGCTGGCATTATCCTCAAAACTCGCTCGGGGAATCTTCCGGCGACGAGCCGAAGAAACCGAATCATCCGTGGGAGGATCTCGGGGACGCGTACATCATGTTTCTTTGCGCCGCGATGCCGGACTTGAAGGCGCGGCCTTACGCGGCGCCGGTGATCAAGACGGCATTCGATCCGCTCGAGCCGATGAGAGAGCCGCGCCAAACGAGAATTCGGAGCGAGTTCGATCCGCTCCGGTAGGAGGATTGCGTGAGTACCTTATTCGGATCACACGAGCAGCCGAAGATGCAGGATACGACCAAAGAGTCGCGGCAGGCGGCCGAGTCGGACCGGCAGCGGCGGCTGCGGGCGGCGGGATTTCGTTCGACCGTGTTGACTAATTATATGCCGGCGAATAGCCCGGCAATGAAACAGTTCATGGGGAACTGATGGAAGCCGGAGCACAAGCGCAGACGGCTGCAATCCTGGGACCGCCGGACGCGCCGCTCATTCTCGGCGCCGACGGCAGGCCGCTGAACGCCGTCGAAGTCGACGGACGCGCGGTGAAGATCGCGGAGCTTTTCGCGACGGGCCTGATCGACCTGCTCGACGGCGAAATTCGTGCCTATGCCAAGCGGCAGGCGGTCACGCCAAAGCAGGTGAAGCTGGAGGTGCGGCTGGGCGATGAAAAGGGCGAGCGCCTGTACATCTCGCTCTCGCACGTCGATGGCGACGTGCCGGTGGTCGATACGCCGAAGCGGCTTTTGTGCCTGAGCCTCAAGATGAGCGTGGTACTGCATGGCAAACAATCGGTGAAAAATCGTGGCTGAAGACGGCGCAGCGATTATCGGGCGATACGAGAAGCTCGTGAACGAGCGAAGGCCGCGGGATGCCGTCTGGGAGGCGGTCGCGCCTTTCGTCGCGCCGTCGCGCGCTGGGATCACTTCACCGCTCCAGCCGGGAATGAAGATCACCAAGGACGTGTACGACGACACCGGCACGTACTGCGCCGGCATTCTCGGCAAGTTTATGTGCGGCTCGATGCACAACGCGGCGTCGAGATGGGGGCGTCTCACGCACCGGAATCCGACGCTCAAGAAAAACGACGAGTTCCGCGAATGGGCGGACGAATCGACGGACCGAATGCTCGCGGCGTTCAATCGGTCGAACTACTACTCGGAAGTTTATCAAATGGACATCGATTGGTGCGGCTTCGGCACCGGGTCGAAACTGACTCAGGAATTGCCGCTGTCGGAGCAGCTCCGGCGTGGATCCCGCGGCGGGCTGCTTTTCGAGTCGGACCGTATCGGCCGCTACGTCATAGCGGAGGACGCGACCGGGCGGGTCAACACGCACATGCGCGAGTTCGAGTACACAGCCAACCAAGCGAAGGAGCGCTGGCGTGAGGAGAAACTGCCGGAAAATATCCGCCGTTGTCTGCAATCGAACAAGGGCGACGAAAAATTCTCTTTTGTTCACGCGGTCTATCCGCGCGCCGAGAGCGCCTCGCGCACCTATAGCGGCGCGAAGGGAATGCCCTGGGCGAGCTGCTTCATCGAGAAGAGCACCAAGACGCTCGTGTCGGAGGGAGGGTTTCGCGAATTTCCATTCATGGTGCCGCGCTGGGAGAAAGTTCCCGGCTGGGCCTATGGCCTCGGACCGGGCGAGTTGTGCGATCCGAACCTCAAAACGCTGAACGCGGCGAAGCGCCTCGGCTTCGAGGACTGGGGGCTGAAGATCCGGCCGCCGATTCTACACAAGCACGACGCGATCTTCGGCGAATGGAGCTTGATACCCGGCGGTGGAATGCCGGTCAATACGGGCGGCCACACGATCGCCGAAGTGGTCCAAGCATTTCAGACCGGGAGCCATCCGGAGGTCTCACAAATCAAGGAAGAGGAAATCCGCAAGCAGATCCGCCAGGCGTTTTACGTCGATCAGATCCTGATGATGATGGAGATCGACAAGGCGCAGATGACCGCCTACGAGTTCCAGCAGAAGATGCAGCTCCTCTATCAGATTCTCGCGCCGATTTACGGGCAATACCGCTCGGACTACCTGAACCACCTTTGGGACGTGAGCTTCGCGATTCTCTACCGCCAGAGCGCCTTCTCGCCGCCGCCGGATATTCTCTACGAGTACGGGGACGGCGGCGACCTAGACGTCGAGTTCGACTCGCCGCTCGCCCGCGCCCAGCGGATGGAGGACATCACCAACATGCAGATGGCGCTGGGCGATATCGCGCCGTTGGCGAAGTTTCAGGCCGACAGCGGGCAGGAAGTCACGGTGGTGGACAAGATCAATGTGGACAAGTGGGCAGACCTCATTTTCGAGCGGCGCGGGGTCCCGGGATCGGTCACGAATAACGAGGACGAGATCGCGGCGCTCCGCCAGGCGCGGGCCGAGACCAAAGCCGCGTTGCAGGAGCGCGCGGACGCGGCGGCGCTCGCCCAGGGCGCGGGCCAGGTGGCGCCGATGTTGAAGGTGCTCCAGGGAGGAAAAGCCGCGTGAGGGACTTCTGGACAAAAATTCTCCACCGGCTGACCGCGCGGTATCCGATGCCTGAGGCAATGCAGCGCGAGAACGATCACGCGACGGAATGTATCTACGTCGCGCTCATGTCCGCGCACGGCCAGGCGGCGCTCGCGTACTGGGTCGAAAACATTCTCTGCAAGCCGGCGTTTGTGCCCGGCGACAGAGATCGAACGCTGATCAACGAAGGCAAGCGCATTGCGATCTACGAGATGATCGAGATATGCAAGCGCTATGAACAAAAAGAGCCGGCGAAAATCGTGAGCGAGCACGTGCCGGTGTAATCCGAAGGAGGAAGGTCGAAGATGAATTTTGTAAAATTCTTTTGGAAGTTGATGTCCTATCAGTGCGGCATCGTGGAGGCCGGCGGGGGCGGCGGCGGAAACGGCTCGCCCGCGGCATGGTCCGAGTCGATCCCGGCGGATCAGATGATCGACCACGGGGGAAAGCAGATCTCGCTCCGCGAGTTGCCGGCGGTCAAGGAGACGCCGGACCTGACGACGTTCGTGCGGCGTTTTGTCGAGAAGGACACGGAGCTCGGCCGCCGCGTGAGGATCCCCACGGCGGCGAAGGAAGGCGAGGCGATCGATCCGAAGGAGATCGAGAGCTGGCGGAAGGAGCACTACCCGAAGCTCGTCAGGTCCGGCCTCCTCGACGGCCCGCCGGAGAAACCGGAGGAGTACGGCTTTAAACAGCCGGATGGCATGCATCCGTTGATGAAGTGGAGCGACGATATGGCGAAGTCGGCAATGACGGCGCTGCACCAGGCCGGCGCGTCCAAAAAAGTTGCCGACGTTGCGTTCAAGATTCATCACGACTTCGTCACCGGAATGGCCGCCGCGTTCGGTGAGCAGAGCGCGGCGTTGGAAGCGAAGCAGGCGGAAAGTCTCAAGGCGCTGCAAACGAAGTGGGCCGATAAGTACGACGTAAATATGGAAGTCGCCAAGCGGGGCATGGCGCGTTTTTTTAAAGACGGCGAGCAGCTCCGCTTTTTCAACGACATCGTGATTCTCGGCGCGGACGGCAAGCCCAGAGTCTCGCTCGTGGACACGCCGGAATTTCTCGAAGCGATGCAGGAGCTGGGCGCGCTCCACCAGGAAGACGACGCGCATTTACGCGGCGGAGACGGCGGCGGCGGCGGCGGAAACGATCCAGCGGCCGAGATGGCGCGGGCCATGAACGAGGCGACGCACCCGATGAACGCGCACTATAAGAACGGCTCGAACGAATGGCAGGCCTGGGTCGAGAAAATCTTTAAGGCGAAGTACGGCACAGTGCCGGCGCAGCAGTAGGGAGAAACGACATGAACATTTTTTATATCCGCGAGTTTATCCAGTGGGACGCGCCGCGTCCGGTCAAGCTTGAAGGTGCGGCTCTGAAGCAAGCGGCGCAGCTTTGTCCGGACGCCGATCCGAACGAGGCGCTGAACGAACTGAGGGCGACGCTGCCGCTGCCGCGCGACAAGCAGCACCGGGCGCGGCTCCTCTTCGACGCGCGCAAGGGAATTCCGGCGCTCGAGCGGGCGAAGGACGATCTTATCAACGATCTCCTCGATGAGATCAACCGGGCGGAGAATGAAAAGGCGAATGAAGAAAAAGAAACCGCGTAAACCGAAGTATTGAGACCTGCATGGAGTCGGATCGTGCGCGACGGTAACGTCCGCCGGGTGATCATAAACACCTCTCCAGATCCGATTCCCTGGAAGTCTCAACAACTTCCATCCGGACACCCTCCTTGTGAGGCCCGGTGACGCGAGGCGAAAGCGCCTCCGCTGGCTCGCGTAACGAGTCAAGGCGAAGTCCGCAACGGCGGGCACCTTCACCGGCGGTTCCTCGTTCCCGCCAACGACGAGGAAAAAAAATCACGAGGGAGGGTTCACAATGTTTTTTGAAGAAGCATGGTTTCAACACGCGGTGGATGCCACGGTCACGCACCTCGCGCAACAGAGGCGGTCGGTTGTCGAGGGGTCCGTGCGCATTCAGACCGGCGTGGTCGGTAAAACTTTTCCGATCAATCGGATGGGCGTCGTGGACATGGAGGAAATCAACGTCCGCGACAGCGACACCAAGTATGCCAACCCGCCGCAGAGCAAGCGCCGGGGCGTGATGCGCGATTTCGCGCTCGCGCTGCTGTTCGAGGACTTCGACGAGCTCAGGACGCTGACCAACCCACAGTCAGAGGCATCGATCAGCCTCGGCTATTCGCTCGAGCGCAAGAAGGACGATCTTGTGCTGAACGTCGCGGGTCTGGGCGCCGCCGGGGCGTCGGGCGGCAAGGTCGGCGGCGCGCTCGGCATGGTGACGAGCGTGGACGAAGCGGGCGAGAGCTCGGCGCTCGTCGATCTGCCGGGAGCGCAACAAATCGTCAACGGCGGCACGAACCTGACGCCGACGAAGCTCCGGACGGTCAACCGGATGTTCGAGGAGGCCGACGTGCCCGAAGAGGACAGGTATTTTTTCTACAGCCCGCGGGGCATGGAGAAGATGCTCTCCGACGCGACCGTCACGTCGGCGGACTTCAATACGATCAAGGCGCTGGCCAGCGGGGGATTCCCGGCGGACCAGACCTGGATGAACATGAAGTGGCGGAAGTCGAACAAGCTGCCGAAGAGCGGCAACATCCGCTCGTGCATCGCGCTGCAGAAGATGGGCGTCAAGATGGGTCTCGGGCTGGTCAAGGGCGTGAGCATCAGCAAGGCGAGCCACAAGTGGGACAACCCGCAGGCGATCATCAAGCTGTCGGGCGGCGCGGGGCGCGCCGACGACGCTCTGGTGATCCAGTGCGATATCGACGAGACGGCGTAAGCCGCCGGCAAAATAAACAGAGAAAGGAGCCATCGAAATCATGGCAACTGTCAACAGCGATCAAGTCGCGGGAATCGGCGGAGTCTCCGCCACACCGCGCAAGGTTTACGAGCGAGACTGGCTCGGAACCTCTCGGAAGCAGAGTTTTACCTACACGGTGCCGGCCGGGAACCAGGCCATCGGGGACATTCTCCGCGCAGTCAAGGTGCCGAAGGGGTCTTTCATCGTCGATTTCTGGTTCGGCTTCGAGGCGATGACTACGGGCGCAGGCGCGGCCAGCGCCGACGTGGGGCTCACGGCCGATGGACAGCGCTATCTCGCGGGGTTGAGCATCGATGCCGCGGGCGAGAAGCGCGCTGCGTTCGTGCTCGACAAGATGCCCGACCGCGCCGTCATTGCCGACGACGACACGTTCTTCATTTTTACCGTGGCGACCGAGGCGTGGGCGGCGACGAAAAAGATCCAGGGCTGGATCGAAGTCGTTCCGTAGAGCCCGTGGTGAGTGCAGTCGAACCACAGACGTGCGCAAACGCCGGCGGGCGTGAGTCCGCCGGCGACTCTCTCGATCTGAGGAGGAGTCATGGCAAAGATCATGGATTTACTGGGGCAACTCGGCACCCATACGCACGAAGCGATCAAGATCGTCGAGCAGGTCGACGCGGCGATCGCGGAAGCGCAGGCGGGCGCGAACGATCTCGATGCCACGCTGGCAAAGCGCGACGAGGTAGCCGAGCAGGTGGCGCAACTGAGCGCGACGCGGGCCGAGCTCGAACGCGAAATCGCCGCGCTCGAAGAGACGCGCAAGAGGATGGAGGACGATAAACAGGCGTTCCTCAGCAAGTTCCAACACTAGGAGGCGCCATGCGTTGCGCTATAGCGGCTCTCGCAGGTTTTTTTCTTCTCGCGTTCGGCGCGCAGGCCCATGCCGGCGTGCCGTTCGCGAGCGAGCTTGTCACCGTGGGGGTGGGCGCCACCGGGATCACGGCGGCGCTCTGCCGAGTCGGCGGCAACGCCAACGGCGCGAGCACGAGCGCGATCGTCGAAGTCGTCACCAACTCGATCTACTATACGCTGCACGATAGCGCGGCGACGCCGGACGCCACCGGACACACGCTCAGTGCCGGCGGCGTGATCGAGCTGGCCGAGCCGTACAAGTGGCGCGCGATCCGCGCCGGCGGCTCAGACGCGACCGTGCGCGTCACGTGCATCGACCGGCTCCAGGATACGAAGATCCTCAAGGGACCGGGGGCGGCGGGAGCTGGAGGCGACGGGGCTGTGCTCGACGGCGTTTCTTCCTCCATCAAGGCCACGGTTTTTGACCGCACCAATTCAAACCCACTTGCGACTCAGCTCGTCGACTCAAACGGCGATCCGGTTTCGGTCGGCGGTGGCACTCAGTACAACCAAGGCACCGTGGCCGGTGCCACTGACAGCCTGACGATGGCCGGTTGTGTCCGGTCCGACGCAGCAGCCGTAGACGCGGGTGTCATCAACGGCGACCGTGCACGCTGCATTGTGGACGCGACGGGTAAGCTGTGGGTCCAAGTCGGCACGGTCACGGTGACAGGGCCCGATTTCGCGACTCAAACCACCCTCGCTCTCATTAAGACCGCCATCGACGCGATCAAGGTCGACGTCGATAAAATCCCCGCGTCTCCGTCCACGGAAACCACACTCGCGCTTATCAAGGCCAAGACCGACAACCTCGACGCGGCAATCTCGACGTTGCTCACGATCGCGGATTTTGATTCTAAAACCGGGGCACTCACCGAGACTGCGCCGGCCACCGACACTGCCAGCTCGGGCCTCAACGGCCGCTTGCAGAGAATCGCGCAGCGGCTGACTTCGTTGATCGCCCTGCTGCCGGCGGCGCTTGGGGCTGGCGGCGGACTGAAAGTTGACGGCTCCGGCACGGCGTTGCCCACTTCCCTGGCAAGCATTCCCGATTCATCGGGCCAAGGCGCTACGGGCGATGCGGCTGCGACGGTGGGATCGACCGGATCTCTGTCCGCCAAGTTACGTTTGATAACTTCGCAGTTGGACGCGATTACCACCTCGGTCCAGTTGATCG
>JBGPGE010000148.1:0-9038 GCA_041483675.1 Binatia bacterium
CGGGACATGGGCTGCGAGATGGCGCTGGTCATCGGCGGCGGCAATATATTCCGCGGCGCGCAGGCGAGCGAGGGCGGCATGGAGCGCGCGACCGCGGACTACATGGGCATGCTCGCGACCGTGATCAACAGTTTGGCCCTCCAGGACGCGCTCGAAAAGATCGGCGTTCCCACGCGCGTCATGTCGGCGATCGAGATGCGCCAGGTGGCCGAGCCTTACATCCGCCGCCGCGCGACGCGCCATCTGGAAAAAGGGCGAGTCGTTATTTTCGCAGGCGGGACCGGCAATCCCTACTTCACCACGGACACCACGGCCAGCCTGCGCGCGATGGAGATCGGCGCGGAGGTGATTCTCAAGGCCACCAAGGTCGAAGGGGTGTTCGACGCCGACCCGTTGAAGCACGCCGGGGCGAAGATGTACGGTCGGCTGACCTATATCGAGGTGCTCAACCAGGAGCTTAAAGTGATGGATTCCACGGCCATCTCGCTCTGCATGGACAACCGCCTGCCGATCGTGGTTTTCAATCTGATGGAAAAGGGCAATATCAAACGGGTAGTCCGCGGGGAGGAGATCGGCACGCTGGTCAGCGCGGAGAGACGATGAACGAAGCGGTCTTCGCCGAACTCCAGAAGGAGATGGAGGGGAGCCTCCAGGCGTTTCGCAAGGAGCTTACGAAGCTCAGGACGGGACGGGCCTCCACGGCGCTCCTCGAAGGGATCGTCGTCGAATACTACGGCGCGCAGACGCCGCTCAATCAAGTCGCCACTCTCGGCGCGCCGGAGGCTCGCTTGCTGGTGATTCAGCCCTATGACCGCTCGGTCATGGCCAACATCGAGAAAGCCATTCTCAAGTCCGACCTGGGGCTGACGCCCAACAACGACGGCAAGGTCATCCGCATTCCGATTCCCGCGTTGACCGAGGAGCGGCGCCGCGATCTGGTCAAGCACGTAAAAAAATCGGCGGAAGAGTTTCGCGTCTCCATGCGCAACCATCGCCGGCTGGCGATCGAGAAGCTGAAGGAGATGGAGAAGAAAAAAGAGGCGACCGCGGACGATGTCAAACACGGCCAGGACCGGATCCAGAAGATAACCAACGACTATATCGAGAAGATCGACAAGGTGCTCGCGGGCAAAGAAGCGGAGATCATGGAGGTCTGAGGTTTTCCACGCACTCCCGCCAATACTTCGGCCGCGGCCTCGCCGGGTCCAGGGTCGTTTTCCAGAGCCATCTCGGTCACAATTCACGATGCTGCACGGGGCCGGCCCACGCGAATGAGAATGAACTTAGACGGCCTCGACAAGAACCGTCTCCCCCGGCACGTCGCCATCATCATGGACGGCAACGGCCGCTGGGCGAAACTCAAAGGCAAGAGCCGGATCGAGGGACACCGCCGCGGCAAGACGTCGGTCCGCGCGGTGGTGGAGATGAGCCGCAAACTGGGCATCTCCTATCTGTCGCTTTACGCATTTTCCACTGAAAACTGGTTTCGTCCCCAGACCGAAGTGCATGCCTTGATGGCGATGCTGGAGCGCTACCTGATCGTGGAGCGGCCCAAGATGATGCGCCACGGCATCCGTCTCCTGGCGATCGGCGACAAAGAACGGCTGCCTGAGGGCGTGTTGAACACGCTCGAAGAGGCCGAGCGGGCGACCGGGGAAAACCGGGGAATGACCGTGCTGCTCGCTTTAAGCTACAGCGGGCGCGACGATATCGTCAGGATGGTGCAGCGGATCGCCCGGCAGGTGCAAGAAGGCAAGCGCGCGGTCGAAGAGATCGACGAGGAGTTGATTTCCTCCCACATGGAAACCGCCGGCATTCCCGACCCCGACCTGTTGATCCGCACCAGCGGCGAAGTGCGGATCAGCAATTTTTTTCTTTGGCAGATTCCCTACACGGAACTCTATATGACGCCTACCCTGTGGCCCGATTTCCGCGAGGCGGAGTATCTTCAGGCGCTGCTCGAATTCCAGCGCCGCCGCCGGCGGTTCGGCCGCACCGACGAGCAGCTCGCGCAACTACCCTCATCCGCGGCGGAGGCTTGTGGGTCCAAACACCATTCGTAGAGTCGTCACAGCCCTGATCGGGGTGCCGCTGCTGGTCTGGCTCGTCGGCTGGGGCCGCCCGTGGCACTTCTCGCTGTTTATTTTCGGCGTCGCGCTGATCTCGCTCGGCGAATATTTCCGGCTCGCCTTTCCGGGCCGTCGCCGGGAGCAGGCGCTGGGCATAGTCTCTGGAGCCATCGTCGCGGCCGCCATGCTCGTTCCCCTCGCCGCTCACCCCAGCGCTTGGTTTGCCGGGGTCGTCGTAGCCGTCTGTTCGATCTCGCTTTTTCTCGGCGGCAAGCTGGAGGAGCGCTACCGGGGCCTCGGCTGGACTTTGCTGGGAGTGCTTTACACTGGTTATTTGATCCCGCACGCCGCGCTGCTCTTTCGGTTGAGCGCGGGACGGGAGTGGGTTTTCTTCGTGCTGATCGTGATTATGGCCGGCGATACGGGCGGCTACTTCGTCGGCAGTCTCTTGGGGAAGAACAAGCTGTGCCCCGAGATCAGCCCGGGCAAAACGGTCGAAGGGGCGATCGGTTACGCGACCGCGAGCGTCGTCGCCGGGCTCGCCGCCGCAGCGTGGCTTCTCCCCGCGCAATTACGGACGGAGACGATTGTGTTGTCTCTCGTGTTAAGCGCGCTCGGCCAGGTGGGGGATCTGTTTGAATCCTGGATCAAGCGGGTCTTCGGCGTGAAAGATTCGAGCGCTCTTCTGCCCGGCCACGGCGGGTTGCTCGATCGCATGGATAGCCTTATATTTCCTTTTGTGTTCGCCAGCCATTACGTGAGGATCGTTCAGCCATGAAGTCGATCGCAGTCCTCGGCTCCACCGGCTCGGTGGGGGTCAGCACGCTCGATTTGGCGCGCAGTTTTCCGCAGGCGTTCAAAGTGCGGGGGCTGGCCGCGGGCCGCAATCTCAAACTTCTCGCCGCGCAGGTCAAAGAATTTACGCCCGATTGCGTCAGCGTTCGCGACCGGGCGGGCGCGGACGAGCTCAGGCGGCTCGTCGGCCATTGCCGGACGGAGATCGGTTGGGGGGAGGCCGGGGCGAGCGCCGTGGCGGGCGCGGACGGTGTGGATGTCGTGGTCGCGGCGATCGTCGGGGGCGCCGGGCTGGTGCCGACGCTGGCGGCGGTCAGGGCGGGCAAGGAGGTGGCGCTCGCGAACAAGGAGGCGCTGGTCATGGCGGGCGAGATCTTTGTTCGGGAAGCCCAAAAAAACAAAGTACGGCTGGTTCCGGTGGACAGCGAGCACAGCGCGATTTTCCAGTGCCTGCAGGGAAACCGGCGCGAAGATGTAGACCAGCTCATTCTAACGGCCTCCGGCGGCCCGTTTCTGCGCGTCCCGCTGGAAAGCCTCGATCGCGTCACGGTCGAGCAGGCTCTGAAGCACCCGAACTGGAAAATGGGGCCGAAGATCACCGTCGATTCGGCCACGATGATGAACAAAGGGCTGGAAGTGGTCGAGGCGCGCTGGCTGTTCGATCTCGTGCCGCCCCGGGTCGATGTGGTGATCCATCCGCAAAGCATCGTTCATTCGATGGTCCGCTACCAGGACGGCTCGATCATGGCGCAGCTCGGCATTCCCGATATGCGGATTCCGATCGCCTATGCGTTGTCTTGTCCCGAGCGCCTCAAGGGAAACTGGCAGCCGCTCGAGCTCACGCGCGTAGGCGAGTTGACTTTTCTTCCGGTAGAGAAAAAACGGTATCCGGCGCTTGGGCTGGCGCTGGCGGCGCTCAAGGCGGGCGGGAGCATGCCGGCGGCGCTCAACGCGGCCAACGAAGTCGCCGTCGCCGCGTTTTTGGACCGGCGCATCGGCTTTCGCGACATCCACCGCGTGATCGAAAAAACCATGGCGGCCCACAGCCCAGCCCGGCCGACCGAGGTGGAAGAGATTTTACAGATCGATCGCTGGGCGCGCGAGAAGGCGTCCTTTATAATCGAGCCAAGAGCGACGGGCAAAGCGCAGAAAGTAGGGGCGCGATTCATCGCGCCCGCGCGCGCCAAGCGCAGGACACAGAACCGACAAGCCATCAAGGAGAGAAAGCATGTTTAGTATTATTTACTCGGTAGTTGCGGCCGTGATCGGGCTGGGCATCCTGATCATTATCCACGAGCTGGGCCATTTCCTGGTGGCGAAAAAGACCGGCGTCGGGGTGCTGACGTTTTCGATCGGTTTCGGCCCGAAAATTTTCCGCAAAAAAGTCGGCGAGACGGAGTACGCCGTGAGCGCGCTTCCCCTCGGCGGCTATGTGAAGATGATCGGCGAAGACCCGGACGAAGAGGTCAAAGAGATCGATGTTCAAAAATCGTTTTCCCACCAGGGTCTCTGGAAACGGACGGCGATCGTCGCGGCCGGCCCGTTGTCTAATCTTCTCCTGGCCGTGGCGATCTTCCTTTGGATTTTTCTAGTGTCCGGGGTTCCCGTGCTCACGACCAAAGTAGCCGGCGTGGAGCCGGAATCTCCCGCGGCCATGGCCGGTATCCAGAAGGGAGATCTAGTCGTCGCGATCGACGGGCTGAAGATCACGAAATGGGAGGAGCTATCGAAGCGGATCAAGGAGAGCGGAGGAAAGTCGCTCGTGTTCCGGGTCGCGCGCGAGGAGCGCGAATTGGAGATCGCGGTTGAGCCTATCAGGAAAGACGGGAGAAACGTTTTCGGCGAGAAGCAGGAAAATTGGTGGATCGGGATTGCCAGCGAGCCTGCCATGGAGCGAAGCGACCCCATCCTTGCCGTGCGTCAGGCTTTTTACAAGACTTGGGAGAATTCGGTGTTGACGCTGGTCGCTCTCTACAAAATGGTCAACGGGGATATCTCGCCGAAGAACCTGGGAGGCCCGCTGCTCATCGCCCAGATGGCCGGGCAACAGGCGCGGGAAGGGCTCACCAGCTATTTCCTTTTTCTCGCCATCCTGAGCATCAATCTCGGCGTGCTCAATTTTCTGCCGATCCCCGTGCTCGACGGCGGCCATCTATTCTTTTTTCTGCTGGAAGCGATCATCAGACGGCCGCTCGAGCTCAAACACCGCGAGCGCGCGCAGCAGGTGGGGATGGTGCTGTTGATCCTGGTCATGATCTACGCCTTTTACAATGACATCGCGAGATTCTTTGAAGGATGAAAAGGAAGAGATGATTCTGGGCATCGATACGTCGACGACGATTGCCAGCGTGGCGCTGGTAGAGAGGGGACAGATCATCTGGGAGGAGTCGGCATCGGATCTTGGCCCCAACGGGAGTCGCGCCCCGGCGGCTCGCGCGAACCATGCGGAGATTGTTTTGCCGTTAATCGACAAGCTGCTTGACCGCGCGTCCCGCGCGTTGGCCGACGTTTCCGCTTTTGCGGTGACGATCGGACCCGGCTCCTTCACGGGACTCCGCATCGGCCTGAGCACGGCGAAAGGATTGACGTACGGAGTAGATGCTCCGGTGGTCGGAATCCCGACGCTGCTGGCTTTTGCCGCGCGGGTGAACGATCGGGAAGGATTGATCTGTCCGTTGCTCGACGCCCGCAAGAGAGAGGTCTACGCGGCGCTGTTTCGCCGCCGGGACGACAAGATCGAACGGATCAGCGACGACGTCGTCGCGACGCCCGATAGGGTCGTTGAATTGGTTCGAGCAGAGGCCGGCGCTGGGGCCTGTCTATTCATCTTCGGCGACGGCGCGCGGGTCTATCGAAACGTCATCGAGGAAGGTTTGGGAGACCGGGCGCTCTTTACCTCAGGCGATTCTTATCCGTCGACCGCGTCCGCCGCCGCGCGCCTGGGAGAGCAAAAAATCTTGAGCGGCGAGCGCGAAGCGGTGGGTTCGCTTGCGCCCGCATACATTCGCCCGTCGGAGGCGGAGCTGAAAAGGAGAGCATGAAGACGATTACGCCTCGCAGAGCAGCTTGGACGGTTACTTTCCTGATGCTGGCCGCGCTTCAACCTGAACTCGCCGCGGCGCAGGACGAGATACGGGATCTGGTCGTAAAAATCCATGCCACGCAGCGCTCGCCGGACCTGTTGAAGCCCTGGACCAAGCTCAATCCGGCGAACGTCAGCGGGTCGGGCGTGGTGATCGAAGGCAAGCGTATTCTCACCAACGCGCACGTCGTGCGGGACGCGAGCCAGATTTATGTCCAGCCGAATCAGTCGGCGGAGAAGCTGACGGCGCGCGTGGTGGCGATCGCTCCGTCGATCGATCTTGCGATTCTCAGGCTGGAAGACGAATCGTTCTTCAACAACCGGGGCTTTCTGACCGTCGGCGAAGAGCTGCCGAAGGTCAAAGACACCGTCAACGTTTACGGCTTTCCGACCGGAGGATCGGAGCTGTCGGTCACCGAGGGGATCGTCTCGCGCATCGAGTTCACGAATTACCATCAATTCGCGATGGGACTCAGGGTTCAGGTCGACGCGGCGCTCAACCCCGGCAACAGCGGAGGTCCGGCCGTCTCCAAGGGTAAACTGGTCGGCCTTGTCTTTAGCAATATTCCCAGCGCGCAAAACATCGGTTATCTGATCCCGGTCGAGGAGATTCGGCTGTTTCTGGACGACGTGGCGGACGGGAGGTACGACGGCAAGCCGCAGATGTACGACAGCTTCCAGACCGTTGAAAACAACGCGCTGCGCCAACAACTTGGACTATCCAAGGAGGTGGGTGGGCTGATGGTGGTCGAGCCGTACCGCGGCGACGGAAACTACCCACTCAAAGAGTGGGACGTGGTTACCCGCATCGGCGGCCAAGCGATCGACAGCGACGGGAAGGTGGCTGTGCGCTACGATCTTCGGCTGTCCGCGTTTTACCTCGTGCAGCGATACACGAAGAACGGCCTGCTGCCGCTCACGGTGCAGCGCAACGGCCAGGCGATGGAGATCGCCCTCCCGGTCGAACGCCGCCGGGATCTTGTGGTTCCCTATATGGAAGAGCGCGTGCCCCGCTATTTCATCTACGGGCCGTTCGTCTTTTGCGCCGCGACGCAGGACTATATGGAGCGGCTGGGCAACCCGGGCGAGCTGTCGCTGACGCGAACCGGCAATCCCCTGGCGATCAGGCGTTATGACAAGCCGGCCTTCCCCGGCGAAGAGTTAGTGGTTATCTGCGCGCCGATGTTCCCGCACGCGGCGACGAAGGGCTACGACGATCCGAACGGTTCCGTCGTCCAGGAGGTCAACGGCGTGCGGGTGCGGAATCTCAAGCACTTCGTCGAGATCCTGCGCGACTCAAAAGAGCCGCGCGTTACCTTCAAATTTGCCAGGATGATCAGCCGCGGCCGGGAGCATCTCGTGTTCGATCGCGCGCAGCTCCAGGCCGCGACCGAAGACATCCTCAAGGATTTCGGCATCCGCTATCCGTATTCCGACGATCTGCGCCCGGTGTGGGAGGCGACGCCAGGCCGCTGAAAAAGACCCATCTGCTGTCGGCGCGCTCGGCTTTCGCGTCCGACCACGCGCACAATCACCCTTTTCGCGCAGCTTATTCGCTGTTTCAGCCGGAGGCTGATCCGCCAATCTTTCTGGCGGAGCCTCTCACCTCCAATCTCTTGCCTATTCGGTAAATTTGCCCTATTTTACGCGCAACTAACTTCGGCTGGGTCACCCGATCCGGTCCCATCTTTGATTCCGCAATCATCGCCCGGACTGGCTGTGCCCGGCCGGTTAAACTGGTATTGAATGCAAGAAACAAGACCTGACCTCGGACGCGTTTCCCCGGCACTCAGGTCGCGCGAATGAATCTCAGCTTTTATAGTATCGGGAGATTCTGCTCTCAGATTCACCTGACCAAACCGCGATCCGAGATCGACCTGTCGGCGATAACGTTTTTTTCACCCTTCGCGCTGGTCTATCTTGGAATGTACCTGCGTCACCATAATTTTCTCGGATACCGCTTCGCCGTTCGGCCGCCGGAGGCGGCAGCGGCGCGTGAATACCTGGCGCGGCAGCAATTCCGGGAAAGATTCAACTTCCGGGAGGATACAGTGAGGCGCGAAAGCCTTCGCCGGTTTACGACGTCAACGTCCCTGAACGACATCATTGACATAGAATCCGACTTCCACGTCGGCGATGAGGTTGGCGATAAGGTCCGAAACATCCTGATTTCAAACGGCCTCTATCTATCGCCGAGTAAGGTCGGTTTGATGGTAGGCGAGGAGGCAGGTAGCCTTTGGCGGGATGCACTACGACCTGCCGGGAGTGCAAATTGAGTTGTTTTTACCTGAAGGGCAACTAATTAAATGAGCCGAATTATTCAGCTAAAAGATTTGGCGTCCTCGGCTGTCAGTCGATCGAGAGGACTGGAGGCTTATGAGGGAATCCTGAAGCAGCTTAAGCCCGGGGTGTCCTTGGAAATCGACCTGCGTAGCCAAGAGTTAATATCGATGTCGTTTTTGGACGAGATCGTTATAAAGCTCCAGTCGGCTAACCTGCTCGACAAGGTTACGTTTATTTTTGCCGCCGATGACATCCACCAAAGGCTGGCGCAAATTGCGGCGATTCGAGACGCTCAAATCTTTTTCAAGCGCAGCGAGCAAGAAGATCGAAGAATCATTGAACTCAGACCTGTTCCGGCTCTGGAATTGAGGAAAGCAAGAAGCGCCGGAGGCCGACGGTAGCTTTTCTCCGGCGTCCCTCCGGTCTCATTTTTCTCCATTTCGTTCCTGTTGCCTTCCCTATAAATCTGCCCTATTTTACGCGCAACTAACTTCGGCTCGGTCACTCGATCCGCTCACATCTTTGCTCCCGCATCACAGCCCGAACGGACCCCCAGCCGGGCTTTTGTATTCATGGTTTTTAGACTCAGAAGATAGGCGAGTTGAGTCAAGAGCAGACTTGACCGGTTTTTGACCCCTTTTGGGTTTGTCAGACATTCCTGATTCCCCCTTTGCGTCTTTGGCAAAAAGGCTCGCGCGTTCACGTTGTCGCCGGAGCGATCTCCCGCTCGATGCGCTTCGCGCTTGCGATCTCGGCAACTCGCAGGTCGTATGCGGCCTGCAAGTTCAGCCACGAGCGCGCATCGCCAC
>JBGPGE010000149.1:0-9001 GCA_041483675.1 Binatia bacterium
CGAGCCGGTGCGTGCCTTCAAACGTGTGGCGCGCGATAACGATATGGACGAACTCCGAGAGCTTGGCGTGGGTCGCCCAGGCGAGCCTGACGAATTCTTCGACTTTATCGCGATGGCGCTCGCGGTACTCTTTCGTAAAAAACGTATCGGACTCGCAGATTTCATAACGGATCATTTTCTCCAAACCCATTTCGGCAAGCTCGAAGACCAGGCGATGCGGCAGGCCCGTGATGCAATCCGATCCCGGTCGCGACGCCGGGCCCGAGCCGCTCGCCGCCATAATCAAACTCTTCACCCGTCCCGGAAAATTCTGCGCGGCGGCCAGCGCAATGCGCCCTCCCATGGAGTGGCCCAAAAGATGGGCCGCGGGAATCTTCAAATGATCCATGAGCGCGACGATGTCGGCCCCCATCTGCTCGATTGTGTAAACGTCCTGCCTGGCTACCGAGCGGCTGCATCCCCGGGGATCGTGGATAATCAAATTGAGCGATTGCGCCAGCGGCAGCTGCGAAGGCTTCCAAACCTCGCAGGAGAAGGCGGTCGACGGCACCAGAATCAGCGGCTCTCCCTGACCGTGAGACTCATAATAGAGATCGACGCCCGTCGGCAGTTTAACGTTCGGCATGTTTTCCCCCTCGGCCCGGTAGATCGTCAATGTGAGAGCCGCATCGGTTTACTCCGCAATTTCCATCATCCCGACGGCCAAGGCGTTGCGGTAGGCGCGGTCGAGCGCGAGGCTGTCCTGGGCGGCGAGCACGACGGCGTGGGCCGTGCGTTCCTCCGTCACGTGGCGCTCGAAGACCGGCTCGAACAGATTGGAGTGATCGATATCCGCTACCATGTGGACGCGCGTGTTCGCGTCCAACTTCTCCACGCTGCCGACCAGGTCGGCGACCTTCTTCATCGCGAAGCGCTGCGTATAGCCGCCCCCTTTGACGATCTCCGGGTTGTTTTTCCGCTCCGTGGCGTGGTTGATCATCAGGCTCTCGATCCAGGGCCGGGTGGAGCAGAGATAGAGCCAGGCGTAGATCGCCGCGCGCGCGCCGGGTAGGAGGCTCGCTTCGGCCGTGGCGCGCGCCATATCGTCGTCCGTCAGATGGGCCGCGCCGAGACGCGCGTCGTAGATCAGCTCGTCTTTTTCATGCTCCCAGATCGCGCGCTTCACGTCGAGCGGCGCTTTCGCCTGCGCCATGGCCCAGCAATCGCGCCGGCTCTTGATGTAATGGGGATAATGGATGTCGAGCAGCTTCTGCCGCGGCGGCGTCAGCTTCACGCTGAACAGCCGTCTGTACTCCGGCGTGTCGAAATGCCGGTTTAGAATTCCGTCGATCTCCGCCCGCGCCTCTTTCCAATAACTCATAGAACCCTCCAGCAACAGTTTTGAGTTCTTCGTGTCTCCTTCGGGGATGGTGGAAACCTCTAGCCCTAATGCGAAGCGAAGGTCGTCACTCCCGCGGAAGCGGGAGTCCAGGGATCGGAAAGATTCTGGATTCCTGTTTTCACGGGAATGACGTGAGAGGCGCAAAGCCGTGTGCCTATTCCTTTCTTGAAGTCGGCTTCGAGCCGATACCTCTCGAACCCCTCGCCCGGCAGGCGAGGGTCGTTCCGTTTTAAAACTTGAGTTAAAAAACACCTACAAGACAAAACACTAGGGAAGCTTCTCCATCGCCACAGCGACGCCCTCGCGGTAGATGGCAAACAAATCGAGCGATTCCTGTACCGCCTGGAGCGCCAGCTTCTCTTTCTCGCCGGTGGCGAAGCGGGAGAGAAACGGCAGGAACATATCGCTGTGCTCTTCGTCGGCCTCGCTGTGCGCTTGAAAATTGGGCATGTCCCTCCATTTGAGCCCCATCTCGTCCATCCATTTCTTTGCCATCCGGGTCGAATGGCCGCCGCCTAAATCCCCCAGCAGCCGGTCGTCGTTGCCCCATTCGGTCACGGTGAGCGCGGCGATCCCCTCGATCCAGCTTTTGCTCCGCGTCATCCAGGCCCAGGCGTAAAGCGTCGCCTGCGTCGTCGGGATCGGCTTCGCGTCCAGAACCTCTTCGGCGCTGAGGCCGAGAGTCCGCCCTTGCCGCACGATCAGGTCGAGATGGCCGTGCTCGGAATATTTATCCTTGACCACCTCGCCCATCTCGTGTTCCAGAATTTTATGCTTCACCGCCATTTCCGGACAGTTGGAGGAGACGTTCGCCCAGCAATCGCGGCGGTGCCGAACGTAAAGAGCGAGCTGCTTGAGCATGACCTGCGCCCGCTCCCGCGTCATCCGCACCGAGAAGTAATGTTCCAGTTGCGGCGAGCAGGCGTACTGCCGGACCATCTCGCCGATGCTTTGTCTCCAGGACGCTACGTCCATTACCGGAGTCCTCTGTAAACCCCGTCGATGAAACATTTTTTGGCAATCCGCATCTGTTTTAAAATTCTTAGAGCCTGATCAAAAAGGTCCCAGATGCAAGGCGCACGATGAATCCGCGAGCGACGGCGTACTTTATAGTACGTCGAGCGAAGCGGTTCGAGTGCAACGCCGCAGATGGGCCTTTTTCAGCAGGCTCTCAGACCGGCCAGCCGTGTTCAGATACATCCACCCGGTTACCCTCCGGGTCTTTAATCCAGCTCTCCGCGATCGCGCCGAACGTGTTGTCTTCGGCCTTCGTCTTGGCCGTCTCCTCGACGGTCTTGACGCTATCGACTTTGAAGCCGAAATGGTTGATGCCCCACGGATACTTCGTCGTGCTGATCAGAGCGACGTCGACGTGGCCGTCGGAAAGATAAATCGTGCCGCCCGGGCCGCGCGTTTTTTCTTCCATGCCGAAGACGCGCATGTAATATTCGGCCTCTTTCTCCCGGTCCTGAACGTTGATGGCGATGTGGCGGATTCTCGGCTTCTCCATAAGACCTCCTCCGCGTCTTTATTTCGGTGGAAACCTACAAAATCAACGTATTCGCGGCGAACAGCTCTTCCACCGGCATCTTCTCATTCACCAGCCCCTGCTCGTGTAAATATTGCATCAACGTCTCCACGACGTGGCGGTTTCTGCTAAGCCCATAAGCCCACGGATCGTCGCCAAGAATTTCTTTCTGCCGCTTCAGCGGCTCGCGGAACCAGGCGAGGCTGATCTTGTACGGCGAGAGATCGTTGAGCCGCTGGTAGGCCAGCTCCTTGGATTGCTGGAACGCTTTGAAAAGACTCTCTGCAATCCAAGGAGAGTCCTTCCAGAGATCGGCGCGCATCGCCACCGTGTGCATGATGGGGAAAATCCCGATCTTGCGGAAATAGCCCGCCTCGACCTGCTCGTAATTCTCAAACAGCCGCCGGACTCCGGGCGCGCCGTTCAGCAGAGAGGGAAAAAGATTAGCGCAGATGATCGCGTCCAGCTCCCCTTCCGCCAGCAGCTCGTCCGGCGGCTTCCCGTCGGGAAGCTGCTCGATGTGAAAGCGCTTCGGCAATTCGATCTCCATTCGGCTCTGCTTCGCCCACGTGAACCAGCGGACTTGTTCCAGATCGACGCCGTACTCGTGCTGCAAAGTT
The DNA here is from genome assembly GCA_041483675.1 of Binatia bacterium. GTDB lineage: Bacteria > Desulfobacterota > Binatia > UBA9968 > UBA9968 > 2-12-FULL-60-19. The sequence goes on from JBGPGE010000149.1 coordinate 3,530, forward strand.
CCCCGCACCCAGACGGTCGCCGTCTGTTGGAATTCCGAGATGCCGACCTTTTTCCCGACGAGGTCGCGCGGCTCGCGGATGCCGCTCCGCGTGTTGACGAAGATACAGGAGTGGCGAAAGGCGCGCGCCGGAAAGACCGGGATCGCCGTCAGCGGCTTCCCCATCGTGCGCGCGATCAGATACGAGGACAGCGACAGCTCCGAAGCGTCGAACTCATAGCGGTTGAGCATCCGCGTCCAGATTTCGTGATACGGCAGGATGCGCCAGTCGAGCTCCAGCCCTTCCGGCTTGATGCTGCCTTCGATCAGCGCGTGCGTACGGTCGTAATCCCCGCCGGCGAAAGTGATCTTCCTCGTCATAGCCACCTATTGAAGCTCATAAGGGCGCGATGAATCGCGCCCCTACTCTTTGTTCTCTGCGCTTAGCTCTCGGCTCTTAGCTTTTCTTATAGTACTTCTCCATCTGGCTCTTCGCGCCGGACTTGGCGCACGCCTCTTCGAATATCTTGCGCACCGTTGGATTTTCGTCTTCGTATTCGATCTGATGGCCGCCGAGCTTGACGTCCACGTCGGTCTGCCCCCCGCCCTCACCCATGATGCCGTAGTACTTCTTGCTGCCCCAGCGGAGCGCGAGATAGCGCGCGGGGTTCGAGCCGGAGTTAAAGTGTTGGTGGAACCAATCGGCCGGCGGCACGACCATGCTCCCCGGCTTCCAATCGTAGCGTTTAATCGGTTGCCCCTTCGGCCACAGGAGAGAATAGCCCTGGCCGCTCAAGATGATCACGTGCGCGCCCGGCCCGTGGTAGTGCGCTTTTTTGTAGGTGCCGACGGGAAATTGCGAGACGTGGCCGCACATCGTATTCTCGGCGATCTGAAAGCGGACTTGCGACCCGCCCGCGCCGCGCTCCTTCCACTCGATGAGGTTCAAGTTCTTCGCGTCGGGGACGAAGTTGGTCTCCCAGACTCTGCCCGCAAACCACGTGCCTTCTTTAGAAAAGTAATCGTCCTCGGAGTTAAAGCGATCCTTGAAGACGTACGGGCAGTTGAAGATGAAATCGAGGTTGTGAATCAAATTGATCATGATCGGAGCGCTCGTGACGGCGAGATAGCGCGCCGGCTGCGTGCCGCTGCCGTTGAAGTGCTGGTAATTAGTGTTGAGCGGCGGCGAGAACAGCGAGCCCTCCTGCCATTCGAAGGTCCGCTTGGGGCCGCCATCCTGCCACATCGTCGTCGCCCCCCGGCCGCTCACGATATAGACCAGCTCCTCGAACATGTGCTTCTGTGGTTTGAGGGACTTCCCTGGGGGAATCTCGCAGATATAGGCGTCGTTGGTTTCGCCCGTGCCTTCCAAGCATACGCGCACGGCATTGCCGCCGACCCGGTCCCAGGGCGAAAGCGGCACCGCGGCGATGTCCTCCAGAAAAAATCCTTCGATCAGCGGCACCCCCTCCGCCTCGATCCACTTGCGGTAGGAACTTTTCTTCTCCGCAATCTGCTGTGTTGAAATCTTCGGTTCCGGCATGTCTTTTTCTCCTCCTTAACTCAACCTCCTCAACTCAAGGCCGAGGGCTTGCAAAACTCTTAACTAAAGTCGACTACTTTTCATTCCGTCGTTCCCGTGAAAACGGGAATCCAGTCTTGACCTGATTCACCCCCCGGGAATTCCTCTGGATGCCCGCTTGCGCGGGCATGACGATTTTCACTTCGCTTACTTAAAAGGAACGATGCGTTATCGTCCTTTGATACCTAACTCTTTTTGCGCCTCGCGCAAAGGACCCAAGTCCGCGACTTCATCGAATGCCACCGCACGGTCCATCTTCAAGGCCTGCTTCGCCTGGTCGATCACCAGCTTGAGGCCGTCTTGCGGAATGCTCCCGTCTGCGTTGAATACTTTGACCGTGCCGTCGTAGGACGCCGCGGCGCTTTCGCGATCCGTTTTGCCCCACTCCGTCAATACCTGAATCGCTCCGTCCCGGTTGGCCGTGATGAAGCGATTGGCCCGGATCAGCGCCTTGAGCGCGCGCTTGATCTCGTCGGGCCTTTCTTTGATCTTCTTGTTGTTGGCGCCGAGACCTACAAAGGGAAAGCTGAACAGCTCGTAGGCCCGGGCGAGAACGTTGAATCCCATCTTCTTTCCCTCGACGTCCGCCGGCGGGGAGATGACCGCCACGTCCACGATCCCCTCTTTCAAGGCAGCGAAGCGCGCACGGTCCGCGCCTAGCGCAATGATCTTGATCTCTTTCTCAGGATCGATGCCCGCCTGCTTGAACATCATGCGCGCCGCCACATCCGCCGTCGCGCCGAACGAGCTGACGCCCAGTGTCCTGCCTTTCAAATCCTTCAGCGATTTGAACTCGGGCCGGGCGATCAGCGTGTGCGTCGAGCTGTCCATGAAGCTCGCGACAACCTTGATCGGCAGGCCGCGCATCGCGCCCCGCACCACCGAGCCAAAGATCATTGTATAGTCCGTGTCAGCCGTGGCGAGCGCAGTGATCGAGACGTTGGCAGCCATCCGAATGATCTCCGCGTCCAGACCTTCGTCTTTGAAAAAGCCTTTTTTGAACGCCACCGCGCCGGTCAGAAAGGAGATATCCACGCTCGATATCGACACTCGGATCTTGTCGGCGGCAAAGGCGGAATCACAAAACACAACGGCCGCAGCGATCAATATCACTAGCTTCTTCATTTTTCCCCTCCGGCGATTCATCGCCCTTTCATTCCCAACTCCCGCTGCGCCTCGCGCAGCAGCCCCAACTCCGCCACCTCCCCCAGCGCAACCTCGCGCGTGATCTTCGCCTCCTGCTTCGCCTGCTCGATCACCGAGCGCAGGCCGTCCTCCGGGATATTCCCGTCGAGGTTGTAAACCTTCCACGACGAATCGTAGGCCGCCGCCGCATTCTCCGGCTCCGTCCGGCCCCATTCCGTTAAAACCTGGATCGTACCCTCTCGGTTGTTGCGGATAAAACGGTTCGCCTTGATCAGCGCCCTGATCGTTCTTTTCACCTCGTCCGGCCGCTCTTGAATCTTTTTGACCGTCGTTCCCAGCCCCACAAACGGAAAGCTGAAAACCTCGTAGGCGCGGCTAAGGACGACAAACCCGAGCTTTTTGCCTTCGGCATCCGCCGGAGGCGCGACCACGGCCGCCTCCACGACTCCCCCCTTGAGCGCCGCCAGGCGCGCCGAAGCGGGACCCAGGGCCACCGTCTTGATCTCTTTTTCAGGATCGAGGCCGAAATGCTTGAGCATCATATTCGCCGCGAGGTGGTCGGTGGCGCCGTAAGCTTGCACGCCGAGCGTCTTACCCTTTAAATCTTTGGCGGACTTGAACTCGGGACGGGCGATCAGCGCGTGCGTCGAGCCGTCGATGAGGCTCGCGACCACCTTGACCGGCAGCCCTCTCATCGCCGCCCGCACGACCGAACCGAAAATCATCGTGTAGCCGATGTCGCCGCCGGCCAGCGCGGCAATCGCGACGTTAGCGTTCATCCGGATCACTTCCGCCTCCAACCCCTCTTCTTTGAAGAAGCCCTTCTTCAGCGCGAGGCCCGACGGCAAAAAACTCATGTTGAAGTTGGTGACGGCGATCCTGATCTTGTCCGCCGCGCCGGCATCCGTGCATAAGACGCCGACCAGCGCCCAACTCGCCGCGATGGCAGCGACGCCGTATCTTGCGAAGACTTGGGTTGAGACCGCAGGAATATTGTAATAAGCCAAAAATTCTGATACCTTTGCCAATATGAAAACTATTGCGGTCACTGTTGACGAAGCAACGTTGAAGGTCCTGGATGAATTGACCGGCCGCTCCACGGCGCTCAGCCGGTCGGCGCTCGTCCGCAGGGCGCTCTGCGAGTTCGGCGAACGCGAGCGACGCCGGCAGATTGAGGCGAAGGACGGCGAGCTGTTTCGGAAATACCGCAAGCGCCTGGCACGGCAGGCGCGGGCGCTCATCTCGGAGCAGGCGCGCTCGTGAGGCGCGGCGAGGTATACCGAACGCGCGAGCGGATTTCCGAGCGCGGCGGAAAGCCGGGATTTTACGTCGTCGTGTCGCGAACATTTGTCGCCGAGCACGAGGACGTTTCGACGGTCGTTTGCGCCCCGGTCTACGGGGAAGTCCTGGGACTCACAACCGAGGTTGTGCTGGGGCCGGAGGACGGCCTGCCGCGCACCTCCGCGATCCGCTGCGATTTTCTCACATTGATGTTCAAAACTAAGCTCACCCATTTTGTCTCCACCTTATCGGCGACCAAGCTCGCCCAACTTAACCGCGCCCTCGCCCATGCTCTCGAACTCCCGCTCGGGACGGGCTCGATCGCCCCTTCGCGTTGATCGGTGTCATTTAATCACCTTATCCGCCCGGTACAGCACCGACTGCGGAATCGTCAGGCCGATCTGCTTCGCCGTCTTGAGGTTTATCACCATCTCGAACTTCCTGGGCTGCTCGCCGGGCAGGTCGGCAGGCTTGGCGCTTTTAAGATTTCATAATCTCATTGACCGGCATTCACAGGCCAAGAGACTGGCGGAGTTTCACATCGATCGCTTCCATCTCGCGTCCCAGCATGGCGCCCAGTTTCCGAGCGACCATCGTTCGTTTAATGGTTCGGAAGATCCCGGTCTTCAAGGACGGAAAGAGTAACCCGGCCCCGTTCCAGTCGGCTATCAGATGATCGCCAAATCGCCCCGGTTATAAGCGGTCATACTCGGAATCCTTAGGATTGTCCCACAGCTCTGCCAACACCGGGTCAGGCTTCGCCGTTAATGTCAACATCCCCTCGTCTTGCTCTCCAAGATCTTCCCGAAGGCGCTCTTCAATCGCCTCGAGCACATACTGCCGGACCGTCAGGTCGTGTTTCGCCGCTGCCAGCCTAAGGCGACGTCGCACTTCAGGCAACACGTCAATGCTGATCCGCGGCCGCTTGGCTGAAGATTCCATTGGACGTCCCATAATGGCTCATCTCCGGATGAAACGATGGCATCGGGCCTCCATGGTGTCAATGACACCAACGCGCCTCTTTGCCTGTTTTCATCTAATCACCCTGTCCGCCCGCGCCAAGACATTCGGCGGAATCGTCAGGCCAAGGGCTTTAGCAGCCTTGAGGTTGATGATGAATTCAAACTTCTTCGGCTGCTCCACCGGGAGATCGGCGGGCTTCCTGCCCTTCAAAATCTTGTCCACATACGTAGCGGCGCGCCGGTCCAAGTCGGCCGTGCTCACTCCGTAGTTCATAAGCCCCCCGGCTTCCACAAACGCTCGATTGCTGTATATCACCGGGAGCCGGCTCTTTACCGCGAGGTCGACAATCTCTGTTCGGTGACCACCGCCAATGGCGCCCGCCACCATCATAAGGACTGCCTCAGCCCGCCCCTTAACTGCGGCTTGGAATGCGGTCTCAAAATCCTTGGGATCTAGAACATCTAGTTTTTGAAGCTTCACCTTGAATGCCCGTGCGGCGAGTTCCACATCTCTTAACCTTTC
>JBGPGE010000150.1:0-8965 GCA_041483675.1 Binatia bacterium
AGGGAACAAAGTCCATCAGTTGAGCAAAGATCGTTTTTCCGGAATTCATCCGTGATCTCCTTCCGTAAAGCTACGGAAGTATGGGTTTGGATGAGTTCCGAATTCAAATCGATAAATCGGAGATTTGTTACTAACTCCATTGTGTTCAAAGCGTTACAACGAAACTTCATGTCAACGTTGGGACAGGATTGATCGAAAATCTAAAATCCAAAATGATGAGGGTGCAGCAGCTTTGATACAGAGATGTATCGGGACGACTACTCCTGCTGGCATCCCCACCGTCGCAATCTACCTTCCAATCGCGGAGACCAGTACTTGCCTTGGCTCTGCGCTAGCCATAGGGCTGGCGCGACGCTTGCGCTCTAAGCCGCAGGGGGAGTGTGAGCCTCTTGCGTTGACAGCGTTTTCGAGCCGTGAAATAAGGGCCATGTTTCGACCCTTCGACGCGGCCCACGGCCTCTGGCCGTGGTCCCTTGCTCAGGGTCGTCCTGGGCTAGCGAAGCGAGTCGAAAGACGACGTAGTGGAGCCAGGGGATCTGCCGCCGGCCGATCTTGGTTCGGCATCCGGCTTGACGCACTCCTTGGGCCTGACCAGATCGCTCCTGCCCGGGTTTTAATGAAAACAGGTATGAGGCAGGAGGCAACAGTAAGAGGAACACCATGGACATGAAAATCATTCTCTGTCTAATAACTGCTGCTCTACTGTCTACTGTTCCATCCATCCAGGCGCAGCAGCCGGGAAAGCAAATCCATCGCATCGGCGTTATTCTCCCCGGCGGGCCGTTGTACGAGTCCATTGAGGGGATCAAAGCCGGACTGAGAGAGCTGGGACTTGAAGAGGGAAAACAATTTAGTCTGACGATCCGGGACACGAAAGGTGATACAAAGGCGGCGGAGGAGGCGGCGAGGAGTTTCGAGCGCGAGAAAGTCAACCTGATATACGCGCTTGCCAGTTCTGTTGTCGCCGCGGCAAAGGGGGCGACGACCAATACCCCGATCGTTTTCGGCGTGGGGAGCGATCCGGTTGCCGCCGGACTGGCCGAGAGTTTTGCGAAGCCCGGAGGGAGGCTTACCGGGGTTCACTATCTGGTCAGGGATCTCACGGCGAAGCGGCTTGAGATCCTGAAAGAGATTCTCCCCAAGGCCGGTCGGGTTTTAACAATCTATGACCCTAGCAATCCTGTTCCGGCCGAGGCGGCCAAATCGGCGCGGGAGGAAGCAAAACGCTTGGGACTCAAATTCATCGAGCGGCAGGTTGGCTCTATCCAGGAACTGGAGAAAACGCTGCAAGCGCTTAAGACCGGCGAGGCGGACGCCTTTTTTTACGTGCCCGACGCGATGGTGGTGGGGCAGGCTCAACTGGTCATCGACACAGCGAAGGCCAGAAAATTACCGGCGATGTTCCACGAGCAGAGTCTCGTTGCGAACGGCGCGCTCGCCAGCTACGGCAATAACTATTATGAAGTCGGCCGCCTGTCGGCAAAGTACGTTCAGCGGGTTCTAAGCGGCGCCAACCCGCGTGACCTTAGAATCGAGACGGTCGATCAGGTAGAGTTGGCGATCAACCTGCAAACCGCGAAGCAGCTCGGCCTGACGATTCCGCCGGGCGTGCTGGCGAGGGCGAGTAAAGTCATAAAATAACGTGAGGCGTGACGGGTGAGGTGCGAGACCGGAGGGAACAGGAAGAGAGAAGCTGCTGATGATATTTAAAGCAATCGAAAATCTAAAATCAAAAATCGAAAATTTAAAGGGTTGGCGTTTCTTGGGGATGTTTCGTCGGCAGCGGCGCGGGCGGCTGGTGCGCCACTACTTTTTCATCTCCGTCGTGCTGATCTCCGGCGGCTTGATCACCGCCGGCCTTGTGGAAATCTATTTCGGCTATCTGGAAAGCCGCGAGCATCTCGCTCAGTTTCAGACGGAGGTTGCCAAAGGGGCGGCAGTCAAGATCGAGCAATTCGTCCAGGAGATCGAGCGGACGATGAGGGGCGCGACCCGGAGCCGGGACATCGGTCCTAGAGGACTCGTGCCCGAATACAAGTTCGAGTTGGAGAAGCTCCTGTTGATCGTGCCCGCCATCACCGAAGTCGTGGCGATCGACGCCGAGGGCACGGTGCGCGTGCAGGTCTCGCGCCTGCGCACTGTAGTCCCGGAAGCGCAGGGCCGTCTCTCGATATCGGAGACGCTCGACCGCGCCAGCCGGGGCAAATCCTATTTCAGCCCTGTCTATTTTGTCCGCGGCTCGGAGCCTTACATGACGATCGCTGTCGCCATCGAGCGATTTGCCGGCGACGTGATAGGGGTCCTTCAGGCCGAAGTGAACCTCAAGTACATCGGCGACGTCGTCTCCGCGATCAAAGTCGGAAAGGCGGGCTATGCCTATACGGTCACGCGCTCCGGCGATCTCATCTCCCATCCCGATATCAGCCTCGTCCTCCAGCGCCGCAATCTCGGCGGTCTGACTCAAGTCAAAGTGGCGTTTCAGCCGGCAAAGCGCGAAGACAAGCCCAACCCACTCGTGGCCGAGAACGTCCACGGCAAGAGTGTTTTAACCTCGTTCGCGTTTATGCCGACCCTGGATTGGGCGGTGGTCATCGAGCGGCCGTTGGAGGAGGCCTACGAGTCGATGTACGCTTCCGCGCTGCGCACGTCCGCCGTGCTGCTCATCGGCCTCGGCATGGCGCTGATGGCGAGCATCTTCGTCGCCCGGCGCGTCGTGCGCCCACTGCAACTGCTGCGCGAGGGGGTGGAGCGGATCGGCGAGGGCGACTTGAAGCATCGTTTTGAAGTTAAGACCGGCGACGAGATCGAGCTCCTCGCGGAAGAGTTCAACAAGATGACCGCACAGCTTCAGGAATCTTACGCCGGCCTGGAGCAGAAGGTTGAAGAACGAACCCGCGACCTCACCGAAGCCTTGGAGCAGCAGACAGCCACCAGTGAAGTACTCAAGGTCATCAGCCGCTCAACTTTTGACCTCCAGCCTGTACTCGAGACGCTTATCGAGAACGCCACCAGACTTTGTGACGCAGACAAAGGGTACATTCACAGACGAGAGGGGGATCTCTATTCGGTGGTGGCCTGGTATGGCGGTACGCCGGAGTTCAAAGAGTTTATGGAGCGAAACCCGGTTCGTGCTACCGGTCGAGGGACCCTCATAGCAAGGGTTGTGGAGGAGCGCAGGACGATCCAAATCCCTGACGTATTGGCTGATCCCGAATATCAATTTCTTGAGGCGCAGAAAATTGGCGGTTTCCGGACCCTACTAGGAGTTCCCATGTTTAGGGAAGGAAATCCAATTGGGGTGATTCTGATTTGGAGGGAAAGAGTCCAGCCCTTTACGGATAAGCAAATTGAACTCGTGACGACCTTCGCCGACCAGGCGGTGATCGCCATCGAGAATGTGCGACTGTTCCAGGAGATCCAGGACAAGAATCAGCAGCTCGAAGCCGCCAACCGCCACAAGTCGCAATTCCTTGCCAACGTGAGCCACGAGCTGCGCACGCCGCTGAATTCGATCATCGGCTTCACCCGGCTGGTCCTGCGCAAGACGGCAGGACAGATCGCCGACTTGCAAAAGGAGAATCTGCAGAAAGTTCTTATCAGCTCAGAGCACCTGCTGAACTTAATCAACGGATTGCTGGATATTGCCAAGGTCGAGTCGGGCCGAATGGAGGTCTATCCCGAGACTTTCAAATTGGACGACATCGTGCACATGGCGACATCCACCGTGGAGCCGATGTTGAAAGACGGCCGCGTCCGTTTGGTCAGCGAGGTCGCGCCGGACATGCCGCCTTTGAGGACCGACCGGGACAAGCTGAAACAGGTCATTCTCAATCTCCTGAGCAACGCCGTGAAGTTCACCGAGAAGGGCGAAATCAAAGTCACGGCCCGGCACGAAAACGGGACCTTGAAGCTCGCCGTCTCCGACACCGGCATCGGCATGAAAAAAGAGGCGCTCGATTACATCTTCGATGAGTTCCGCCAGGCGGATATGTCGAGCACCAGGCGGTACGGCGGCACAGGCTTGGGCTTGGCGATTGTCAAGAAATTCATCGTTCTCATGGGCGGTGAGATCGTCGCCGAGAGCGAGTTGGGCAAAGGATCGAAATTTCTCATCACCCTGCCCATGACATACAGACAACCGGAAGGAGGGCCGTCGCGTGGCGCGTAAGAAAATTCTCATTGTCGACGATACGGAGTGGAACCGGGACCTGCTCATGCAGCTCCTGGAGGACGATTACGACCTGGCGCAGGCCGTGGACGGAGAGCAGGGAGTGAAAGCGGCCGAGCGGGAGAGGCCCGACCTCATCCTCATGGACCTCGGCATGCCCGTGATGGACGGCTGGGAGGCGACGCGGACGATCAAGGCGAACAGCGCGCTCAAGCACATCCCGATCATCGCCGTCACGTCTCACGCGATGGTCGGCGACGAAATAACCGCACGCGAGGCCGGCTGCGACGACTACCTGCCGAAGCCGATCGACGAGAACGAGCTGATATTGAAGATCAAGAAGCTGCTGGGGTAATTTTAGATTTTTGATTGCTGATTTTAGATTGGGGAAAAAACTATGAGTAACGCGTTTTGGATTCAATTCTGGGATTCTACGTCCGACAATCGGAAATCTAAAATCGAAAATCTAAAATGGGTGGGGTTTGTCGCCATCGCTATCACATTCGTAATGTGTGAGGCTGTGGCTCAGGCGCAACAGCCGAAGCAAGTCCCGCGGATAGGATTCCTAAGTTCTCTCTCTCCTGCAGTTGTGTCGGACCGCATGGAGGCATTCCGGCAGGGGCTGCGCGAGCTTGGATACGTGGAGGGGAAAAACATTGTCATCGAATGGCGATATGCAGAGGGGAAAACAGAGCGGCTTCCCGATCTCGCGGCCGAGCTGGTGCGTCTCAACGTAGACGTCATCGTCACAGGCGGTCCCGCGGTAAACCGCTTCGCCAAAGAAGCAACTGCCACGATCCCCGTCATTCTAGCGTTCGATAATGACCCCGTTGGAAACGGGTTCGTCGCCAGCCTTGCGCGGCCTGGCGGAAACATTACTGGATTGGCAACCCTTTCTGCAGAGCTGAGCGGAAAACGACTGGAGCTTCTAAAAGAAATCGTTCCCAGGCTCTCGCGCGTGGCAGTCCTGGGAAATTCAACTGTTCCAGGCAATGCGCAAGCATTGAGAGAGACGGAACTGGCCGCGGGTGTGCTCGGGGCCAAGCTTCAATACCTAGACGTATTAGATCCTAAGGATATCGAGACGGCATTTCGAGCGGCAAGCAAGGGGCGTGCTGACGCAGTCCTTGTACTAGGGAGCCAGGTCGTCACTTCTCATCCAAAACAGTTCGTAGAACTGGCGGCAAAAAACCGGCTACCGGCGATATACTGGAGCCCCGAATTTGTGGAGGCCGGAGGTCTTATGACCTACAGAGTGAGTATTACCGATTTGTTCCGCCGTACCGCGACTTACGTGGACAAGATTCTTAAAGGCCGCAAGCCCGCTGACCTTCCCGTGGAGCAACCGATGAAGTTCGAGTTCGTCATCAATCTGAAAGCCGCGAAGCAAATAGGCCTAACGATTCCACCCAACGTGCTGGCGCGGGCGGATAGGGTAATCAGGTGAAAGATAGATCGGATAGCTTTATGTTCTCACGTTCGCAGATAATCGGACAGGACCAACACTTCGATGGCATCAACTCTCCTAACGGGCTTATCATTGGTCAAGAACAGGGTGGCTTCGCCTTGAATAGCCGCGGCGATTTGCAGGGCATCGGGCAGCCGGATCGTGTAGCGCGCCCGAATGAGCGCCGCGGCCTCCGCGAGTTTCTCGTCAATCGAGGCGACGGCAAGCGAAGAGAAAGACTTGAGCGCGAATTTGATCTCGTCGGCGAGAGGAAAATTCTTGTCGGCAAACGGCTTCGTAAGAACCTCGGCGAATGTCACGGTCGAAGTGACGGCGCGCAGAGCGTGATTTCCCAAAAGGCTAAAGACCGGAGCAAGGAGATCGGCGTAGGGGGAGACGTCCTCGATGTAATAAATGAACGGCGCGGTATCGAGACCGATGATCTTGTGCTTTTCGATCGCGCGTCGAAGCTTAAGCGCGTTGCCATTCATCGCGCAGCTTCTCGATATAGGCGTCGATCTTGGCTCGACTGCCCCAGGTTCCTTTGCCGAGACCGCGCAGGCGTTCGGCCGCGTTCTTGGGCTTCGGCCGGAGGACGATCTTGTCGCCCTCAACGGCAGCGGCTAACTGGTCTCCCGGCTTGAGGCCCAAGATTTTGCGGATCTTCTTGGAGATGACGATTTGCGACTTTTGATTAAGGGTTAATACGTTTTCCATATTTGTAACCTGGTTGGTAAATTTAGGGTAAAGTTAGCAAACTTGGATGACAACGTCAATCAATCAGGCGGCTAAGCAGATCGGCCCGACGATTCCGCAGTCGGTGCTGTACAGGGCGGATAGGGTCATTAAATAAGGTGAAATATGCCCAACAAAGTTTTGATCGTCGATGACGAGCCGTTTAACCTCGATCTGCTGGAGCAGGAGCTGGGCGATCAAGGCTACGCGATCGAGCGGGCGGTTGACGGCGAGGAGGCGCTTCAGAAAGTCGAGTCTTTCCTGCCGGACGTGATCCTGCTCGACTACATGATGCCCAAGATGAACGGCATCGAGGTGGTCAAGCGGCTGCGGCAGGACGAGAGGCACAAGTCGCTGCCGGTGATTCTTGTCACCGCGAAAGGCTCGCAGGAGGATAAGATACGGGGGCTGGACGCCGGCGCGGACGACTACGTCGTCAAGCCGTTCGATTCCTTCGAGTTGCTGGCGCGCGTGCGCTCCATGCTGCGCATCAAGCAACTGCACGACGCGCTGGACGAATGGAATCGCAATCTCGAAGCGAAAGTCATCCAGCAGGTGGCGGAGATCGAGCGCATCTCGCGCCTCAAGCGTTACCTCTCTCCGCAGGTGGCCGAGACGCTGCTCCAGAGCGAAGAGAGCGCGCTCTTCAAAAACCACCGGCGCGAGATCACGGTGGCCTTTCTCGACCTGCGCGGCTTCACCGCTTTTTCCGATAGCGCGGAGCCGGAGGAGGTCATGGAGCTGCTGCGCGGCTACCACGCGGCGATGGGACAACTCATCTTTAAGTTCGAGGGGACGCTGGAGCGCTTTGCCGGAGACGGTATCATGGTTTATTTCAACGATCCGATCGCCTGCGACGACCACACGGAGCGGGCCGTGCGGATGGCCTTCGAGATGCGGGCCGAGGCGCAGGAGCTGCGCGCGGGCTGGCTCAAGCGCGGATTCGACCTGGACTTAGGCATCGGCCTGGCGGCAAGTTATGCAACGCTCGGCAACATCGGCTTCGAAGGGCGGATGGATTACGGCGCGGTCGGCAACGTCACCAATCTCGCCTCGCGCCTTTGCGACGAGGCCAAGGGCGGGCAGATCGTGACCAACCAAAAGACGTTGAGCAAGGTCGAGCAGCTTGTCGACGTGGAATCTCTCGGAGAACTAAGCCTCAAAGGTTTTTCCCGGCCGATTGCTGCGTTCAATATCGTCAGGCTCAGAGAATAGCGCGCGAGAATTCGGAATGGGGTCATGCCACGAAGCAAGTAGAATCCCGTTTTTTTCTTGACATACAATGGCTGGAGTCTCATAATCAAATTAATGACGAAATAGAGGAGGGTTTCAAAGGTAAAAATCTTCTCGCCTGAGCCACAACTTCCTACCTCTTATGCCAGTGCCCACCGACCGGAATCCTAAAAGGAGGTGCCTATGGCAAAGAAGAAGGCCAAGAAGAAAAAGAAAAGGTAAACAGTTTGGACGTGTGGTGGCGGTGAGCTAAACCCTCCATCTCTCAGGCGATAGGGTAGCCGTCCTGGCTGCCCCGAAAGCAAGGCCCTTCGGATTTCGAAGGGCCTTGCTGTTTTTTGGGCTCGTCGAATGTTGTAATGGTTGTGGATCATGGAAAAGTGGATCGGAAACCTGCTGGTAGACGTCTCGCCGCCGGAGCGGGCGAAATTCAAATTACCGCTGATCTTGGTTCACGGTCCCTGGGCTTCGAGTCTCGGCTGGAAGCCCTGGGATGCCCATTTCTGCAATCTGGGGTGGGAGTGTTGGGCGGTAAACATGAGAGGGCGGTTTGGGGAGAGGCCGCTCGAAATTCTCAAACAATTAAAGTTCGAGGATTGCCTCAGCGATATCAAGCGCGTCATCCGCGAGGCGCCCTATCCGCCGATCCTCCTGGGGCATAGTCTTGGCGGCTTGATCGCGCGAAAAGTCGCGGAAGATGAGAACATCTCCGCATTAATTCTCATCTCAAGCCTATCGCCGCGGCAAATTCAGCCGACGCTGCCGCCGGCTATGCGCCTTCTGCGTCTTAAATATGCGCCGCTGTTGTTTCTCCGCCGTCCGTTTCGCGTTGAAGAAAAGGATTTTCGCAGGAACTGGCTCAATGGAGTGGCGGAGGCTCGGCAGCCGGAGCTGCTCAAATTGCTCGTCTCTGAGTCGCCGCATCTGATCAGAGCTTTCTTCGACCGCGACATCGCGCCGCCGCCTCCGATCCGCTGCCCTATTCTGGTTGTTGCGGGCGGTGAGGATCGCGTCGCTCCCGTCGCATCTCAACGCGGGCAGGCCGAGGGGCTCGGCGCCGAAATCAAAGAGTACCCGGAGCACGGCCACTGGATGATGGGCGAAGCCGGCAGCCAAGGAATTGTCAGAGACATCCATCGGTGGATCGTGACGAAGTTAGGGGAAGAGATTCTCTTACCGGAGCCGGCGACGGAAGATTAGCGCCGCTCCGGCGCGGGAACTTTCACACGGCATTCCGGGTTCCTAGCAGCCCGTGGTAGAAGTCCGATTTTTACAAAACGCACGGAATCAATGCGAAACGGTGACTTGGGATCGCAAATAGTCTCAGATCGAGTCCTCGGCGCCGATGAGCGGTCACCTGGTCGCGCAAAAGCACCCACAGA
>JBGPGE010000151.1:0-8639 GCA_041483675.1 Binatia bacterium
CCAGCAACGTAGAGAGAAAAAAACGCAACTTCATAACGCGAAGCAACTTATATCGAACACGGGGTTTGAATCCCCATGTTCGACCAAAGGGGAGAGCTACCGCTTCTCCCCTTTGAAAACCCCATCGGTTTTGTGCCCGCCTCAAGAGGCGGGGTTTACATTGAAAAAATTATCCTATCGCCCTGGAGCTGTCAACCGAACTCCCTCAAGATAAATAGACCAAGCCGTAAAGTAGCGGCCACAGCCCGACCACAAAGGTCCAATACATCGCGCAGAGTTGAACTCCGGCGTAGTTGCGCGCGGAGTAACGGCCCTTCCGCGCCCGGAGCAAGACGACGGCCAGCCAGAGTAACGCGCCGAAAACGTGCAGGGCGTGGCAGCCGATCAACGTGTAAAACGTCGCGCCGTAGACGCCGCTCGACAGCGTCAGGCCGAAGCCGATCAGGCGGAGCCACTCGTAGCCCTGGATGCCGAGAAAAACCGCCCCGAGCAACGCCGTGATCGACAGCCATCGCGCGAGCCGATTCGACTTCCCCTGCCGCGCGGCCATGAGCGCCAGGCGCATCGTCAACCCGCTCAGCAGCAGAATCACGCTGTTCACCGCCGTAACGCCCACCGGCAGGCGCGGCTGAAATGGCGGCGGCCAGGCCGGGCTCGCCAGGCGAAAAACCAGGAACGCGCCGATCAAGCCCGCAAAGAACATCGTCTCCGCGGCGATAAACATCAGTACGGCAAGCCTGGCGTTGCCGATAACCGGTTGCCGCGAAGCGATGCCGGTCGGCGGCTCTTCTCCTCCGCCGAACGCCGGAGCTCGCAACTCTGCCGTCTCCTCCGGCTCGATCACTCTCCGTGCAACCGCGTCCCTCGCCATACCCGTCTTCGCTATCCTCGATCCTCTATCCTCAGTTCTTCTGCCTTCTACCTTCTGCCTTTACCCCACCCGATCCAGCGCCATCACCGCCAGCAACACCGGCAAATAAATCAGCGAGGCGAACAGCAGTTGGCGCGCCGCTTTAAGAGTTTGCGCCATAGCAAGCCGGACGCTATAAGCCAACATTCCGCCGCCGAGCAGGAGCGCCGTTAGAAAGTAAATGCCTCCCGCTAGGCCCATCAACGTCGGCAGCAGGCTCACGACCAGCAGCGCCAGGCAATAGCCGACGCTCTGGCGGCCGGTGCTTGCGCCGTCGGGCTCGACCACGGGAAGAAATCGAATCCCGGCCCGTGCAAAATCCTCGCGGTAGAGACAGGCGATCGCCAGCGTATGCGGAATCTGCCAGAGAAAAAGAATCGAAAACAGGATCCACGCGCCGACGCCGAATTCGCCGCGGGCCGCGGTCCAGCCGATGACCGGCGGCAGCGCGCCGGGAATCGCGCCGACGATGCCGCAGAGCGAGCTTCGCTGCTTGAGCGGCGTATAGGCGAGCAGATAGGTGGCGGCGATCGTCGCCGTCACCAGCGCGCTCATCGCGTTGACCGCCAGGGCCAAAATCGACAGCCCGGCCAGCGCCACGAGCAGCCCGAACACCAACGCCTCCGTCGGTTGAATCCGCCCGTCCGGCAGAGGACGGCGGCGGGTGCGCTCCATGAGAGCATCGGATTGGCGCTCCATAAATTGGTTGAGGGCGAGCGTGCCGCCGGAGGCGAGCGCGGTGCCGGCGATGGTGGCGATCAATCGCGCGACGGCCGGCTGCGAATCCGCGCCGAGATAGTAACCGACGCACGTCGTCACCAAAACCATCAAGGAGACGCGCGGCTTGGTCAGCTCAAGGAAATCCGCGAATCTGCGGCGGCCGCTGCTAAGCGAGACCGCCTGAGTTCCCGCCGTAAGGCTCATGCCGACGCCCTCCCCGGCCCGCTCTCCATCGCGATGGGTATCGGGATCTCCCGGCCCGCGGGACCGCGCTCAGCGAGCAGACCGAAAGACCTGAGCGTCACAACGAGACTCACGGCCAGCATGAGCGCGCCCACCACGACGTGGCCGGTCCTGAGTAGAACCGTCAGCGTCACGGGAAGAGTCATCACGAATTTTCCCAGATAGGCCCCCAGGCCAAGCCCGAGTTGGATGATCAGGAAACCGCCGAGCCAAAGCGCCGGCCGGAATAGGAACGCCTGATCGAGATGGCGCCTGAAGACGCGAAGGCCGACGAGGATCACGTGCAGCGAAGCGAGAAAGGCGAATACCAGATGCATGTCGAGCATGGCGCCGGTGTGGCGCAGCACGGCGCCGAAGACAATCTGTATGTAGATCAGCCCGACCGTCAGGATTCCCAGCCGCTGCAAGCGTCCGGCGTCGTCGACCGTAAGCTTCCCCGGTCTTTCTCTCCAGCCTCGCGAGGTAAAGAGAGCGAGGCTCACGGTCAGGGCGAAGAAGGCCTGGGCCAGACAGGCGTGAACCACCGCCAGCGTCTGTTCGAGTAAGACAACTCTTAGGCCGCCGATGACGCCTTGAATAACAACTAAAGCGAGCGCCGTCGCTCCGAGCACGCGCAGCCATCTCTCCGGCTCGCGGAACCAAAGCGCAATGGCCAACAGGATGGTCAGGAAGCCGACTGCCGAGGCGACCAGCCGGTGGCTGTGCTCGTAAAAGATATTTCCCACCATTTTCGACCAGGGGTAAAGAAAGGGATTGTAGCCGAAAGTCGTCGGCCAGTCCGGCACGGCCAGGCCCGCCCCCTTGCTGGTGACGAGACCGCCGATGAACAGCAGAGGAATGGTGCAGATCGCCGTGGCCAGGGCGAGTCTATGCGGCCACGCTGAAAAAGATGAAGGATGAGGGATGAAGGATGAATCCCTCTTCGCGCCTGCTGCCGACATCGTGCCGCCTTTCCCTAGTGCGAGCGGGCGGCCGTCGATGTGCTTGCGAGCTGTCGATCCTGCGGCAGCCAATCCTCCTGGACCTCAGGGGAGCTGAACTCGTAGGCGCCGCGGTAAACCACCGGCGTGGCGTCGAAGTTGCCGTGCGGCGGCGGCGAAGCGGCCGTCCACTCCAGCGTATTGGCCAGCCAGGGATTTTTCTCCGCCCGCTTTTTGGCAAAGAGGCTGGCGAAGAAGTTCCACAGGAACGGAATCTGCGAGAGGCCCAACAGGAAGGCGCTCACCGTGATAAAGACGTTGATTCCTTGAAGCGGCTGGAGAAATTCGTACTGCGTGGGATTGTAGATGCGCCGCATATGGCCGCCCACGCCGAGAAAGTGCATCGGGAAGAAAGCGCAGTTGAAAAAGATATAAGTGAGAACGAAATGGAGCTTGCCCAGCGGCTCGTTCATCATCCGGCCGAACATCTTGGGGAACCAGTAATAGACCGCGGCAAACAGGGCGAAGATGATTCCCGCCACGACGTAGTGGAAGTGAGCGACGATGTAGTAGGTGTCGTGGATGAAGATATCCACCGGCGTCGAAGCCATGAAGATCCCGCTCAGCCCGCCGATCAGAAAGTTGGAGACGAAGCCCAGGGCGAAGAGCATCGGCGTGGTAAAACGGATCGACCCGCCCCACAATGTTCCCAGCCAGTTGAAGGTCTTGATCGCCGACGGAATCGCGATCACCATCGTGGACATCATGAAAGCCGTGCCGAGCGCCGGGTTCATGCCGCTGATGAACATGTGATGGCCCCACACGATCCACGACAAGAACGCGATCGAGATCATCGAGAAGGCCATCGCGTGGTAGCCGAAGATCGGTTTGCGCGAGAAGGTCGGCAGAATATCGGAGGTCACTCCCATCGCGGGAAGGACCAGGATATAGACCTCCGGATGGCCGAAAAACCAGAAGAGATGCTGCCAGAGGAGCGGCTCTCCCCCGCCCTGCGGGAGAAAAAAGCTCGTCCCGAACAGCCGGTCGAACAGCAGCATGGCCAGCGCGCCGGTCAGCACCGGCAGCGCGAGCAGTAGCAGGATGGCCGTGATGAAGAGCGACCAGATCACCAGCGGCATGCGGAAATAGGTCATGCCGGGCGCGCGCATATTGACGATCGTGGTGATGTAATTGATCGAACCCATCAACGATGAGATGCCGAGGATCATCAGGCTGATGATCCAGAGGTGCTGCCCCCACTCGACGCCGGTAAAGGCCGCCTGGGCCGAGAGCGGCGCGTAGGCCGTCCAGCCGGCCGCGGCGGGACCGCCGGGAACGAGAAAGGTTGTCAGCATCACCACGCCGGCGACCGCCCCGACCCAGAAGGAGAGCAGGTTCAGCTTGGGAAACGCCATGTCGCCCGCGCCTATCATCAGCGGTATCAGAAAATTGCCGAAACAGCCCACCATGATCGGCATGACGACGAAAAAGATCATGATCGTGGCGTGCATCGTAAAGAAGGCGTTGTAGGTTTGCGGCGGGATGATTCCCTCATACGCGTAAGGCTCCGGCACCCAACCCAACCCCGGGACGGCCGTCTCGGGCCAGGCTAGCTCCCAGCGCATCGCCATCGCCAGGAGGCCCCCGATAATAAGCATGAACAGGCCGAGAAACAGGAACTGGCGGCCGATCATCTTATGATCCGTGGAAAAAACGTAGGTGCGCCAGAAGCCCAACTCTACGTGCTGAGCATGGGCGTCGTGCGCGGTCGCTGCTTCACTCATCGTTCACCTCTATTCGTGGTTCGTGCTCGTTTGTCGTGCTCGTGTTTGGCAAGGGTGGTTCGGGCCCGTATTCTCGATCACGAGCCACCATTCGACAAGCTCATGGCCCTGAGCCATGTCGAAGGGCGATCACGATTCACGGTTATTTCTTGGGCCAGCTCTCTTCCACCCACTTGGCGTACTCCTCGGGCGTCTGGACGTGGAGCCAGCCGCGCATTCCGGAGTGGCCGAAGCCGCAGAGCTCGGCGCAAGGCAGCTCATACCTGCCGGGCTTCACCGCCTGAAACCACACGAGGATATCCCGCCCGGGCACGCTGTCCTGTTTGAGCCGGAGGTTGGGAAGAAAGAAGCTGTGGATCACGTCTTTCGACTTGAGGTTCACGTGGACGACTTTGTTCACCGGGACGTAGATGTCGTTCTCGGCTTGAAGATCGTCCTCCGTGCCGAACTTTCCATCGGGGCCGGGATAAAGAATCTCCCAGTTGAACTGCTTGGCGGTCACCTGCAGCTCAACGTCGGGCGGCGGGGCGTGCGCCTTGATTTTTCCCCAGCTCGAAACGCTCGCGAAGGAAAGGCCGACGAAGACGATCGCGGGAATCACCGTCCAGATGATCTCGAGCGCCGTGCTGCCATGCGTGTAGGTGGCGCGGCGGCCTTCGCGCTGGCGGTACATAATGAGAAAGATGATCATCAGCGCCGTCACCAGGATGAAGGCCGCTCCTGTGATGTAGTAGATGACGTAGAAAAGATAGTCGATTTCTCCCCCGAAGGTGGAGACGTTTTCCGGCAGCCAACTCATCATAGGAACAAAATTTCCTTTGCTGGTTTTATGTTTTTGTTCTTGCTAACACAGCCCTATGCCCTTTGCAAGGGCGAAACCGTCTCACCGCCGCCGCAGACCTCCTCAAAGAGCCCGGCTTGAGCCTTCCTGAATATCGTGATAATCATATATAACTATGGCTGAGTTCCACCCAGGCCAGCTCCAGGTTTTTAAGGCCGATTTTTTCAAAGCGCTGGCCCACCCGCTGCGCATCCGCATTCTCGAACTGCTGCTCGAGGACGAACAGAGCGTCCAGGAACTCCAGCGCTCGCTCGGCCTGGAGCAGCCGATCGTCTCGCAGCAACTGGCGATTCTCCGCGCCAAGAACATCGTCGAACCGCGCAAGCAGGGCACGACGGTACGCTATGCGGTCCGCGATCGAGCCCTCGGAGAATTGCTGAGCGTGGCGCGAAAAATTTTCAACAACCACCTCGCGGGGACCCAGACCATGCTGCGCGAGCTGACGCGAGAGAGCCGGCGGCGTTAAATGCAACTGTTCTCGAAAATCTTGAGCGTCGGCATTGTCACCGAACCCCTCGATAACGGCGCAAAAGAGGTAGAGCTGGCCCGGCAGGTGGCCGCGAAAACTCAAAAACTTCTGGGCCGCGCCGTCGGCATCCGGGAGGTCGACGCCGGGTCCTGTAACGGATGCGAGATCGAGATTACGGGTTTGGCGAGTCCTGTCTATGATCTGGAGCGCTTCGGCCTGCACTTCGTCGCCTCCCCGCGTCACGCGGACATGCTCCTGGTCACGGGGCCGGTCACCCGCAACATGGAGGTCCCGCTGCGCAAGACCTATGAAGCGACGCCGGATCCGAAAATCGTCGTCGCCGTGGGCGACTGCGCGAAAACCTGCGGCGTGTTTCAGGGCAGCTACGCGGTCGTGGGCGGGGTGGATGCGGTTATTCCTGTAGACGTCTTCGTCCACGGCTGTCCGCCGGAACCAACCGACATCCTGCGCGGGATCTTGGCGGCGCTCGATCGCCTGCCGCCGAAATGAATTTCGATATGACGCTCATGAATATCCTGGCAACCAGCGCGGTTGCCTGTTATTTCGCGGGCGCGCTTGGCGCGCTTCTGGCGAGCGATCGGTGGGGACGGATCCTCGGAGCCTGGGGCGCGGCTGCGGGCGCTGTGATCTCATTGGCGCTGGCTATTGCGGCACTCGCCACGGGTGCGGTGTTCAGCGTCGCCTTCGACTTTCTCCCGTTGGGCGGACTCGCGCTTCGCCTCGACGGGCTCGGCGCGCTGTTTCTCATTTTGACCGCGTTGGTCGGGGCGGCGGCGGCGATTTACGGGTTCGGATATTCCACGGCATACCAGAATGTTTATTCTCTGCGCCGGTTGGGCGCGTTGTTCAATCTCCTGCTGCTCACGCTCGATCTCCAGGTCATGGCGAATAATGCGCTGACGTTTCTCATCCTGTGGGAGTCGATGTCCCTGGTGTCCTACCTCCTGGTGCTGACGGAGCATCGCGAGCCCGCGGCGATCCGCGCGGCGAACTGGTATATCGCGATTACTCACATTGGATTTGCCGCGTTGCTGGCGATGTTTTTTCTCCTCGCGGCCGGCGAGCCGGCAGCGGCCTTCGAGACGTTGCGCGCCGGCGCGCCCAGCCTGACGCAGCGCAACGCGATCTTTCTCCTCGCCCTGATTGGCTTCGGCGCCAAAGCGGGTTTGGTCCCTCTCCACGTCTGGCTTCCCATGGCTCATCCCGTGGCGCCGAGCCATGTCTCGGCGCTCATGTCCGGCGCCGTCATCAAGATGGGGGTTTACGGTTTTTGCCGGGTGGCGCTCGATCTCATGGGCGGCGGTCCGGCGTGGTGGGGCGGTCTGGTGCTCGCGTTGGGAGTTGGGTCGGCTCTCTTCGGCGTCCTCTACGCTTTGATGGAGCACGATCTCAAACGGCTGCTCGCCTATCATTCGGTGGAAAACATCGGCATCATCTTCATCGGCATCGGCGCCGGATTGATGCTTCAAAGCTACGGATTGATGAACTTGGCCGCGCTCGGCTTTGTTGCGGCGCTGTATCACACGATCAATCACGCGTGCTTCAAAGGGCTGCTCTTTCTCGGAGCGGGCTCGGTGTTCCACGCGACGGGCACACGAAACATGGAAGAAATGGGCGGGCTCATCAAGAGGATGCCGCGGACCGCGCTGGCGTTTCTGGTCGGCGCCGCGTCGATTTCGGCGCTCCCGCCGTTGAACGGATTCGCCTCCGAATGGCTCCTCCTTCAAACGCTGTTGGGCGGCGCCCAAATTCCCCAGCCGGCGGTTGCTTTGATGATGCCGATCGCAGTCGCCCTGCTCGCGCTCACGGGAGGCCTTGCCATGGCCTGTTTCGTCAAGGCTTTCGGCATCACGTTTCTCGCTATCCCTCGCTCCTCTGCCGCGGAACAGGCGCATGAAGCTCCTCTCTCTATGCAGGTGGGCATGGGAATCCTCGGTTTCGCCTGCGTCGCTCTCGGATTGACTCCGTTTTTTGTGGTTCCCGTATTGGGGCGCGCGCTCGCGGGATTTGACGGGCTCGCTTGGGAGACGACGGCCTTTTCGCTGACGCTCCCGCTCAGCATCCCCGGCACCCCCGGCTCCATGTCTTCTCCGTTGCTGGCGGCCGGATTACTCATTCTGTTGGGGATCATCCCACTCGCGCTTAGGTGGAGCGGCGCGAGTCGTCGAACGCGCGTCGGGGATACCTGGGGTTGCGGCAGGATCGGGCAGACGCCGCGAATGCAGTACACCGCGACGGCGTTCGCCGAGCCGCTGCGGCGCGTTTTTGCGGAACTGTATCGGCCGACGCAGGATCTATCGATCGACTTTCATCCCGAGTCCAAATACTTCGTCCAGTCGATCGAGTATCAAAGTGAGATTCATCCCTGGTTCGAGAAACTGCTTTATCAACCTCTGATCGGGCTTTTTCATAGGATCGCCGATCGCGTCCGTTGGATCCAGGCCGGTTGGCTGAATCTCTACCTGGCCTATATGCTCGCCGGCCTGATTGCGCTGCTGGCGCTCGCGGGGTGGATGCCATGAGCGGATTTCTCGTCGAAGTTTTTCAAGTTGGATTCGTCCTGGCTCTTGCTCCCGGCCTGGCGGGACTGATCCGCTGGATCAAGGCGAGGCTGCAGAGCCGGTTGGGCGCGCCGCCGTGGCAGCCGTACCGAGAGCTCGGGAAACTCTTTCACAAGGAAGCCGTTGTCTCAAAAAATGCGTCGTGGATTTTTCGCTTTGCGCCTTACGCC
>JBGPGE010000152.1:0-8508 GCA_041483675.1 Binatia bacterium
GATCCTGTTCAACAACATCAAGGGCAAGCCGAAACACCGCTGCGTGACCAACCTGTTCGGCGACATGAACGTCATCAACAAGATGTTCGGCTGGAAGGACCACGCCGACCGCACGAGAAAACTGGCCCACGCCGTCACCCATCCGATCCCGCCCGTCATCATCGACCAAAAAAACGCGCCGGTGCAGGAGGAAGTCTACGAGAAGCCGACCGACGCCAATGACTTCGTCGTTCCGATCCGCCACACCGACCTCGAGCCGGAACTGACCGTCGGCTCGGGCAACCGGCTGATCGCCGGCGAGTACTTCGGCGGCGGCACGGACCTGGGCTACAACCGCATGAACTTCCGCTGGGGCAACGTCGGAACTTTTCAGATCTCGCCCGGCTCGCACATGTGGCAGGTTGTCACCAAATATTACAAAGAGAACAAGCTGGTTCCGATCACGATGAATTTCGGTTTGCCGCCCTCCTGCACGCTGATGGCCGGCGCCGGCTTCGACTACGTGATCCTGCCTCAGGGATGCGATGAAGTCGGCATGGCCGGCGCCGTGCAGGGCGCGCCCGTCCGGCTCGTCAAGGCGCGCACCGTCGACGCGTTGGCCGTCGCCGACGCCGAGGTCGTGCTCGAAGGTTATGTGAATCCGCGCGACCGCCGTTTCGAGACCGCCGAGTCCGAGAAGGCCGGCGTCCAGGGCCGCTATCACTTCCACCCCGAATGGGCCGGCTACATGGGCAAGGCGTACAAGGCGCCCACCTTCCATGTCACCGCCGTGACCACGCGCAAGCGCGAGTCCAAGCCGATTATTTTCCCGCTCGGCGTCCACACGCTGGACGATCACAATATCGACACGACGGTGCGCGAGGCGGCGATGTTCGAGCTGTGCGAGCGGATGCAGCCCGGCATCATCATGGACGTCAACATCCCCTACTGCATGACCGACTGGGGCGGGGCGGTCATTCAGGTCAAGAAGCGTAACAAGATCGAAGAAGGCTGGCAGCGCAACTTTATGGCGGCCATTCTCGCAACCTCTCAGGGCTCGCGGCTGGTCATCGCCGTCAGCGAAGACACCGACCCGTACGACATGGACGACATCATGTGGTGTCTCACGACTCGCGTCAATCCGAAGACGGATATCATCAATCCGCTGCCGGGTGGGCGCGGGCAGACCTTCATGCCGGCCGAGCGCATGACGGCCGGCGAGAGAGAATGGACCGCCTCCAATACGATGTTCGAGGGCGGCATGGGCATCGACGCCACCGTTCCGTTCGGTTACGAGAGCGACTTTATGCGTCCGGTCTATCCGGTGGAGCGCATCGACTTGAAGAAGTTCTTCACCGACAAGGATATTCAGAACGCCAAGGCGCGCATGAAGGGATGGGTTCTTTCCCTCGCGCGCACAGGACGCTAATCCATTTTAGATTGCCGATTTTGGATTTTCGATTAGGAGTCCTTTATCAATCCAAAATCTAAAATCAAAAATCTAAAATCGAACCGTAGGAAGGGTAGTTCGTCTCGCAACGCAAAACGATTGGAGACGTTTGCGTTCCGCTAACAACTGAACAAGGGCAGGGCGTTCATCCCCTGCCCTTTTTTTAAAATCGTGAACTCGCCTCAAGAACAAACCGCCGCGCCGCTTGCCCCATATCGCGTCCTCGATCTCACGGACGAGCTGGGATTTCTCTGCGGTAAGATGCTCGGAGATCTGGGCGCGGACGTGATCAAGGTCGAGCGGCCCGGCGGAGATCCGGCGCGTGCGCTCGGTCCCTTCTACCGCGGCGAGCGCCACCCGGAGAAAAGCCTCTATTGGTTTGCCTTCAATAATAATAAGCGCGGCATCACGCTCGATCTCGAACGCCCGCAGGGACGGCACATCTTCAGCGGATTGGTGGCGGGCGCGGATTTTGTCATCGAGTCTTTCCCGCCCGGCTATCTCGATCGGCTCGGCATGGGTTACGAGACGATGAATCAGATCAATCCGCGGTTGGTGGTAACCTCGATCACGCCCTTCGGTCAGACCGGCCCTTACAGCAAGTTCAAGGCATCGGATATCGAAATCATGGCGGCCAGCGGCTGCATGTCGCTCACGGGCGATCCCGGAAGACCGCCGCTCCGCATCACCTTTCCCCAGTCCTACCCCTGGACGGGCGCCTACGCCGCGATGGGCACGCTGATCGCCCATTGGCAGCGCGCGCAGACGGGCGCCGGACAGCAGGTGGACGTCTCGGCACAGGCTTGCATGCTCTGGGCCTTCTCCCACGCGCACACTTTTTGGGATCTCAACCGCCACCTGGAAAAACGGGCCGGCTCGTTCATGACCGGGCGCAGTATCACCGGCGCGAAGATGCGCGTCTTCTGGCCCTGCCGGGACGGCTATCTCAACTTTATCATCTACGGCGGCGAGGCGGGAAGAAGAACCAACCAGGCGTTGGTCGAGTGGATGGACGGCAAAGGCATGGCGCCGGAGTTTCTCAAGCAAAAAGAGTGGCGCGCGTTCAACATCGCCGAGGTCACGCAGGAAGAGATCGACCGGATGGAGGAGCCGATCGCGCGTTTCTTTGAAACCGTCACGAAAAAGGAATTCTTTCAGGAAGTGATCAAGCGCGAGATGCTGGGCTATCCGGTGGCGACCGTTGAGGAGATTTTTCAAGATCCCCAGCTTTACGCCCGCGACTTCTGGCGGGTGCTGGAGCATCCCGAGCTTGGGACTTCGATCACCTACCCCGGCGGCTTTGCCAGGCTGTCCGAGAGCGCGTGCGGCGCTTGGCGCCGCGCGCCGCTGATCGGCGAGCACAACGAAGAGATCTACGGCGGCGAGATGGGGATGACCAAACGGGAAGTGGAGAAGCTGAAAAGCGAAGGGGTCATTTAGAGATTATTGCAAAAGGAAAAATGAAAAATGCAAATTGCAAAATGAAGATTCCGGTTCATTTTGACTTTTGCATTTTGCGCTTTGCAATTTGAACTGGGCTTTATGCAAGCACTCAAAGGACTAAAAGTCGTCGAGTTCGCCGCCTTCGCCGCCGGGCCGGTGGTCGGCAAACATCTCGCCGATTACGGCGCGACCGTCGTGCATCTCGAATCGCGCGTTCGTCCGGACGGCTTTCGCACTCACTACCCGCCCTACAAGGACAACATCCACGGCCTCAACCGCTCCGGCCTGTTTGCTCTCTGCAACAGCCAGAAGATGGCCATCAACTTAAATCTCAAGAAAGCGCCGGCGGCGACCGATCTTGCCAAGAAGATCGTCGCCTGGGCCGACGTGGTGATTGAAAATTTCAGCCCCGGCACGATGGATCGGCTGGGGCTGGGCCACGAGACGCTCAAAAAAGTGAAACCGGAAATCATCATGCTGAGCAGCTCGAACATGGGCCAGAACGGCCCGCACGCCGAGCACGCCGGCTTCGGCTCCCAGCTCTCTTCCCTTTCCGGCTTTACCAATCTCACCGGCTATCCCGATGGCCCGCCGCAGATTCTCTACGGCCCCTACATCGACTACATCGCCGTCGCTTATGGAGTGGCCGCGATCATTGCGGCGTTGGACTACAAAAAGCGAACGGGAAAGGGACAGCAGATCGACCTGGCCCAGTACGAGTCCGGTCTCCAGTTCGTCGCGCCGCTGCTGCTGGATTATAAAATCAACGGCAAAGTGGCGATGCGCAACGCCAACCGCGATCCCCACGCCGCGCCCCACGGCGCCTATCCGTGCAAAGGCGAAGACAGTTGGTGCGTGCTCAGCGTTTTCTCAGAGGCGGAGTGGCAAGCGCTCTGCCGGGAGCTGGGTAATCCCGCCTGGACGAGCGAGCCTCGCTTCGCGTCGCACGACGCGCGAAAGACCAACGAGGACGAGCTGGACAAGCGAATCGCCGAATGGACCTCCCAGGTGGCCGCTCATGAGGTCATGGAAAAACTCCAGCGGGCCGGGGTGCGCTCGCACGTCGTGCAGACGATGAAAGATATTTACAGCGATCCTCAGCTTCAGCATCGCGGCCAGTGGACGGAGCTGGAGCACCCCGAGATCGGCAAGATGCACTACCAACGCCCGCCCTACATTCTCAGCAAAAGCCCCGCCGGCCCCGAGCGCCGCGACCCGCTGCTCGGCGAGCACAACGCTCATTTCTACCGCGAGATCCTCGGACTCACGCAGAACGAGTACGACGCGCTCGTCAAAGACGGCGTCATCGACTAGCAAGCACTTCGTGTAGGGCTTAGTGCTGAGCTATGAGGAGTGAGTGCTGAGTGGGACTCAGTCCTCAGCACTGATTTCGGCAGGACTTGCGCGGAGCGCGCCGTTGTGGTGTGTATAACCGCAGGCTTGCCATGATCGCGCGATCACACGATAAACGCCGCGCCGTGTTGTTACTCCTCCTGCTGCTTCTTCTCCCCGCGCGCGCGGCCGCGCTGGAAAACGTCCGCGTCGCCTATCCTTCGATGAATTCTTCGACGTACTGCCTCATCATCGCGCAAAAGGAAGGCTACTTGCGGGAAGAAGGACTCAACGTCGAGTTGCTCAGCATCCGCGGCGAGATCGCCATCAGGATCGCGCTGGCGGGAGAGATCGACTTCTTCACCAACGCGGGCAGCGCCCTTGCGGCGACTGTCCGGGGGGTCCCGGTCAAGATCCTCACGATCTTTCAAGACAAACCCTCATGGGATCTCATCGCACAGCCCAACATCAAGTCGATGGGACAATTACGCGGCGCCAATGTAGCGATCATGTCCCCGGAAGGCTCGCTCGCCGTCGTGGCGCGAGAGATATTGAAGCAAAACGGACTCGATCCGGTAAAGGATTTGAATCTCGTCGTCATGGGAGGAGACGAAGTGCGCTTCCCGGCGATGAAGGCCAAGGCGATCCAGGCCACGCTGTTCAATACCGGGACAAGCATCAAGGCGCAGAAAGAAGGTTTCACGAAGCTGGCGTCCGCCGGCGATTACGCCAACCTTATTCAAGGTGGACTCGCAAGCACCGACGAAAAAATCAAACAAAACCCGGGAAAGCTTTTCAAGTTCATCCGCGCCGCCCTCAAGGGAATAAATTTTTTCGTCGCCAAACGGGAACCGGCAATCAAATATATGATGGACGCTCTGAGGTTGACGGACCGCGAGATGGCCGATGCAATTTATGACATCGAATCGAAGCTGATTCTCCGGCAGGGTTTCAGCGACGAGAAGATTCTCCAGCCCATACTCGATGATATGAGAAGGACGACGAAAGTCCAACGAGAGATCAAAATCGGCGACGCCTTCGATTTGAGCTTCGTCCGCAAGGCGAACGAGGAGCTGAAGGCGAGCGGGTGGAAACCGTAGCCACCAGCGTCATTCCCGCGGAAGCGGGAATCCAGCACTAAATCTCCCCCTTGCTAAGGGGGAGACAAAGAGGGGGTATGGATTCCGGCTCTCGTCAGCCTGAGGCTGACTCGGCTGGAATGACGGTCCGGTTTAGGTGACAAATTTCTGAAACACCACACTAACGACAGATAAAGGACTGAACGATGGGATTCCGTGACTTGAGAGATTACCTCGGAGCTTTGGACCGGCTGGGGATGCTGCGCGTCGTCGAAGGGGCGCACTGGGACCTGGAGATCGGCGCGATCGCGCAGATGATGCAGGAGAGCGATGAGGATCCGGCGCTGCTGTTCGACAAAATCCCCGGCTACCCGGCGGGCTTTCGCGTCCTCGCCAACCACCAGAACAACCCCAAAAAACAGGCGCTGGTGCTCGGGATCCCGACCGATTTGAACGATCTGGAGATCGCGCGGCAGATGAAGGAAAAGCGCAAGCAGACCAGCTTGATTCCGCCGCGCGAAGTCGATAGCGGCCCGGTGCTGGAAAACCAGGAGCGCGGCGACAAGGTCAATATCCTCAAGTTCCCCACGCCTAAGTGGCGCACGCTTGAGGGCGGGAGGTATATCGGCACGGCGACCCTCGTCATCAATCGCGATCCCGACGAGGGCTGGGTCAACATGGGCACCTACCGCCAGATGATCCACGACGAGAAGAGCGTCGGATTCTTCGTCGAGCCACACCACCACGGGATGCTGATCGCCAGAAAATATTGGGCGCGCGGCAAGGCCTGCCCGGTCGTCGCCTGCTACGGCCAGGAGGAGGAGTTGTTCCAGGCCTCCACCGGCAGCGCGCCGTGGGGCAGGTCGGAGTTCGATGTCGCCGGGGGGATGAAAGGCGAGCCGATCGACATCGTCAAAGGCGAGCTGACCGGCCTGCCGATTCCCGCCCGCGCGGAGATCGCCATCGAAGGAGAGGTGCCGCCGCCGGAGGTCGATTCGAGAATGGAAGGCCCCTACCGCGAATGGCCCGGTTACTATAGCCAGGAGCCGACGCCGATCCCGGTGCTCAAAATTAAAGCGATCTATCATCGCAACGACCCGATCCTGACCGGCCCCCCCAACAGCAACCGCAACATCAGCATGGGCACCATCACCCACGCCGCGATCGCCGTATGGGAAGCGCTGGAGAAAAGCGCCCTATCCGGCATTCGCGGAGTTTGGGCCCATGCCAACGGCCTGTTTATCGTGATTTCCCTGAAACAGGAGTTCGCCGGCCATGCCAAGATGGCCCTCCTCACCGCCACCGCGGCCCGCGGCTCCAACAGCGCTTACCGGTACTACGTGGTCGTGGATGAGGACATCGATCCGAGCAATATCAACGACGTCCTTTGGGCCATGACCACCCGCTGCGTCCCGGAGGAGCAGATCGACATCGTTCGGGCCACGGTCAGCACCCGGGTCGACCCGATCATCAGCCCCCATAAACGAGAGGTGGGAGACCTCACCTGCGGCAGGGTGCTGATCAACGCCTGCAAGCCCTGGGAGTGGATCGAGCAGTTCGGCAAACACATGACCTTTACCCCGGAATATGAGCGCCAGGTCCGCCAAAAGTGGGGCCACCTGATGGCCGGATCAACGAGGAGGGCCTAACCGGCCGCCTCGATATCTCTCTCCGGGCGGATGCGATCCGTCGGTAGTATGCTGCCCCTGTTTTCGCCTGCCTGTCTATACGATGTAGGTCAAAATCCCAGCTCCCCAATAGATTGACATTCCCTGCCCCAACTGCTAGCCTTCGGATGGTTTGATTCGATGGCCTCAGAGGATCTTCTCTGGGGAATTTTTTTATATGGGGCATGTTGAAAAAACCCTTAGTTTACGACCCCTTATGGGCTGGCTCCTGGCCCGCAGGGCGGCTTTCTTCATCCTCCTCGCGATGATGGCTCCGCCGTCCTGGCCGTTCGTAAAGGGAGCCGCGCAAGGTATCGCACAAATCGGCTCCGCGTCTGCTGAGGAAGCCACCGAGCTATTTAAGATTTATTCACTAGTTAGACGCGCCAGACCAGACACGGACGATGGCTGGGGTTGGCAGATCGCAAAGACCGTGCTGGATGAAAGCAAGCGCTACGCGATGGATCCCCTGCTTGTCCTGGCCGTGATCGGGGTTGAGAGCGACTTTAACCATACGGCTATGTCCGTAAAGGGGGCCAAGGGGCTGATGCAACTGCTCCCGCTGGCCGCCAAGGAAAGCGCCGAGGAGCGAAGGTCCATGCAGGGGGATAAGCGGATTCCCGAGACCCCGCCTCTCTACGATCCGGTATTGAACATCAAGCTCGGCATTTCTTATCTGGATTCGATGAAGAGAAGCTTCGGTGACACCAAGCTCGCCCTAGCGGCCTACAACCACGGCCCCACCTGGATCAAGAGCCGAATCGCGGAAGAACAGCGTGTTCCCCTCGGCTATGCGAAACGGGTCCTCTCCGCCCACGAACGTTACCGCCAAGACACCCGCCAGGCGGACTGACTTGGTCGCTTCATGGCCCTCCGGGAGTAGCCTACTTCGTCCCCGTCCAACGCCACGCACAGACGACTTGATCATAGTCTCGCGACAAACTCCGGCCACGCCAACGCGCGCACGCCCGGGGCGACGGCCTGAGTTGCCACGGGTCTCTTTGACGGCTGATGAATGAGGAACATCTCGGTAGCCGCGCGGCGCGGTCCCGTCAGCACCACTGCCGGGAACGATCCGGCGCCGCCTGGAGGACCTGAGTCTCGAGTTCGCGGCGAAGGTAGCGGATGATGAGTATTTGAAACTAGCGGTTTAGGATTCTCAAGCCTGGATATACGCCGAGGAGGTGGAAGTGAAAGCGGAGAAGAGATTGGTTAGAGATCAGGATTCAACACGGGATCTGTTATGGTCGAGGTACAAAGGAAGAGGCCGCCTCAATCCCCGGGGTAAAAAGCAGTAGGGTCGAGGACTGGCGCGGTATCTCTTAGGTGGTGCCTATCTGTTACCGTCTCTTTCGTCTGACGGTGCCTCACTAGCTCCACCGTAAATCCGTCTCCAGCCCCCGCCACATCAAACCGGACGTGACCCTTTCGGTCATCCGGCTTTCCTGAGCCCTTCACCGTAAGGCGCTATACGCCTGTTCTGCTGGGAGCACTTTCACAGAATCTGCTACTCCGCCTTTTCCGGCCAACTCGGCTTTCGCCTTACGGTATATCCTCC
>JBGPGE010000153.1:0-8448 GCA_041483675.1 Binatia bacterium
CGGACGGCGTTTGCGCCGTCGAGCGGCTCGTCGGCATTCATTCGGCCCAGGTGCTGTCTCAATCGATGCCATGGATCGCCCAGGAAGCCGGGCTGTTCAAAAAACACGACCTCGAGTTCCGCCTCGTTTTCATCGCGTCGTCGCCGGTCGTAACCGCTGCTATGCTGGGCGGCGACGCGGAGATCGCGGTGACCGGCGCGATCGGCAACGTTCGGGCGTACGTGCAAGGCAACACCGACCTGGTGTTCATCGGCGGGATAAAAAATTTCATGACGCACAACATTATGGGAAAGCCGGAGATTAAACGGCCCGAGGATCTCAAAGGAAGAAGAGTCGGGGTAGGGCGGTTCGGCAGCAATACGCACTATTTTGTCATCCAGGCGCTGAGGAGATTCGGGATGGATGCCGCCAAGGATATTCAGGCCATACCGACGGGCGGCGGACCGGAGACGCTCGCGGCGCTCGTCGGCGGCCGCGTCGACGCTGGGGCGCTGGTGGCGCCGGGCGACGCCGGCGCGGCGTCCCAGGGGTATCGTATGGTCGTCAACGGTCCCGAGCTCCGCATCCCCTATGCGGCGACGACCCTGGCGACCCTCCGCTCATCGATCGCCAAGCGCGCCGCGGTCGTCGGACGGTTCATGCGTGTGATGGCCGAGTCGGCGAAAATTTTGCACACCGACAAAAATTTCGTCTACAAGGTGCTCGGCAAATACATGCGCATCACCGACACCAAGATTCTGGATTCCGCTTATCAGTCGGAGATCCCGGCGCTCGAGCGCCGCCTGGAAATTCACGACTCGGCGCTGCAGGCGTCGCTGGACGAGATCGCGCCGACCGATCCTCGGGCTAAAGCCGTCAAGCCGCCGGAGCTGGTCGATCGGAGATACCTGAACGATCTGGAAAAAAGCGGCTTCTTCGGAAAGCTGTGGGGAGACAAGCAGTAACAATTTGAAAGAAGGAAGATCTATGAGCCAGCGCGCGATCGACATCCATCACCATTATGTGCCACCGGAAGTTTTGGCGGAAGCGAGGCGACATGGCAAAACGCTCGGCGTGGAACTCTCGGAAGATAAAGACGGAACCGTCGGTCTCTCTTTCAACGGCAGTTCGAGGCATGTGCTTCCGCCCGGGCTGATCGACATCGACCGGCGGCTGGGCGTGATGGCGAAGGGAAAAATCGCCAGGGCCGCGCTCAGTCCGAATACGAACAGCGTCGGCTTTCAGCTCAACGGCGAGCAGGGAGAGAACTGGTGCCGGCTTTACAACGAATGCGTCAGGGAGCTTGTCAAAAAATCTCCCGAGCGTTTCACCGCCATGGCCGCGGTGCCGCTGCAGGAGCCGGCCCGCGCCGCTCGAGTTCTGGAGCACGCGATCGCCGAGCTGAAGTTCTCCGGCGCGTTCATCGCCACCAATGTCAACGGCCGCTACTACGACAGCAATGAGTTCGACCCGTTTTGGGCCAAAGCGCAGGCATTGGACGTGCTGGTCGTCATGCACCCGGAAAACGTCGCCGGCTCTGAGCTTATGGGCGCCTTCGGGCTCCGTCTGGTCTGCGGCAACCCGGCCGACACCACGCTTTCGCTCGGGCTTTTGATCGGCGGCGGCCTGTTCGACAGATTCCCCAACTTGAAGCTATGCACGTTTCACGGCGGCGGATTTTTTCCTTATCACATGGGCCGCTTCGACCATGAATTCGCCACCGGCCGCGGGCCGCGCGCGGCAAAATGCTCCGCCCGGCCGAGCGCCTATGTCAAGAACCTTTACTTCGATACGCTGGTCTACGACGTGGACACGCTCGACTATCTCAGAAGGAAAGTCGGCGGCGAACGTCTGCTGCTAGGAACCGACTATCCCTACGCGCTCGGCGATTGGATGGGCGTCGAGAAAGTCGAAGCCCTGACCTGTTCGGAAACTGAAAAACAGGCGATCCTTGAGGGAAACGCCAGGAAGCTGCTAAAACTTCCTGTAAGTTAACGACAACCAGTTCGAGCGTCACATCCATGAGAATCATCGACCTTCATTGCTACCCCAACACGGAGCCCTGGATCAAATCTCAGGGGCCGTACGTCGAGGCGCTGGCAAAATACTGGAACCGGTCGTGGACGGCCAAGACGGAGGCGGAGGTTATCGACGACTTTAAGAAGGCTGGCCTCGAGCCGCTGCTTGTCGCCTTCGACATCGAAACGGTGACGGGTAGCCCGCCCTGTTCAAATGAATATGTGGCGAAGATGCGCGATAACAATCCGGGCACGATCTTACAGGCGTGGGCGGCGGTCGATCCGTTCAAGGGCGAGGCGGCAATAGAAGAGGCGAAGCGGGCAATCAGAGAATTCCGCCTGTTCGGCTTTCACTTTCATCCCATCATGGGCCATTTCTCCGCCGACGACCGGCGGCTCTATCCCTTGTGGGAGACGATCGACGAGTTGCGAGTTCCGGTCATGATCGACGTGGGAACGACGGGCATGGGCGCCGGCATGCCCGGCGGCCTGGGCGCAGTCATCCGGCACGCGCATCCCGCGGCGATCGATCAGCTTGCCGCCGACTTTCCCAATTTGAGCATCGTCGCGGCGCATCCCGGCTGGCCCTGGACCGAGGAGATGATCGCCGTGGCGCTGCACAAGGGGAACGTCTCCTGGGAGCTGTCGGGCTGGGCGCCGAAGTATTTTCCCGAATCGCTCAAGCGCGATATCAAAGGCCGGCTGCAGGACAAGATCATGTTCGGCAGCGACTATCCCAGCATCCCTTACGAGCGGCTGTTCCGCGAATGGCGGGAGCTCGGCTACTCCGACGCGTTAATGGAGAAAATCTTCCACGGCAACGCCGAGCGGATTTTGGGGCTGTAGGGAAATCGGGGAAAGACATTCTCACCACGAAGGACACGAAGCACACGAAGGAAGAGTCGCAGAGCGCTCCAAGTGCGAGGTGCAACGGAGAATAATACACGCTGGAGAGGACACGAACTATGAACATCGACTTCCATTGCCACCTTTATCCCGAGGAATATTTGAAGCGACTCGAAGCGTCCAAGGGCGACGTGAGAATCGAAAGAAACGAAAAAGGGGAGAGAATCATTTTGAGCATGGGGGCCAAGGCCGGGCCGGTGACTGAAGACTTTTTCGATATCGAAGTGCGGCTCGATAAGATCAAGCAGAACAAAATCGACATGCAGATCCTGACGACCCCCCATCCGGGCATCGACCGCTTTTCTCCCGATGAAAGCGCCGAGATGAGCCGGGTGATCAACGACGGCCTCGCCAAAGTCGTAAAGAAGTATCCCAACAATTTTCAGGCGCTGGCCATGCTGCCGTTGATCGACACCAAACTCGCGCTCAAGGAGCTCGACCGGGCGATTTTCGATCTCGGGCTGAAAGGCATCTGCATGTTGACCAACGTCGCGGGTCAAACCTCGGATTCCGACTTTCTTCTGCCGGTCTATGAGAGGGCCCAATCGCTCGGCATTCCGATTTTCATCCATCCGACGACCCCCGTGGGCGCACAGGTGATGAAAGAGTGGCGGCTGGCGATCATCCTGGGTTTTGAATTCGACATCATGCTCTCCGCGACGCGGTTGGCCTACGCCGGAATCCTCGAGCAGTTTCCCGAGTTGAATTTCGTGATCGCCCACCTAGGCGCCGGCATCCCGTTCCTCGCCGGTCGAATCGACCGCGGATATTACGACCCGACCTGCGGCATCAAAACCAAAAAGCCGACGACTGAATATTTAAAGGAGCTCTATTGCGACGCCGTCTGCTTCTACAAGCCGACGCTCATGATGGCCTATAATTTTTTCGGCGCCGACAAAATGCTCATGGGAAGCGACTTTCCGCTTCCCATAGGCGACCTGCAGGCCGCCGTTCCCAGCATCGAGGAGATGGATATATCCAGGGACGAGAAGAGAAAGATTCTAGGAGAAAATGTCCAAAAGCTCTTGAAGCTCTGAGCCTGCTGCCCCGAACTCCAGTGCCGCCAAAAACAGCCCGCTAGTGTCCAGAGTTCGAGATTCGCTGACCCATTCGACTACGCTCAGGGGTCATCGAACCATGACAAAATCGGCGCTCCCGTTTCTCGTCATTCCCGCGAAAGCGGGAATCCAGCCCCCTCACCCCGCCTGGATTCCGGCTCTCGTCAGCCTCAGGCTGACTCGGCCGGAATGACGGCTAGGATTCGTAACGAATTTGTAAAACATCGCTGCTTCATTCGCCTCAACGCGAAAGGCCGAACGAACTGATATCCCCGCCGGAAAAGAAGGTGCCGATGATGTTGCCGCGCGTAACCGGGAGATCGACGCGCGACGGATGCGACTCGTCGTGATAAACGGTGATCCGCGCCGGTCTTGGCCGCCGCAAGTGGTTGCGGGCGAGAGCCTGGAGGGAATTCAACGGCGGCTCGTCGTCGGCGCCCTTGATGCGGACGGCGACGCGCTCGCCGGCCTGGAACAATCGCGCCGTCGGCACGATGGGAATCTTAAGCTCGTAGATCTTTCCGGGCTCGAGCGGCTCGCGCCCTTCATGCGCCAACACCGGCTCCCACGGCAGGCTGTCCTCGCGCAGCCGGCGCTGCGAGGCGCGGAGCCAGCCGCGCGTCAGCTCGTGTTCCTTGCCGTCTCGGTCAATGAGCAGCAGCGTCACGAACAGCAGCGCTTCGGTATCGGTAGTCGACAGATAGAGCGTGAGCACGCTCGGGCCGAGCAGCTCGGTATTTTCGACGAGCGGCGGCGTCGCGTAGGTGAGCGCGCCGTGCGCGGAAGGCGATTCATCGAATGAATCGCCGCCTTCATCGGGCCAGAGCTCGTGCTCGCTCAAAAAATTATCTTTGTGGAGATAGAAAGTCATCCAACGCGCTTGTGGCGGCCAGTCGTCGAGCGGTTTCCACTCGCCGGTGGGCGGGATGAAACAGCGAATCGGCGGTTCGTTCATGACGCCGGTGTCGATGCCCTTGAGCCAGTAGTCGAACCAGCGCAGCGCTTCGTCGTGATATTGATAGAGCGGGCGGTCGAGATAGACGGGCGGGCCGATCGCCATCTTCTTCGGCCCCTTCCAATCTCTCCAGGCGGTGAACGCGCCGGGGAGGTGGAGGCCGTAGTTGCCCCAGCAGCCGCCGAGATAAGCGGGCACCGTGGCGTCTTTGTCGCGCGCGCCGCGCATGCGCCAGAACGGCCCATCGAACGGATTGAGCAGGACGTCGACGATCAGCGCGTTCGTCCCCGTCTCCGGCTGCTCAAGCGCCTCGCGCAGCGCCGGCACGGCAATAATCTCTTCGTCGCGCATCGCCTGCTCGATCGCTTTCCGGTAGGCCGCCTCGCCGTGGGCCTCTTTGTAGAGGCTCCGGTAGTTGGGCTGATGCAGGCTGTTGCGCCAGTGCGTGAGAAAGCCGTGCGCGAGAATGCCCCCGTGGTAGGAGCGATGGCGGTATTCGTCGGTACCCGCGAACGGCGCAAAGATCGCCTTCAGCGGCTTGGGTCCGTTCGCCGCCACGGCCTTGGCGAGTTTGGCGTAGTAGGAAACGCCGAACATTCCCACGTCGCCCGTGCTCCACCGCTGCTGGGCAAGCCAGTCGATAAGATGGCAGATGTCTTGCGCCTCGAGCGGGCCGAGCAGTTGGTAGTAACCCGTCGATTTCCCCGTGCCGCGCACGTTGAACACCGCGTGGACGTAGCCGCGGCGTGCGAAGAAAGTGGAATCGCCGCTCTCCATCCAGCCGCGCATCGGCGTGAAGCCGACGGGGCGGAGCGGCGGCGACTGGAGTTCCTTGTTGTAGGCGTGAGCGCCGAGAATAACGGGGAATCGCTCGGAGGACGCAGGGCGGTAGATGTCCCCGTCCAGCACGGTCCCGTCGGGCATGCGAACTTTCACGTCGCGCTCGATCGTGACTTCGTACTTCCGCTCCGACGTGGACCAACTTCGGGTGAACACGAGGCTGTCTCCTATGCTGGACTAATCAGGAAGCAAACGTTTGACGTTGCCGCCGAAAACCGATGTTAGATCGGCTGCCGGCCACGATCGCCCTTTCAACGCGGCAATGGTCTCCTTTTCGCTGTTCGGCACATGAGGGACATCGGTGCCGAAGAGTAACGCTTGCGCCCCAAACGTTGCATGGGCGCAATCCAGCGCGGGTCCGTGAGTGCACGCCGTGTCAAAATAACAGCGGGCCAAATAATAGCTGGGCGGGTGAGGAGCATCCGAGAAACGCCGGTAGCCGCGATCGAGCCGGTCAAAGATCATCGCCAATCCGCCTCCCAGGTGCGACCAGACGATCCGCACATCGGGGCACTCTTCGAGAACCCCCGCCAATGCCAGCCGCGTCGCGGCCAGCGCGGTCTCGCCGGGATAGCCCACGGCGAGGAAAGATCCTGCGTCGTTTATCGGCCCGTCGCACGGATACGTAGGATGCACGAGGACCATAAGCTTGCGCCGGCTCATCTCGCGCCAGAATCCGCGAAGCTCCGGCGAATGGAGTTGCAAGTCGCCGATGTTGGTTGCAACGCCGACGCCGGCCGCGCCCATGCCGATGGCGCGATCCAGCTCCCGAACCATCTCGTCCGGGTCGGCGCAGGGGAGAACGGCGACAAAGCGAAAACGAGTAGGATGTTGCCGGCAGGCAGCGGCGAGCCCGTCGTTCACCAGGCGCGCCGCAGAGGCTTCGCGGGAACCTGCCCAACCGATATTCAGCGCGCCCACGGAAAGGATCGCGGTATTGATGCCCGCTTCCTCCATCGACCGGAGCCGCTTTGGCAAATCGGCGTGATCCTTGGCCACCGACATCACGTGGCTGCCGCGATAAAAGAGCGATTGCCCGTGGGGATTGTCAACCACGTTGAATTCGGACCGGTTCTGGACAACTTCGGCGAAGCAGCCCTCGGGATACATATGAGCATGGACGTCGATGATTTCAGAGGATGGCATAATGTTCGGCGCCTCCGTAAGCCGCTCCTACAATATTGCCGGAGTGGCTGGCTTCATCTCACCCAATCAGATGGCCAGACGCTATGCCCATCGGGACGTAGCTTGAGCCAGACGCGGCTGCCTTCCTCGACGGGATTGTGTCGCTCGCCGCTGATCATGACCGTACCCTGTCCCTCAACCTCGACCTGGTATTCGATTTGCTCACCGAGGAACAGCGCCGTGTGGACTGTCCCGCCAATCATCCCGGCAGGCACCTCAGGCCCTGTCGCAGGAAGGATCTTCACGTCCTCGGGTCGAATAGCGAGATAAACCAGTTTGCCGGTCTTGATCCCCTGTCCGTCATAGTTATGTCCAAAGATTACGGCGTCCGATGCGCCCTCGAGCGCGACTGCGACCTGACCCTCCGGATTGCTGCTCTGCACCCGGCCTTTGAACAGAAGAGTTTTGCCGAGAAAATCGCGCACGAACTCGTTCTTAGGCGCTTCATAGAGCATCTGCGGGCTACCCTGCTGCTGCACCACACCGAAGTTCATCAGCGCGATACGATTGGACAGGCTGAGCGCCTCAATCTGGTCGTGGGTGACAAGTAAGACCGCCATCTCGAGCCGCTTCTGTAAGAGTTTTACCTCAAGCCGCATCTGCTCGCGGAGCTTTGCATCGAGATTGCTGAATGGCTCATCGAGCAACAGGAGGGAAGGCTCCATCACCAGCGCCCGCGCGATCGCCACGCGCTGCTGCTGACCGCCGCTGAGCAGCGGTCCGGGACGATCTTCATAACCGTTCATGCCGACCAGTTCCAGCACCCGATGCACCCGGTCCTTGATTTCCCGGCGAGGAAACCTGTGGGACCGGAGCGGAAAGGCCACATTCTCCGCCACCGTCATATGCGGCCAAACGGCATAGGACTGAAACACCATGCCGACCTGTCGCTTGTCGGGCGGCACGAAAAGCTGCTGCGACGAGACCACCACGGGCCGGTCGCCGAAGTAGATGTCGCCCGCGTCCGGAACCTCCAGCCCCGCCACCAGGCGCAAGGTGGTGGTCTTGCCGCAGCCGCTCGGCCCCAACAGGGTTACGACCTCGCCGTCCCGGACCTCTAAGGAAAGGTTCTGTACAGCCGGTTGCATGGCGCCGGGATAGGTCTTCCACAGCCCTTCGAGCCGCACGGCAACCCTGCGTCGATCGGCGCCTGCCATTAGCGTGCAACATCCGCCCGGGCGACATCCGAGGCTGGAGAATTCCTCTGCATAATCGTACGGGCCTCACCAATACAAACGCATTTCATTTTGTGACAGTTGACCATTAGAACATTAGACCGCAATGGAGCATCTTGACTCCCGATTCCTTGCTCTACTGTTCCGTTGCTCCATCGCTCCAAAGCAAACGCACTAGTTGCGTTTGCTTTAGTCTCCCTCCTCCCTGTACAGGTCGAGCGCTTCCAACACCGGCAAGTCCGACTCGGAGAAAAGAATCGCCGGTTCCGTCCGCGAGGTGTTGCAGTGCTGATGCCACCGCCACGGCGGCACTATGAACGTGTCCTTCGGCC
>JBGPGE010000154.1:0-8404 GCA_041483675.1 Binatia bacterium
CTCTAGGTCGTAGGCGGCGCCGCTTCGCCAGAGGAAACAAATACGCCACCGATCATTGATACGGATGCTGTATTGGCCCCTGCGGTCGCCCTTTAAGGCCTCCAGGCGGTTGCCCGGAGGAACCAGCAAGTCTTGCAGAGATCGGGCGCGATGAAGGTACAGCGGTTTTCTTCGCGCGATTCGCTCGATGGCGCGGAAGCGAGGCACGTTTACGTCGGCGAACAGCGCTTCCGTCTCCTTGGATCGAAAGGAGCGAATCATCCAAGGGATGGTCTATTATGCGCCACGGAATAGTTCAAGCGAGAGTCTCAACACGGCCGGTGGCGAGGAAAGCGGGAGAAATAAAAGTGGGGTACCTCGGATTCCGCTACCACGTCCTCACGTCGCGACAATCCTCTATACTTCGTCACGTAGAGTGGTGCCAGGTTGTGCTTCCTTGCTTTTTAGACTTTGCATGCTTGGCTGACGCTGCATCCTAACTTCCGACCTTCGTTTATCTTCTCCCGGGGCTGCACCTTAGAAGAGATCGGTCTCTTTCTTGATCCGTCTGCCTTTCTAGACGCGTCTTGACAAGCCATGAAAAACCGTTTAAGAAATTTTCGGAGAGAGGTGATCTAAAATGCGGCAGAAGGTGGGAACGGTTCTCGACGAACAGATCCTCAAGCGAGCGAGGGTAAGAGCCGCTCAGGAAGGCAAGGCCTTTAATGAGCTTTTGGAGGCGGCGCTTCAGGCCTATCTTTCCCGACACGGAGGAACCTCGGGTCGGCGGCTGGTGGAGGAGAGCTGGGGAGTCTTCCGGGTCACCTCCAAAGAGCTGAAAGAATCCCTCAAGGGAGAGATTTTTGAAACTTGACGCCCTTGCCAGCGCCAGTCTCGTCTTCATCGACGCGAATATCTTTATCTATCATTTCACCGGAACCTCCCCTTCGTGCCATCAATTCCTGACCCGTTGCTCCTCCGCAGAGCTTCATGGCATGACCTCCTTGCCGGTGCTTCTGGAGGTCGCCCATCGTCTCATGGTCATCGAGGCACAGCAGAAAAGATTGATTACAGGATCCAATCCCGGCCAGAAGCTCGCCCGCTCTCCAGGCGTGGTCAGGAAACTTCACCTCTACGAGGAATGGACCCTGGCGATTCCCCGCATGGGCATCGAAGTAGAGGAGGTAACGTTTGCGGATTTCCTGGTGAGTATGGACATAAGAAGGAAAACCGGGCTGCTTACTCTCGACTCCCTCATTCTGGCAGCGATGTCCCGCCTTAGCATCTCGAATCTTGCTTCCGGTGATCGGGCCTTTTCGAACACAGACGGAATTAAACTGTTCAGCCCCGAAGACATAAACTAAGAGTTGCAAAGACCTGATCAGTGGGGTCACCGCAGTAAAAGGTATTCGGACGGCGGACCGTTTCAGGCCCAATCAGATCCACGCCGGCATCATTGTAGGGGCGTAATTCATTACGCCCCATTCTCTGCCACGAAATTCGTCCAACGGCCCGCAGCAGGGCGCGATGAATCGTGCCCCTACGTCGTAAGGAAGACGGGAGCTTATCTGAACTGCGTCACGGTATCCACCAGCGCCGGCTTGCCTTCTTTCTTGATGAACGCAATGGCGCGCTTGAGCGCCGGGCCAACCTGGTCGCCGTTGAAGATCGGTCCTTCGCCGTAGCAGCCCATCCCTTTGGCGATGGTGGCGAAATCCGGCGGCGGGTTGTCGATCTCCATGCCGATGTTGGCGAGCTTCTCGTCCGTGCCCCGCTGCGCGGCCATGCGAATCTGGTGCTCCCAGTCGTTGTAGTAGGCGCGGTTGTTGTACATGACGACCAGCATCGGAATCTTGTCGTGCGCGCCGATCCATAACGTGCCGGGGTCAAACATCAAGTCGCCGTCGGGTTGGATGTCCACCACCAGCCGGCCCTTTCCCCGGTGGGCGAGGGCGACGCCGGTGGAGATGCCGATCTGCGTGGAAGTCCCCAACGACTTGCCCGGATGGCGATAGGGTTTGTCGAAGTCCCAGAGCTTAAGCGTCCACTCTTCGAGTGTATTGGCCGTCAGCACCCAATCCTCGTCCTTGATGACCTGCCAGATTTCATGCGCCAGGCGCGGCAGAGACATCGGCTCGCCTTTCCAGTTTTTCTTCACCGCCTCCTGCCACGACGCCCGGAGGGCCAGATGCGTTCGCTTGTGCTCCTCAACGCGGGAGCGGATCTCCTCGCGCTTCTTGCCGTTCTTGCCGAGCACTTCTTCGCACATCTTCGTGAGCAGGGGGATCGCCACCAGCGTATCCGCGATAATGTGCAGGTCGGTCTCCTGGAGCTGCATGAAATCCTGCGACCATTTGCTCATGTTCAGGTCGGCGAGGCCGATGTCGATGATCCGACAATCTTTCTGCGTCTTGTAGACGGTCTTGCGCGTCACGCGGTCCAACTTCACAAGCGGGCCGTAGAGGTCCCGAACGTCGAGGGCGAGGATCAGGTCCGCCTTTTCGATGATGTCGGAGCCGGTCAAGTTGAGCGCGTGAT
Source organism: Binatia bacterium (assembly GCA_041483675.1). GTDB lineage: Bacteria > Desulfobacterota > Binatia > UBA9968 > UBA9968 > 2-12-FULL-60-19. The sequence goes on from JBGPGE010000154.1 coordinate 2,518, forward strand.
TCGTGGGGAAGTTCAGGCGATGGTTCAGGTCGATGACCGCGGCGCCAGTGAGTTCGGCGAGCTTTACCAGGCCAGCGAACGACTCCGGGTTTCTGCCCGAGTAGTCGGTCAGCACGACGGGGCACTTTGCGGAGACCAGCATCTCGGCCGCCTTCTCCAGGGCTTTTTGCTCTCCCTGAATCGGCGAGGGCGGCATCAAGCGCGCCACGTTGGGGATCGGAATCTCTCCCTTGAGCATGTCCTCCTGTATCCCGGCGTCCCAGCAGAGATAGACCGGGCCTTTCGGCTCGGTCATCATCACGCGGTAGGCGCGGGCGAACGACTCCGGCACGCTCGCGGCGTTGTACGGCTGGTCGTCCCATTTGACGTAATCCCTGACCGCGTTGCCCTGAACGTTCGCGGTATGCGTCCAGTCGATGTAGGGGCGCCGCCTCGTATAGTCCATCGGGCCCGTCGCTCCCATCACCAGGACCGGCACGCGATCGATGTAGGCGTAATAGATAGCCATGCAAGAATGCAAAAGCCCAACGACGTCGTGAACGATCGCGACCATCGGTTTTCCCGAGGCCTTGGCGTAGCCGTGGGCGATCTCCACGGCGGTCTCCTCATGAGTGCAGGTGACGATCGGCATCTCGTTCTTGCCGTAGTTGACCAGCGAATCGTGCAGCCCGCGATAGGTCGCGCCGGGATTCAAGCTGACATAGGGGATTTTGTAAGCCCGCATCATGTCCACAATCACATCGGATCCGTATTTCTCGTACGCCATTGTTACCTCCTGATGACAGTTCTCATTCCTATAGCCCGCTTCGCCACGCCATGCAAGGCGGCCCAAAAATCCCCCTGATTTCACGGCTGCTTGGAATCTCTACATACATTGACAAACCGGGAATCGTAAGCTAAATTACGAACCTCCGAGCCCTAGAAACAAAAAAAGGAGGCTCTGCTATGGATAAAGGAGAGGAAGAGTTCATCGTCTCTCTTTTGGACCGCGACCCCGAGCTTAAACAGTATTACGAAGAGCACCAGCAACTGGAAAAGAAACTGCAAGAGTATCAGCACAAAGCCCATTTGAGTCCCCCGGAAGAAGTGGAAAAGAAAAGGCTACAGAAGCTCAAACTCGCCGGCAAAGACAAGATCATGGAGATCCTCGGGCGCTACCGCCACGGCGGCGCCCAGCGGGACACCTAAGGAGCGGTGATGAAAATAAGCGGCGCCGAGATATTCGTCGAGTCGCTGAAACAAGAAGGAGTTGACGTCGTCTTCGGCATCCCCGGCGGGGTAGTGCTGAAGATTTTCGACGTGCTCCATCAGCAGAAGGATGTCGAAGTCATCCTGACTCGCCACGAGCAGGGCGCCGCGCACATGGCCGAGGGATACGCCAAGGCGACCGGCAAAGCCGGCGTCTGCCTCGTGACTTCGGGGCCGGGCATGACCAACATCGTCACCGGATTGGCCGACGCCTTCATGGACTCCGTGCCGCTTGTCGCTTTTACCGGGCAAGTCTCGACCAGTCTCATCGGCAACGACGCATTTCAGGAAGCGGACAACGTCGGCATCAGCCGCCCCTGCACCAAGCACAATGTGCTGGTGAAAGACGTGAACGATCTGGCCCGCGCCATCAAAGAGGCGTTCTACATCGCGACGACGGGCCGGCCCGGGCCGGTGTTGGTGGATATTCCGAAGGACGTGAGCACCGACAAGGCGGAGTTCAAGTATCCGGACAAGGTGAGTCTCAAGGGTTACAACCCGACCTACGAGGGCAACAAGCACCAGATCAAGCAGGCCGCCGAAGAGATCCTCAAAGCCAGAAAACCGGTGATCTACGTCGGCGGCGGGGCGCTGTTCTCCGACGCCGCGGACGAGGTCAAGGAGCTGGCGGAGTTGACGCAGATCCCGGTCACGATGACGCTGATGGGCCTCAGCAGTTTTCCCGGCGTGCACGCGCTCTCGATGGGGATGTTGGGGATGCACGGCGGTTACTGGACCAACATGGCCATGCACGAGGCGGACCTGCTGATCGCCGTCGGCGCACGCTTCGACGACCGCGTTACGGGCAAGGTCTCGGAATTCAGCCCGGCGGCGCGCGTCATTCACATCGACATCGATCCGACTTCGATCCGGAAAAACATCGAAACTCATATCCCAATCGTCGGCGACGTGCGCACCGTGTTGCGCCAGTTGAACGTTCTGCTGCGCTCGATGGACGGAAACCAGAGCGAGCGGCGGGAGCGGCTGCGTCCGTGGCTCGGCCAGATCGAGGAGTGGAAGCGCGCCCATCCGTTTCAGTACCGCCAGGACGACAAAACGATCAAGCCGCAGTACGTGATCGAAAAGCTTTACGAGTTGTCGAAACATGAAGGCATCATCGCAACCGACGTCGGCCAGCATCAGATGTGGGCGGCGCAGTACTTCAAGGGGAGCCGGCCGCGGACCTTCATCACCTCCGGCGGCTTGGGCACGATGGGCTTCGGCTTTCCCGCGGCGCTCGGCGCGCAGCGGGCCTACCCGGACAAGCTCGTGGTTTGCATCACCAGCGAGGGGAGCTTCCAGATGAATCTCCAGGAGCTGGCCACGGCGGCGATCTACAAGCTGCCGGTGAAGATCGTGATGCTCAACAACGGGTTCCACGGCATGGTGCGCCAGTGGCAGGATCTGTTTTACGAGGGGCGCCACGCTTCAAGTTACCTCGGCAAGATTCCCGACTTTCTCAAGCTCGCCGAGGCCTACGGCATCCACGGCATCCGTGCGGTCAAGCCGGACGAGGTCGAACGGACGCTGCGCGAGGGGTTGAAGCACAAAGGTCCCGTGCTGCTGGACTTTCAGATCGATCCCTTCGAGAACTGCTATCCGATGATCCCGGCGGGCGGCGCGCATCACGAGATGGTGCTCGAAGACCCGCCTGAGCTGAGGAAAGCGGATCGCGGCGCGGCGGCGAAGAAGAAGGGGGCGGAGGGGGAGGGCGAGCTTCCCGCCTAGGTGAGACTCCGGTTTCGCGTCATCGTCCCTTGGTCGAACACGGGGATTCAAACCCCGTGTTCGATATAACTTGATTGAGTTGACGGCCTTGGCTCGAGAAGTCCCGGTTTACGGGTAGGTGCCGGTATATTCATGGAACATATTATCTCCGTCCTGGTCGAAAATAAGTTCGGCGTGCTCGCGCGAGTGGCGGGCCTGTTCAGCGCGCGCGGCTATAACATCGAGAGCCTTTCCGTCGCGCCGACGCTCGACCCGACGGCCTCCATGATCACGATCGTCACCGTCGGCGACGACCGGATCGTGGAGCAGATCATCAAGCAGCTCAACAAAGTCATCGAGGTGATGAAGGTCACCGATCTCACGGAGGCGAGCCACCTCGACCGCGAGACCGCGCTGATCAAGATCAACACGCATACCAAGCCGGAGCACCGCGATGAGGCGATCCGGATCTGCGACATCTTCCGGGCCAAGATCGTCGATTCGTCGTCCACCACCTACACTATCGAAATCACCGGCGACGTGGAAAAGGTCGAGGCGCTGATCAACATGCTAAGACCCCTGGGAATCAAGGACCTGGTCCGCACCGGACGCATCGCGATTGCCCGCGAGACCGCCAAGGCTGTTGCGCGACGCGAATAACGTCACCAACGCCCGAAACCACCATTTTCACTTTACCCATGGGGGGTGCCTTGTAAATTCGCCGTCTAATCCCGTCCGTCATTCCGGCCGAGTCAGCCTCAGGCTGACGAGAGCCGGAATCCAGGAAATTCAAGGGATCTGGATTCCCGCTTTCGCGGGAATGACGCAGGGGTGCGGCGACTTTTTTGTTGAACCTCTCAAACGGGACACAGCCTGGTTTTCCCAGTAGCGCGCCGGTCTTCCTTGACAAAAAGGCGGTAGAGCCACTATCGTAGCCGCAACTTTCCGGTTGCGGATTTACAGCCGGACGGAAGCCCTCAGGAGCCGGAGGAAAATCGAAATGCGAGTCTCTTCGATCTTAATCGGTGTCAGCTTGTGCGCGTCGCTTGCGCTCTTGGCCGACGGCGCGGAAAAAGCCCACTATCCCCAACCGCGGTTTCCCTCCTATTTAAAGCCGCCGAAGTCGATCGACGACATCATGCCGTATGCGCGAGCGGCGGTGCGGCAGACCGGCGGGCGGACGCCGCTGGGCTTGGCCGAGAAGGGCCAGACCGTTGCGATTTTCAGCGAGCCGGCGGCGGACGAGATGGTGATGCAGGCGATCAAAAAGGCCTACGAAGAGCGCGGCGTGAAAATCCAGATCGTGCCGGAGTATCAGCTCTTGGGCGTGACCAAGCAGGAGGCTCTCAAAGCCGTCAAGGCGCTGCGCTGGTACACCTCCGAGCAGGGTTATATGGAAGCGGAACGCTGGATCGTGGAGCGCTTTTCGGAACCGGAAGTGCCGAAGAAGTGGCTGAAGGAGCGCCGGCCCGATCTCTACAAGGCGCTGTTTGAGAAAGAAGAGGCGACCGCTCCCGAGCAGGTGGCGCTGGCAAGAAAGTTCGGCGGTAGAAATGTCGCGCAGGCCATTATCAAGTACTTGGATCAGCATCCCGAGGTGAACATGGTTTTCTGGCGCCGCGGCGGGCGGACCGCTACGAAACGTGCGCTGGAGCCGCATGAGAACAAGCTCTACGGCAATTTCATTTTCGACAACCGCTATGAGCTGATGAACAAAGCCTCGACGTTTCCCGGAGACGTGTGGCGATTGGTTGAGGAGCGCGTCCTGGAACCGCTCGGCTGGATCGATCAGGTGCAAGTAAACGACGCCGAAGGAACCAACTTCAGTTTCGAGGTGGATGAAAAGCAAGCCAAGGCGTGGGCCGAAGGCGCTTACCAGCAAGGACATCTCTTCATGTTTCCGCACCAGGCAACGGGCCGTTTCCCCTATTCCTCCGTGGAATATCCGGCCTTCACGAAAAAGTACAACCCGCGCTATCTCATCAAAGTCAACGGAGTTTTCGCCGGCAGTTGGAACCACACCGGCGCGTACCCGCGCATCGAAGTTCACGTGAAAGACGGCTACGTCAACGAGGTCAAAGGCGGCGGCGCTTACGGCGAGCTGTGGCGGGAGTTTCTTAAATATCCCAAGATCAACGAGGTGACGTACCCGTATCACGACCAGCCCGGCTACTGGTGGATCTATGAATCGGGCCTGGGCACCAATCCCAAATTCTTCAAGCGGCCGGACGAGAATTGGGAAGGGCACAATCAATCGGAGCGCAACAACGCGGGCGTAATCCACTGGGGTTTCGGGCTGCGTCTCGACCACGGTCCCGACGGCGCCGTGGAGTCGAAGGAATGGACGGAATTCGCGCGCAAGAACGGTTTGCCCAACGACCACTGGTGGCACATCCATAATTTCTTTATCACCTATCGCGTCCGCGTCAGAGGAACGAAGAATACCTGGATCACGCTGGTCGACAAAGGAGACTTGCCGGCGCTTAAGTCTCCTGAGATTCGCGCGCTCGCCTCGCGCTACGGCGAGCCGAACGACGTGCTCGGCGACGACTGGGCGGCGCACATCCCCGGCATCAGCGCGCCGGGCCGGTATGAGGACTACGCGAAAGATCCCTGGAAAACCGCGACCACGGTGATGAAGAAGATCGACGATGGGAGCTACGAATACTTTTACCCTGCGGTGAAAGGAAAAAAATAGTCGATGCTAGGGTTCGAGGCAAAATGCAAAGTGCAAATGTTAAATTTCTATGGGTCTATTCCCCGCAGCTTGCTGCGCAGTGGTAGTTGGTGGCTCTGCTAGAGTCCGTCATTCCCGCATGCTTTTAGCGGGAATCCAGGCGAATTTCGGACTGGACCCCCGATTAAAACATTCGGGGGTGACAACTTGGGGGAAGGTCATCCGAGGGCCTCTTGATACCCCGCAGCTTGCTGC
>JBGPGE010000155.1:0-8384 GCA_041483675.1 Binatia bacterium
ACGGTCGCCGCGTTCCAAAAAGTCCTAGGACAGAAGCCGACCGGCTATCTCTCTCCCGGCCACGCCTCGACCGACAACACGCCGGAGCTGGTCGCCGAGGCGGGCTTTGTCTGGTGGGCCGATCCGCTGAACAGCGACAACCCCTACACCATCGAGGTTCGCGGGAAAAAGATCGCCGTCGTCCCGTACAACGTGCCCGGCTGCAACGACTACTCGACCTACGGAACCGGACGAACGCCGAGAGATCTGTTGCAGATCATGAAGGACCAGTTCGACTATCTCTATTGGGAAGGCGAGCAAGGCTCTCCGAAATTCTTCGCCTTCAACACGCATCCCTTTGTCTCCGGCGTGCCCTACCGGACCAAGATCATCGAAGAGTTCATCCGCTACGCGCAGGGCTTCTCCAAAGTCTGGTTCGCCAGGCGCATCGAGATTGCGAAGTGGTGTTTGGAAAAGGGGTACTGATAAAAGACTGGAGTACTGGAGTGCTGGAGTTGTGGAGTGATGGATTGGAAACACAATACTCCAATACTCCGGTACTCCAACACCCCGTTCGCCCATCCGTCTCCGGTCTTCCGTCATTCTTACGTGACTTGCACTTCACGGACGTGACGCCAGGCACCAGAGTGGAAGGAGTAGTGACGCTATGCACTTGATCCGCGTCCTTCATGTCTTGGTCACGCTCCCCGCACTGGCTGCCGGTATCATCGGGGCTAGCGGCGACAAGGGTCCGACCCAGCTAACGTTGGTCGCGGTGAGCGCCGGTGAGAACCACACCTGCGGGATCACAGCCGCGGGCGTCGCCTATTGCTGGGGATTTAACATCTCCGGCCAGCTCGGCGACGGGACCCTGATTGCCCGGTTGACCCCAGTGCTCGTGGTGCAGTGACGAAAGGGGACGAGAAAAGGGGACGCGAACCTTTCTCTTGGTTAGCTACCATGGAAACCGAGGAAATGGGGTCGGGAATTTTTTCCGGACACGCGCTCTAGCCGCTCATCCCGCGCCACGTTAGACGTCGAAACTTGCGCCGGAGGACAATCGTCTATACACTATGGGCGTGCGGTTCGAATGGGATCCGCCGAAAGCGGCAGCGAACTTACGCACTCACCGGGTCAGTTTCGCTGAGGCGGTCACAGTTTTGGAGGACGCATTCGCCCTGACCCGTGGAGACCCTGACGCCGTGGAAGAGGCGCGCTTTGTAACTTTAGGCCTCAGCAACCTTGGAAATCTGCTCGTCGTGGTCTACGCGTACCGCGAACCGGATATCATCCGACTGATCTCTGCTTGGAAGGCGAACAAACGTCAGAGGGTACTCTATGAAGAAGGTCGTAGCTGAGAAGTACCGCGATATCGACTTCTCTCGCGCCAAACGCGGCGCCGTCGTAAAGCCTGAACCGGGAAAGACGAAGATCTCCATTCGGCTGGACAACGCCGTTCTGGAGTATTTTCGGAGTCTCGTGGACAACGCGGGGGGAGGGAACTACCAGACGCTTATCAACGAGGCCCTGCTGGAGTACGTCCATCGCCGTTCGACGCTCGAGGTCGTGCGCCAGGCTGTGCGGGAGGAACTCGCTCCCTACGGCGTCGGCCGTCGGTCCAACGCACTCCAGCGGACGCGCCGAGCGCGCCGCTGATCCTTGCCGCCGAGCCGAGGACCGGAAATGGGATCATTCTGGATTTCAGAGATCTTTCCTGACGCGCGTGCAGTGAACGAGGCGTTACGCACGATGGCTCGCCTGACGCGTCAGCCATCGCGACAACAGCCCCGCAAGCGCACGACATAACACTTCGCCGAAGCGTATACGCGAGCGGCTCGTGTTCAACGGACTCGCAGCCAATTTCGTCATCCGTCTTCGCGCATCGCGATCACTTCTCTTCCCGAATTTCGGAAGTTCTCTGCTCTCATTTCTCAGCGGAAGGAAAGAGTTGATGCGCGGCGCCGCTTTCGTCTTCTAAATCGGTATCCCTCCGTGGTATAGGGTTTGCTTTGAAAGCTGCCGGTCCTATCATCTGTCCGTGAGTCAGAAGCGCAGTATGTCGAGAGTTTTAATCATCCAGCACGCGCGCGCCGAGACGCCGGGGACGATCGGCGAGATCCTCAGAGCCGCGCGCATTCCGGTCAAGATCGTTCGTGTCTATGACGGCCAGCGAGTTCCCGATTCGCTGGCGGACGCCGGCGGTCTCGTCGTCATGGGCGGGCCGATGGGGGTTTACGAGCAGGAGCGTCATCCGTTTCTCAGCCGCGAGCTTCGGCTGATCGAGCAGGCGCTGAAGAAGGAAAAGCCGGTGCTCGGAGTCTGCCTCGGCAGCCAGCTACTTGCCGCCGCGCTTGGCGCGAAGGTGAAGCCGGGCAATAGAAAAGAAATCGGCTGGCATCGGTTGAGACTAAAAAAATCAGCAGCAGTCGATCCGCTATGGACCGGCGTCCCTTCTTCGTTTACCGCCTACCACTGGCACGGGGATATTTTAGCTCTGCCGCACGGCGCGGTTTCGCTCGCGTCGTCGGACATGACCCGCCATCAGGCGTTTCGCTACGGCAAAAACGCGTATGGCTTTCTGTTTCACATGGAAGTGACGGAGAAGATCATTACGGAGATGGTCCGCGCGTTCGCCGACGAGCTACGGCAAGCGAACCTGAAGGGCGCCGCAATCCTCGGCGGCGCGAAGAAACATCTCGCTCGTTTGAGTGAGATCGGCGACACCGTCTTCAGCCGCTGGGTCGGCTTGGTGCAAGCGAGAAAGTAGCGTCGAGGTCGCTGTGCCTCTACAAGATCGCATCAAATATCCACTCATGGCCCTGGCGGGCCTGGGGCTTCTTATCGGCCTGTGGGCGGGGCTCAAGCGGCTGGGCTGGGACCTGCCGGCGCTTCATGCCGACTTCTCCGCCGCGCACGGGCCGCTGATGGTAAGCGGATTTCTCGGGACGCTGATCGGCCTCGAGCGCGCAGTGGCCTTGAAATGGGGCTGGGCTTACGGCGCTCCGCTGTTCGGCGCGCTGAGCGTGCTTGCGCTGCTGTTCAACTTGCCGCCACTGGCGGCGCAACTGCCGGCGTCGGCGAGCAGCCTGTTTCTGAGCGCCGTCTTTATCCTGCTTTACCGCCAACACCCTTCCAACTTTCTCGCCACGATGGGGACGGCCGCGCTGCTGTGGCTCATCGGTAACTTTCTCTGGCTCGCGGCGCTGCCGGTCAACGAAGTCGTGCCGTGGTGGATCGGCTTTCTGGTTCTGACGATCGCCGGCGAAAGGTTGGAGCTGTCCCGGCTGCTGCGTCTGTCGCGCTGGGACTCGTTGAAATTTACGCTCTCCTGCGGCCTCTTCTGTGCCGGTCTGGCCGTTTCTCTTCGCGATTTGAGCGTCGGCGTGTGGCTCGGCGGCGCCGGCCTGATCGCATTGAGTTTTTGGCTTTTGCGTTACGATATCGCCTGGCGCAACGTCCGCCAGCAGGGGCTGCCGCGCTTCATGGGCGCTTCGCTGCTCACCGGCTACGCGTGGCTCGCGGTGGGAGGCGCGTTGTGGATGGGTTTCGCCGGCGACTTTGTGGCCGGGCAGCGCTACGATGCCATGCTCCACGCGATCTTTCTGGGCTTTGCCTTCTCGATGATCTTTGCCCACGCCCCGATCATCTTCCCCGCGATCACCGGCATGAGCATGCCGTTTCAGAATGCTTTTTACGTCCATCTGATTCTGCTGCACCTTTCTTTGCTGCTGCGCGTCGGCGGCGATCTCTCAGGGTCGGAGGCGACTCAGCAGTGGGGTGGTTTGCTCAACGCGGTCGCAATTTTCCTCTTTCTCGCCAACAATATGCGGGCGGTGAGGTTGGGTCACGCTGGGAAGTAGGGACGTTTTTTTCCTACATCTGCTTTTTTGCCGTGAAATCCGTCCTATTTCTAAGAAGACTTCCTGCGCCTGTGAAAAAATCCTCCATAGTTTCAATGGCCTGCCCGTATGATCCGGTGGCATAGCTTTTGCCATTGTCGCAGATAAACGCGGGAGGCTGTGCTATGCCGCTGACCAAAGAGGAAATTCTAGACGCGCTTCGATACGTTTACGACCCGGAGATTCCGGTGGATATCGTCAACCTCGGCCTGATCTATGACGTTCACGTCGGCGAGGGAGTTGTCCGGGTGAAGATGACGACGACGTCCGCCGGCTGTCCGGTCGGCAACCTGATCGCCGCGGAAGCCAAAAAGGTCATCGGCAGGCTCGCGGAAACGCAGTGCGTCCTCGCGGGTCACGAGTCGATGCCGGAGATCGAGGTCGAGCTGGTTGACGATCCGCCGTGGGACGAGGCGATGGTGAGCGAGGATGGGAGGAGGATGTTGGGTTGGAGGTAGTTTTTTTAAAGTTGCAGAACTTCACCAGGAGGTAGATCGATGGCGAATCAAGCGGTCACGGATAAAGGAAATAGCTGTTGCGGTCATGCCGAGTCCCATGCGGAGCACACCTTTAAGACGGCGACGGAGGCGCTCAAGGCGGATCACCGGGTCATCGAGGAGGTCCTGAACGCGCTCGAGAGGCTGGCGCGCGCGCCGGAGCTTTCCGCGCTGGATCGGTGGGAGAAGGCGATCGACTTTATCCGCAACTTCGCCGACAAGTGCCATCACCTGAAAGAGGAAAAGCTCCTTTTCCCCGCGATGGAGGAGCACGGAGTCCCGCTCGAAGGCGGGCCGCTCGGTGTCATGCTGATGGAGCATGAAGAAGGACGCGGCTACGTCAAGGCGATGGCCGCTGCGCTCACCATCGCCGCTAAAGACCCGGCGACGGCGAAAAAAACTCTCCAGGATATGGCGCGGGCCTACGTCCGGTTTTTACGCGAGCACATCCAGAAGGAAGACGACATCCTGTTTAACATGGCGGACGACGTCCTCAGCGCCGAAGAGCAGAAAGAGCTTCTGCGCGACTTCGAAGAGCACGAGCTGAAAGAAATCGGCCCCGGAGTGCATGAGAAGTATCTGGCCATCGCCCAGGAACTGACGACAGCCCGGTGAAAAAGGCCCATCTAGTTCGTTGTGTCGGGGTTCAATTTCATTTGAATAACGTGTCTTTTGTAGGGGCAGACCCGCGTGTCTGCCCGGTGGGGAGGGCGGACACATAGGTCCGCCCCTACCACGGACCGTTAATCCTTCACGCCCACCTTGCGCGTCTTGTCCCGGCAAAACGACGGTGATATACGCTAGCGCGCGGGTGTTCCCATGACGCTTTACGACTTCGTTATTCATGGCGGCAGAGTGATCGACGGCACGGGCAATCCCTGGCTCGCCGCCGATCTTGCGGTGAAGGACGGAAAGATCGCCGCCATAGGAAACATCGATCCGACATCCGGACAACGCGCCATCTCCGCGAAAGGCCGCGTGGTCGCGCCCGGCTTTATCGATCTCCATACGCACAGCGACCAGCCGCTGGTCGCCGACGGCAACGCCGAGAGCAAAGTCCGCCAGGGAGTCACGCTCGACGTTATCGGCGAGAGCCAGACGGTCGCGCCGCTCGAAGGCGCGGTGCTCGAAGAATACCGGGCGGAGCACCGCCGGCGCAACGCCATCGAAACGGATTGGACGAACTTTGCCGGCTACTTCGAGCGATTGACGAAGGACGGGGTCTCGATCAACGTCGCCTCCGGAGTTTCGCCGCAGCAGATCAAAACCATCGTCGTCGGCTTCGACGAGCGTCCCGCGACGGCCAAAGAACAGGCTCGCATGAACCGCATGGTCGCGCAGGCGATGGAAGAGGGCGCGCTGGGTCTCACCGCCGCGTGGCATGCGAAGGGGCCGGAGCGCCCGGACGAAGTCGTCGAGATGGCCAAAGTGGCCCGGCGCTACGGCGGCTACTACGGCGTGCATCTTGGCAGCGAAGGCTTCGACATCATGGAGGAGCTGGAGAAGGCGATCCGCGTCGCGCGCGAGGCGGAGATTCCCGTGCATGTTTACCATCTCAAGATGCGCGCCAAGAGCAACTGGGGACGGGTGCGCCAGGTCGTCGAGCAAATTGAAGCAGCGCGGCGCGAAGGGCTCGACATCACGGCGAACCAGTATCCTTACACGGCGATGCAGCATCCCTGGCGCAGGCTTTTTCCGCGCTGGGTGCAGAACGCGCCGGTGAGCGAGACGATCGCACAGTTTAAAAACCCCGACTTCCGCGCGCGCGTGTCGGGCGATTCCGAGTTCGATCAGTACGTCAACGAGCACGGCGGGTGGGAGGGAATCGTCGCGGCCCGCTTCGACACGCCCGCATTGAAAACGTTGGAGGGAAAGAGCATCGCCGAGATCGCGAAGATCCGGGGCGAAGATCCGGCAAGCGCCTGTTTCAATCTGATCTACGAAGAAGGCAACTTTGTTTACGGCGTCCACCACACGATGTCGGAGGAAGACGTGAGGACGGTGATGCGCGTGCCGTGGGTCTCCATCGGCTCCGACGGCAGCGCGCTCAACCTCGACTATCCCGGCAAGCCGCATCCCCGCAGCTTCGGCACCAATCCGAGAGTGCTGGGAAAATACGCGCGCGAGGAAAAGTTGTTGACGCTCGAAGACGCCGTGCGCAAAATGACCACGCTGCCCGCGCAGGTGCTGGGGCTCAAAGACCGCGGCATTATCCGAGAGGGTTGCTGGGCGGACATTGTGGTGTTCGATCCCGACGCCGTCGCAGACACAGCCACCTACGATAATCCCAAGCAGTATCCCAAAGGGATCGACACCGTGCTGGTCAACGGCAAAGTCGTGATCGACCAGGGCCACCACACCGGCGCCCGCCCCGGAAAAATCATCTACGGACCTGGGAAAAAACCGGTCCGCGCTTGAATCGGCCTCTCCGTTCGGAATAGAATCCCCTCCTGTAATCATGAAAAAACAGGAAATCATCGACAAGCACAAAGAGTTTCTCTTCCCCGTGGTGGCCAACTACTACGATGAGCCGCTGGTGGTCGATCGCGCCAAGGGTTGCTACGTTTACGACATCGAAGGAAAAGAATTTCTCGACTTCTACGGCGGCATCGTCACCATCAGTGTCGGCCATTGCCACGAGAAGGTGACCGCCGCGGTTCAGCAGCAATCCGCCAAACTGCAACACATCTCGACGCTCTACCCGAACGAGCCGCACGTGCGCTTGGCCGAGAAGCTTGCGCAAATCACTCCCGGCCGGCTGCAAAAATCCTTCTTCACCAACAGTGGCACGGAGGCGAACGAAACTGCGGTTCTTTTGGCGCAGCTCTACACGAGGTGCCAGGACGTGATCGCGCTGCGCCACAGCTACAGCGGCCGCAGCCACCTGGCGATGAGCCTCACGGCCCACGCCGCCTGGCGGCTCACGCCCACGCCGACAGCCGGCGTCCATCATATCCCCAATGCCTATTGCTATCGCTGCCCGTTCGGCCTCACCTATCCGAGCTGCGATCTCAAATGCGCCAGGGATCTCGAAGAGGCGATCCAGACGGTCACATCGGGCCGCCTGGCGGCGTTTATCGCCGAGCCGATTCAAGGCATCGGCGGCCTCATCACTCCGCCGAAGGAATACTTTCAGGAGATCGTCGCGATCGTGCGCAAGTACGGCGGGCTATTTATCTGCGACGAGGTGCAGACGGGTTGGGGCCGCACCGGCGGCAAGCTGTTCGGCATCGAGCAGTGGGGCGTCGAGCCCGACATCATGACCTTCGCCAAAGGAATGGCCAACGGGTCTCCCATCGGCGCGACGATTGCGACGCCTCAAGTCGCCGACAGCATGAAGGGGATGAGTATCTCCACCTTCGGCGGCAATCCGGTGAGCAGCGTCGCGGCGCTGGCGACGATCGAAGTCATCGAGGAAGACAATCTGGTCGAGAACGCGCGCGTCATGGGCAAGCGGCTCCGGGACGGACTGGAGGCGCTCAAGCAGAAATATCCGGTTATCGGCGACGTGCGCGGCATGGGATTGATGCAAGGACTTGAGCTGGTCGGCGAAAACAAACGCCCGGCGCCCGAAGCAGTGAAGCGTCTCTTCGAGTCCACCAAGACGAACGGCCTGTTGATCGGCAGGGGAGGACTTATGGGCAACGTCGTCCGCATCGCGCCGCCGCTCAACGTCACCAAGGACCAGGTCGACCAGGCGCTCAAGATGCTGGATCGATCGTTTGGGCAGATGGGGATGTAGGGGATTGGACCGGAACCGCAACTCACAAGGAAGGAGGACTTTATGGAATTCGTGAGCCTTGACAAAAAGCAGACTGAGGCCGAGAAGGAAAAAAAACGCAAGATCGATCTCTTCGGCACGGAGAGTTTTCGCTCGTGGATGCTCTACTTCACGCCGGGAGATGGGACCGACATGCACTACCACGCCTCCCCTGAGACGTTTCTCGTCATCGAGGGCAAGGCGTCGGTCAAGGGGATCAAGGGCGATGAGAGGATCATCGAGAAGAAC
>JBGPGE010000156.1:0-8381 GCA_041483675.1 Binatia bacterium
CAAGCGCCTTGGCGTGGTCCAGCCCCGCATCTCCGAGATCGCGCGCAACAAGGTTGACAAGCTGTCTCTGGACTACCTCGTCGGCCTGTGCGCAAAGGCCGGTGTCTCAGTCGCCGTGAAATTGGCCGCCTGACTCGTCGCCTAACAACACCATGCACTGGACAGCCACCACGACCGCCTTCAGGATGCAATCACCCGCGTTGGTGGGCGCCAGTGATGGTGAGCGTTGGCGTATACGAGCGGAGGAAAGAACATGCGCGGCTGGGTGGCGATTCTGTTCAGCCTGATCACGGCTCTGATCGGTCACGTTGCTCCGGCCGCCGGCGATGATCTCGGGGTTGTGTTGTTGCATGGAAAGGGGGGATCGCCTTCCGGATTTGTTGGCGAATTAGCCTCTGCCCTTCAAAACAAGGGTTATCTTGTTTCGACCCCCACGATGCCGTGGGCACAAGATCGGATATACGACGCTTCGTTCGACGAAGCGATGCGCGAGATCGATCGGGAGATCGACTCACTGCGACAGAAGGGAGCGAAATTCGTCGTCGTCGCGGGTCACAGCCTGGGCGCGAACGCCGCCCTTGGCTATGCCGCATCAAGGAATAGCGCCAGCGGGATCATTGCGCTGGCTCCCGCCCACACGCCGGAGCTCCCGGCTTTTATCAAACGGGTGGGGCACGACGTCAGTCGCGCGAGAGCGTTGGTCGCTGCTGGAAAAGGGAAAGAGAAACACCGCTTTTCCGACGTCAATCAAGGACAGCCCTTGGAGGTTGCGGCGACGGCGGAAATCTACTTGAGCTGGTTTGACCCGGCTGGGCCCGCCGTAATGCCCAAATCTGCGGCTTCGTTCAAAGCTCCTATTCCGCTGCTACTCGTCGTCGGGAGTGGCGACCGCTCCACACAGGGGAAAGACTACATTTTTGACAAGGCACCACCACACCCCAAGAGCAGATTCGTAACCGTGCCCGCCGACCACTTCGCGGTGCCGAGTGCGGCGATTGAGGAGGTCGTAACTTGGCTGGATTCGCTACGGCAGTAAACCGACACGCCCAACCGCCCGCTGCAGTGGACACGCCGCCAGCGGCGCGCCGCTGAACGGGAACGTCACTACGCGCCGGCGAACTTCGGTATCACTTCCTTCGCCATGAGTTCCATGGAGGCGAGGATGGTTTTTTGCTCCAGCGTCGCGAAGTTGATCATGAAGATGATGTAGTTGGTTCCGGTCGCGCGGACCTCTTCGATCTGCTCGATCAAGCGGCGCGGGTCGCCGACCATCACCAGCCGCTCCTTGTAAAGCTCGTCGTAGCTCCTTGGTCTCACGCTGATCCGCGCGGCCAAGAGCGCTCCCATGCCTTTGCGCGCGTTTCTCTCGGCCTCGGCGTGGGTCGCGGCGACGCTCGTATGAAAACACTGGACGACGTCGAAATCGCCCGGACGGTGGCCTGAGGCGGCGAGAGTATCTTTGTAGGCTCCGATCTTTGCCTTAAGCTCGGCGATGCTCTTGCAGCTCGCGTAGGGAATCCCAAGAATCGGATAGCCCAGCTCGCCGGCGATTTTGTACGAACCCTCGCTCAGCGCGGCGATGAAAAAGGGTGGCGTCGGCTGCTGCACCGGGCGGATGTTCAGCGGCACGCCGTTTATTTTGTGATATTTGCCGTTGTAGGTGACTTTCCCCTCGCTCCAGGCCATGTTCACGACTTCCATACTCTCAACCAACAAATCCCGGTTGTCTTCCTTGACGCCGAATGCCGCCAGCTCCGGCGGCGTGCCTCGGCCGACGCCGAAATCCAGTCGTCCGCCGCTCAGCACGTCGACCATCGCGTATTCCTCGGCGACGAAGAGCGGATTTCTGTAGGGCAGGAGACAGACCGCGACTCCCAACCGTATTTTTTGCGTGGCTTTCGCCGCGACGGACATGAGCACGGGCGGAGAAGGAACCACGCCGGAGAAGTCGAAATGGTGCTCGCCGAACCAGAAGCATTCGTAGCCGAGAGTCTCCGCCCACCTCGCCTGCTCGACGATCTCGTCGTAGTAAGCGCTCAAGCTCTTGTGAGCGTCGGGGTGGTTGTCGCCGATCACGAATATGCCGAATTTCATTCACAGACCTCACTCTCGGTAGTTTAACGAACAGCGCCGCTGGACTGTGGGAGCGGCTCAGTCGCTGTGCGCTTGCTCCGTTCCCAGAAAAAGATGCACAGGGCGAGCGCCAGACCGGCGGCGTCGGCGATCAGCCACGCGCCGCTCCATTTCGGCAGGAGCAACAGGAGAGAGGCGAGCCAGAGCGCTCCCCGCTTCCACCAGCCGAGCGGGCGAAAGAGGTAGCCGGCGCATCCGGCGGCGAGGAAGAAGACGCCGAGCGACGCGGTGATGACGGCCAGGATAATTTCTCTCGCCGTTCCGACGAGAATCAGAGCGGGGTGAAAGGCGAAGACGAAGGGGACGATGTAAGCCGCGATCGCGAGCCGCATGCCGGTCCAGCCGGTCTTCCAGAAATCCGCGTGAGCGATCGCCGCCGCCACGTAGACAGGCAGGCAATCGGGCGGCGTGATCAGCGAGATCATGCCGAAGTAAAAGAGAAAGAGATGAGCGGCGAGCGGCAGGACGCCGACTTGAACGAGCGCCGGTGCGGCCAGCACGGCCAACATAATGTAAACTACGGTGGTCGGCAGGGGCAACCCGAGAAAGAGACAGCCCAGGGCGGTGAGAAAGAGGAGGAGCAAAGCGTGGCCTCCCGATATCGTCACCAAGAGCAGGGACAATTTGAAAGCGATGGCCGAGAGCTGAAGCGCGCCGATCACGAGGCCGGCCAGCGCGGTGATGGCCGCGATGTCGAGCATGGTGCGGCCGGTCGCCTGGATGCTGAGCAGTATGCTTTGCAAATTAGGCCGAGTCTCCTTGCGCAATGCGCCAACGGCGAATACGGCGATGACCGCGGCCATGCCGGCCTTGCCGGCGGGCCAATCTTCGGCCATCAATGCATAGACGAGGACGGCGAGTGGAATCAAAAAGACCCATCCGCGCCGGATCACTTCGCGGAATTTTGGAATCTCAGTCGCGGGCAGTCCGGCCAGACGGTGCTTGGCTGCTTCCAAATCTACCTGGACGAAGAGCGCGAGATAGTAAAGGCAGGCGGGAATCGCGGCGGCAAGCGCGACCTGACCGTAAGAGATATTTAAAAATTCCGCGATGAGAAATGCGGCGGCGCCCATCACCGGCGGCATGATCTGCCCTCCGGTCGAGGCGACCGCTTCGATGGCCGCCGCCATGTGCGGCGCATAACCCGAGCGCTTCATCAAAGGGATGCTGATCGCGCCGTTCACGGCGACGTTGGCGACCGCGCTTCCTGAAACCATTCCGAACAGGGCCGAGGAGACGATCGATACCTTGGCCGAGCCGCCGCGGTAGCGCCCCATCGCCACCAAGGCGAGGTCAATGAGGAACTTATCGCCGCCCACCGCGTAGAGCGCATGGCCGAAGAAGATGAAGGCCACGAGCACGGTCGCGGCGACGTCGAGCGGGACGCCGAGGATGCCGCCCGAATCGAGGTAAAGGTAGCTCGCGATCCGCTGCCACGAAGAGCCTTTTGCGTACAGGAGGCCGGGAAAGAGATAGGCGAACCTGGCGTAGAGAACGCAGGCCAGAGCGACCCACGCCAACGTTCCGCCGGCGACGCGCCGGGTCGCTTCGAGCACCAGCAGAACCGCGAGCCCGCCGAGAATCACGCGGTCGGGAGAGAGAATCCCCAGGCGATAGGCAATGGTCGGGTACATCACGGCGACGTAGCCGCCGACGAGAAGACCCGCCGCGGCGAAAAACCAGTCGTACCACGGAACGCGATCGCCGGGTTCCTTCTTTCTCGCTTTGACGCCGAGGAAAATAGCCGCCAGGGCCAGGGCCAAAAAAAGTCCCAGGTATTGTTGGTTGAAGAAGGCCCAGGGAAGGCTTTGATGAATCCCCAAAGCCCAGGCGGCGCCCAGGATCGTGAGGGCCGAGAGGAGCGCCCTCGTCAGGATGTCGGCGGGCCCGCTCAGCGACCTGAACTTCGAGGAGGATGAAAAATCGTCGCTCACGCGGAATTCCTGTGACTGGCCGGGCACATTAGGGATTCAGAGCGAGGAGTTTCCGCTGCGCTTCATCCATCATCTTACCGGACCAGACGCCTTTCTCTTTAAAGAACTGCACCGCCGCCGGGTGATAAGGCAACGTCACCTCCGGAATTACGGCGCGCTCTCTGGTCCATTCCGCAAAGCCCGGATGGAGCGGCGGCAGCTTCGCGATGTTGTCCCAAATCGCCTTCAGCGCGGCCTGGACCACGGCATCGGGCAGCGCTTTGTGGCCGATGAAGTAAATGTCATAGGTATACGCGCAGATATCTTCGACAGCGCCGGTGGTAGAGCCGGCCTTGACGATCGAAAGATAGTAGCCGGGCACCGCTTTTCTGATGCGTTCGTCGCCTTGGGACGAACAGTCCAACGAGATGTAACGAATCCCGACCGAGGCGTCGGCCTCCTTGACCTTGGCGGAGCCCATCGCATGCGTGGTGACGTCGGCGCGCCCTTGGATGAGCGCATCCACGCCTTCGTTCACGGCGGGGACCGGGACCACTTTGACGTCGTCCCATGTCAACCCCCCGTTGGATAGCGAGCCGAAGACGTTGTACCAGACCGCAAGCTGCGCGGGATATTCGCCGGTGACGCGTTTCCCTTTGACATCATTCACGGTCTTGATCGGGGAGTCTTTGCGGACGATCAGGCTGCTCCTGAGCGGCGAGCCGCGCATGATCAGGCGCGAGTTGGGAACGTGAGGAAAGGGATTCCTTCCTCCGACTTGCAACTTTTGACCCTGGTAAACCATGCCCATATCGACCGCGTTGACCACGCCGAAATCGAGTTCGCCGGTATCGAAGAGCGGCACGAACGTGCTGGTTCCGCTGTACGGCTGCACTTGCGTCTGGATGGGCGTCGCCTCGCTGATCACCTTGGCCAGGCCGCCGGCGAGTGCGTAAAAGAGAGAGCCCGGCGGGTTGGATCCGACCGTAGCGGAGCGCGGTAATTGCTGCGCCAAGGCTGGGGCAACCTGGAGCCAGGCGAGGGTGATAATGACGGCGAGCGAAAACCAGCTACTCCTCGAACGTGCGCGCATAGAGATTCCTCCTTCTTGGGGTTGAATCTATGCCGACCGCTTCTGTGCTGTCAACCGGAAAGGCGGGAAAGCTGGAAAAGCGTGGCGTCTCGGATGAATGGAGACGCCACGGAACTAGTGCGGCTCAAACGCTGCTTAGAAGCGCAAAGTAGCTCCAAATTGCAGCCGGTGGGAGTTGACGTCCGCGTCGAAACCCAAATAATTGGCGTTAAAGTGCGAGAATCGGTATTCAGCCAGGAGCCCAATCCTCTGAGTCAATAGCCACGTAGCGCCCGCGGCGGCCTTCACGCCTACGCTCGTATCCGAGTCGCTGCTGCCGAATACAGGCGTAGGATTGATTTTCATGTGGCTGAAATACAAGCCGGGCCCGACGCTCAGGTAGGGCTGCAGTCGCCCTTTGGGAAAATCTTTGCTCGTCAAGAGCGGCAGCCGCAGCATCGCGTCGAGCGAGAGCGCGGTGACTTTCGTATCGAAACGAAAACCGCTGCCGCCTCCGCCGAAGCTCCCGTCCGGTTGATAGTGCGAAAGGTCCAGCGCCAATCCCAGGTAAGGAAAAGATCCCAGGTATGGAAGAGATTCGAAATAATAACCGCCGCGGCCGCCAAGAGAGAACACGGTATCGAACTTGGTCGTAGCCGAAGCGGCAGGGCCGTTCTTGAAGTTTCCGTTTTGCGTGAAGGCCGGCCCGACATAGGCGTCGAGAAACCACTCGGCCCGGGCAGCGACTGCGGCAGTCAGTACCATGGCGAGTGAAAGCACAAACAACAACGGCTTAGATCTCATGTGCGCTCCCTTCTTGCGGATCGAAGTCGATACTCTGCGCCGCGCTGTCGGCGTGTCTCCGAATCATTATGCCGTCTATCACCATGTTGGGATGGTTGCCCGAAACACACCTACGGAGTTGCCTGCCGACGTCCCCTTTTCGTCGAGGAAAACCGCGAAATTATCGCTGATCGATCCCTCTTCCAGCTCGAAGCTCCAGGCGCCGCCGCCCGGCTTTGGATCTCCCCGCAATACTACCGCCGTAGCTTTCCCTCGCGGGTCGCAGACAAAAATTCCCCGGTTATTCACCGGGTCCCCGCCCACGTCGGCGCTGAACTGGAGGTATCCCCGATTGTTGATCGTCGGCTGGGAGAAGCCGTCGAAGGTGGCCGGGGGCGCGAGCCCCGGCGCGGGCGTCAAGTCCGCCACACATTTTTTAATGCCGCCGCCTAGTTTTTTGGTGACAAGGAACGTCTCCGGAGTGCCACTATTTCGGTTCAAGTTAAAACCCAACGTGTTGCTGTTATTGAACGCGGGGCGGCCAAGCCCAATGCCCTCGACCCTGCCTCCTTTGAATGAAGCGGGCAGAACCTCACCCATCTTGACGAATAATTCGATCGGCTTCCCCGGGCGCCTCGCAAAGACCGAGCCCTCGCAATCGGGCTCTTCGGTGCTGGGGCAGGAGCCGCCGCTGATCGAATCGACGGCAAACACCACGACCCGGCTATCGTTGAGCCACGGGCCGTCGACATCATACAAGTGTGTGCCGTTAAAATTGCCTCCGCCGATGCCGGGGAGAGCGGCGCCATCCAGGAGGATAAGAACGACCTTCCCGTCGTTTTGGATCAGAAAGACTCCTGAATGCAATGTCGCTCCGCCGTTATTGGTGTAGGTGGCGATGATCGCCACATCGTCCTTATTGTTCTGGTCCATATCGTCGAAGCTCCAGAAGGAGAAGCCGGACAACCCTGGCACGGGATCCCCCTCTTTGAGGATGGCGGCGAGAGGACTGCCGATCTTTTTCTGCAACACGGCTGCGCGGGCAGGGCCACTGATATCGCGGTTCACGAAGACCACCGTTCCCTTGTTGTTGATCTTTGGCCCGTCGAAGCTTTCCGCATCGGAACCGAGCGTTCCGACGCCGCTAATGAATTCATCCGTCCTCGCAATTAACTCCACCGGCGCGCCGTTTCTTTTGAGGAAGGCTCCAAAGCCGGCTGGTTCGCTGCCGCCGGTGAAGCAAGCGTGAAAGGCCACGTCGCCGCCGTTGTTGACCATCGGCTCATCGAAAGTAACGCTATTCCAAGACTGACAGGAGCCTCCCATAAAGACACCACCGCCGGTGCCGGGCGCCTCGTCGCCCAGTCCGGCGATCCGGACCACCTGAGTGGGGATGACGGCTCTGGCGATGCCGCGAAAGGGGACGAGAACGGCCACGACCACAACGGCCAGGGCCGCAGTCCCGGCCACAACGGCCAGCAGCGCGGTTATCCTCCCCCGGGCCCCTACACGCGCGTACGTCCCCACAAGACTTTTGAACCAATTGCAGCTGGTCATCGCATCTTCCCCCTTTGGCATGTCAAATTACGAGTCTTCGTGGCCGTGATTTCCACAGTCGCATCTTGGACCGGGTTGATAAAATTAGCTCCGCACAACCCATTTTTGTCGTTACTCGACACCTACCATAGATGGTGTTGACAGGCAAGAGATTAATTTTTGCGAAAAGAGAGGGGGAACACTGTCTGGACGATCGGTGAGGGTGACCAAAAAAGGGCCTTTCAGGCCGACTTTCAGGGCTTAAAATGATGCTCAGGCTTACATGCATAGTCGCCCCCTTTCTTATTTCAATTTCATTTCGCCTAGCGCCCCAGAATCGAAGACTCAATAAGCAAAGACGTCGGCCGGAACTGCCAGGATTTCCCGCTGCTGGGAATTTCGCTTTTATATTCCTGTGGTTGGGAAAGTGGGCAGGAGAATGCCGTCCTAAAGAAGTTCTCTTCATAAGATTTCCTATGAATTCCAGCAGGCTACGCCTCAGGGCCAACCGGCATGGTAGTTGCTGCTCCTCCCCCTTGGTATGAGAAAAAATGAGTTCTTCAGCAACCTGTTAGAGGCTTGATAAACTTCGGGAGCTAAGAAATGAGGTACGGGGAGACAGGGTATAATTTAGAAATTGATTTATCCCGAGGCGGCATCGAGAGGGTGGAAACCGACCCAAGATTAATGGAGCTTTATCTGGGGGGACAGGGTACCGCCGCCAAGATGCTATGGGATAGGGTTCCTCCTGAGGCTGAACCCTTTTCTCCGGAGAATCTACTCATATTCAGCAGCGGCCTTTTCAACGGCACACCTGTTCCCGCCGCCACTCGCACCTCCGTGAATACCTTTTCTCCCCAGACTTCGCTCATGGCACATTCGTTAATGGGATCCTATTTCGGGGTGGAAATGAAACACGCCGGTTATGACAAAATAGTCATTCG
>JBGPGE010000157.1:0-8201 GCA_041483675.1 Binatia bacterium
GGCGGTGTAGCTCAGTTGGTCAGAGCACGCGGCTCATATCCGCGGAGTCGACGGTTCGAGTCCGTCCACCGCCACCAATTTTTCACCTTGAGTCCTCGATACTTGCGCGCAGATTGCGGATCTCAGTCAAGATGTCGGAAATGGAATTTTGAGACATTTCGATACCCGATGAGACACGCTTTTCACCCCCAATTTTTGCCCCCACGTTTTCGACCGCCTCTCTCATGCGATTCAGCACCCGACGTGTGTATTTTGTCGTCGTTGTCAGGCTTTTGTGGCGCATAAGGTTCATTAAAACGATCGGATCATCTGTGTGCGCCGCCACTTCGTTGCAAAAGTAGTCTCGCAGGTCTTTCGGCGCGAGCTTGATGCCGGTCTCTTTTTCGATGCGCCTAAACATCCGCTGCCGTCCGTAGGTCTTGGCGCCGTAGTTTTTACTGTGCGGCGCGCAGGATGGAAAGACCCAGACCTTGCTCGGGCAGAGCTCGCGCCATTTGAGCAGGTTCTCCGCATGCCGGCGCGTGATCGGTAGAATCTCAAGGCTCTCCTCGGTCTTTGTTCCAGGCAGGATGCAGAGAGCGTCGTCGAGTTTATCGAGAAAGAGATGCTTCCATTCGGTCCGATTGCCCTCATCCTTGCGCGCACCTGTGAATCGAAGATGATCGAAATATATCCGATCGTGAAACGGCAGCGTCTCGGCCGCGCGGTCCACGTCGTCTGGGTTGAGCGGCGGCTTGACGACTTTCCGGCCTTTGAAGAAATCCCTATTGACGCTATCGCATGGATTCGATTCGACAAGCGGTCCGCCGGGGCACTTCAAAGCGTAGTTAAACAGCGCGCGCAGATCGATGAAGTAGTGCCACAGCGTCGCCGGCTTGACCGGCTGCCGCAAATATCTGAGCGCGCCCTTGTCCCCTTTTGCCTTGACCTCTGATTCGGGCAAGATCTCGTCCTTGGCGATCCGGAGTTTCTCCCGGCCGTGACAGATGATCAATGAGTGGTCAGTTTCATTGACGGCCTGGACGTCAAGCATCGTGATCGCTCTCGGCCGCTTCGCTTCTCGAAAAAACCGCTCCATCGCGGACGTGTCAATCTCGGCGATCGGAGTCGTCGGGCCGAAGTGCGGCACGACGATACTCATAAAAGTATAGCTCAGGCCCGACACTCGCCAGCGTGATTTGGTCTCTTGAGAGGCGATCAGATAATCGTTCACGACATTGACCAGGCAGTTCTGGGGAATCCGTTTCGCCGCTTCAAATTCGGTGCGGAGAAAAAGATCGTAGGCTTTCTGAGCCTCGGCCTCTGTATCCCACTGATAGCGCTTCCAGCGACGTCCCCGATAAAACTTCTGGAAGCCCCATTTGTCCCGGTCGGATCTGTAGTCTACGGCCATAGTTGTTTTATCTATTTATCTTTAGATCGGAGATTCGGAGCCGGTCCGAACGCCAGCCAGAAACCATCAAATCCTCTTTCTGCCGCTCCGTGATCTCCCTTTCGAATACGACAATAGTCGGCCCCGTGTCAGTCGTCTTCATTATTTCGCGGGCTCGATAATGGGAAGCCAACCATTCGACGGAGGGACTAGGCACAACGGCATTGTACATACCCTCATCATCGATCACCGTAATCAGAAACGGCATGGTCCATCCTCCTTACCCTATCAATCTTTCCCCGTCTGTCCCGTCGCGGCCCGCAGCAGTTTCGCCTGCTCTTCCGCTTTCAACGCAGCACGACAAATCGCCAATGGAGCATCGGGACCGCTACCTAACACAGAATATTTATCCGGCTTGGCCCATCCACTCTCGTCATAAATGCGTTCCGCTATTATACACTCGTAGCGGTAATCGGAATTTCCTGCCGCAGTACGCATCACATACACCGAACAGAAGCCTTCGTACAATCTTAGCTTTATCGCTTCGACGACTTCCCAGGCGGCATATATTTTAGTGGAATACGGCTTCGGCAATTCCGTTTCGCGATCATGGGGAGAAGGCAGATTCAGAAACATTACCTTTTCTGCGATCAAGGCATCTAACTCAGCTCCTGGCTGCAATGCGTCTATCTCTTTATTTTCATACATTTACTATCCGTTTCCTCTTTGTCCCGCCGATATCTGCCTCAGCTCTGCCGGAGAAAGAACATGTGCTGCGCCGATTCGGCTTGATCGACGGCGCGGGCTCTTTCTCCTGGAAGCCTGTTCGACATATTGTAGCCCAGAACGCAGCCAAGCCTCAACATCTTCTTCTCGATAGCGCCGATCCTGTCGGCGAGCCGTGCCGACGTCCACGAACGGAATCGGCAGCTTCCAGAGCTTGCGCTTGCAGACTTTAAGGCGCGCTGCCGCTTCGGCGGATGTGAGCATATCTATCACAGCGCCCCCTTGCTGAACATCTGGACGATGCCTTCGGCTTCTTTCATCGAACGGATGATCCGATAATCGTGCCCGAAACGGATCGCGCGCGCCTGCCAATCCTGCTGAGCCGGCCGGAGCCGTCCGGTCGCTGACTTCGCCTCGATCATCACCGTCCTGCCCTGATCGCGGAAAACAAACAGATCCGACGCGCCCTCCTGGCTCGGCCGCAATTTGGCAAAGATCGACCTTTTCATTTTCTCCAGCGCGGCAATAACTGAAAGTTGATGATTCCAAACGGCCGTCAGGATATCCTCAATCGTTTTCCAGTTGAGAACGATGCGGGTCGGGTTGTGGCGAATATAAGGAATCCGCGCATGATCGAAATAATCCATCAGAAAATTTACAATGTCCGCCTCAGACACTTCCAAGCGCCGGAGATTTCGGGAGGACGGAAACATTCTACCTCACCGACCCGGCCTTCAGCTTTTCGATATGGTCCAACAAGGCTGACTGATTGATCTGAAAACATGCGCTTTTCGCTCGGATCTGTTCGGCAAGATCATCTGCCGAGGTGAGCACTAACTCAGCGCCAGCGAACGGCATGACTCTGAGAAAAATCCCTGCCGAGCAATCCTCCAGCGATGGCTGGGGTGTTGACTCCGGACGATGTTTCAACCCTCCCGAGATAAGCGGCACCGTGAAATCGGCCGACGTCGCGTCCTCGGAAACGACTGAGGGAACTGATTCAATGGATGGACGCTTAGGCCTATCGATAAAAAATAACAATGCACAGAGGGCCAGAAACCCGACAATGGCGATTGGGAGAATGCTGCTGTTTGATCGTTTCATTTTTGTTCTCCTTTTCATTACCGCCAGAGCGCCTTCTTTATGCCTCAACTCGCGGCGGCTGAATAGCAGAGGGTCGATAGAATTTGACACGATGGACTTTTTCCTGGTGCTCTTCGAGTTTTGCCTTGGAAAGACATTCTATCTGGCATGGCCAACAAACTCGGTGCCTGATGTTCGCAGGAAACCATGTCACCGGCTTTCTCCGTATCCGTTTCATGCCTCAGCCCTTCCTTGCGCCGCCATGTTTTCGGCCAGCATCCGGCGCGTCCATTCCGCTATCTTTTGGCAATTGGTGCAGAACTTGTAATCGATGTGCGCATGCAAGCTTTGACAAAGAGCCTTTACCTCGAAGCGCATCTTCAAATCTCGTTTCCTGGTCAACCCCATCAATCAGTTCCCTTGCGCCGCACGCTTGGCCGCCAGCATCCCTTCAAGGCGCGGCTTCGCTCTTTTCGCATACACATATGCCGCCAGCCCCAAATGTTCGATCTCTTCTTCGCCAGCCGTTAATGCGGTGGCGAGCGCCTTGAGGACCGCGCACTCCCATAGCTGCCCTTCCGCCTCCGCTTCTTTTGCCAGCGGGATAATTCGTTCCGCAGTGATTTTCATAATTCTCCTTTCATGAGCGACCGGAGGTTCTTTTCGCTCTTGCGGTCCATATTCTCTCATTTCAGGTGATCCCGAATTTCTTCTCGATCTCCGTCAACGGTTTACAAATCATGCAGCGTCGATAAACCTGTTTGCCGTCCGGCGTGCGCCATCGTTCCGTCAATAAATGTATTTCCCCTTCATGAGTCATGTGATATTTGCGTGTATCCACGATTTTCATCCGAGAGCCATGGCGCGATCGATAACTCACTGCACCGCTTCTGCCGGATAGAGTTTAATCAGCCGACCGTTACGCTCCATCCGCACGCCTTCGAGCTTACCCGCTTCGATCCATTTTAAGAGACAACTTCGCGCTGTCGACGACGACGAGTAGTGATGATTCACCAGACCGATCAACTCCTTGATACTTATCCCGGGCTTGCTGCCAACGATTTGCTGAACTCCTCGGCAGGTCTGTTTGAATGGGCTCCAGTGGCGGCCGTTCGCATTTCCGGCCTCGGCAAAAGTCTTGTGAGCTTCGGTGAGACACGGAAGAATCCGGTCCGGTATCACTCTTCGACGCAACCCCGGCCTTATGCGCTCTCGCACGGCGATGCTTAGTTCATAACCGTGAGCACGGTCCCCGTGCACTTCGATATGGCCGATGTTGAAAAGTTCGCAGATTCTGTGCGCTAATTCTCCTCTATTCCTGGTGTATTGGGTCGCCACGCTCACATAGTTTGCATAGGAGGTCCAGGCGAGCGCCTGATCGAGCACGACAAAGCCAAGAGACAACTTACACTCGATTACCCAGATCAGTTTATTTTGAACCGCCACAATATCCGCCACGCTGCCTCCTCCGAAAACCTGGACCTCTTGGTATACATCCCAATGTTGATCTTGAAGCCACGCGATCACGACCTTTGCCAATTCTTTCTCGCTCGAAAAACGCATCATTCCGCCCTTGCCTCCTCGGACATCGTCACGTAATCTTCCCGCTCCGCGAGATCCTCGAAGCGGGTATATTCGTTCAGGAAGGCAAGCCGCACCGTATCGATCGGGCCGTTGCGCTGTTTTGCGACGATGATCTCGGCGATGCCCTTGTCCTGCGATTTCGTGTTATAAACCTCGTCCCGGTAAATGAACGCGATCACGTCGGCGTCCTGCTCGATCGCGCCCGACTCGCGCAGGTCCGCCATCATAGGGCGGCGATCGCCCCGATCCTCGACACGCCGGTTGAGTTGCGACAGCGCGACGACAGGGACACGTAGTTCCTTGGCCAGCGCCTTCAGCGAGCGCGAGATCTCCGATACCTCTTGCTCCCGGTTCTGGGCGTCGCCGCGGCCTCTCATGAGCTGGATATAGTCCACGATCACGAGCCCGATCTTCTTCTCCTTGTCGCGCACCAACCTCCGTGTCTTGGCGCGGAGCTCGAGCACGGAGATGGCCGGAGTGTCGTCGATAAAGATAAGCGCGTCGTGGAGCCGTCCGGCCGCGTTGGCGAGCCGCGGGAAGTCCCGCTCGCCCAGATAGCCCGCCCTGACTTTCGAGTTGTCGACCCGGGCCTCTGAGCACATCATTCGAAGCACAAGCTGCTCGCGCGCCATCTCCAGTGAAAAGACCGCGACGCCGATGCCAGTGTTCAGCGCGGCGTTGGTCGCCATATTGAGCGCGAGAGCAGTCTTTCCCATGGACGGCCTGCCTGCGATAATGACCAAGTCAGACGGCTGAAGGCCGCAGGTGAGCTTGTCCAGGTCCTTGAACCCGGTCGTGACGCCTGTGATCATCTCCTTCCGTTCGTACAGCCGCTCGATCAATTCGAGCGAATCTTTGATCATGTCACCCACGGCGAAAAAGCCTGCCGTGATTTTCTTTTCCGCGATCTCGAAGATCGTTTTTTCCGCCGCGTCGAGAAATTCATCCACATTGCCCTGTTGCTCAAAGCCGCGCGTCGCGATGTCCGTCGCGACGGTAATGAGCTGGCGCATGATCGACTTTTCCCGGATGATGCGGGCGTAGTGCGCGACGTTGGCCGCGGTCGGCGTCGCCTCGGTAAGCGAGGCCAGATAGACCGAGCCGCCCACCGCCTCGATATCGCCCTTAGTTTTCAGCAGCTCCGAGAGCGTGATGATATCGACGGGTTCGGAGCGGTCGGTCAGCTCGGCCATCGCCCGAAAAATCTTCCGATGCGCTTCACGGTAGAAGTCCCCAGGCGTCAGGATCTCCAATGCCCGATTGATCGCCTCGTTTTCGAGCATTACGCCGCCAAGTACCGAGGCCTCGGCTTCGAGATTTTGCGGCGGAATTTTGGCGATGTTATCCATGCGCGTGTTCCGTTTCCTTTTTTCCGACCGTAGGCATTCCGTTCCACTCCCGGCCGTCGAGAATGCGTCCGGCGGCTTTCTTACCGACACGAAAACTCTTGGAATACTGCCAATCGTGAATCCTTGCATTCAGGAGCTTCTGTGGCGGCAGATTGTCGGGAATATCGGCTTGATGAACCCACGCGCCGTGCTGTTTGAAGAAGTAGGCAATGCCGTTCGCTTCACAGAAATCTCGCGCGCCGCGGTGAGTGTCCGGATGCGAAGGCCTGGCACCCGGTCCCGACTCTCCCCCACTCACGAGCCAGCGAACAAATTCCCAGCCCATCCAATCGACCACGTCGAGCGCGGGCTCATAGCTCACCCAGGTTGCGGCACCCGCTTTCGCCAAGGCTTTGAGATCGTCGCGGCGTTCGTCGGCATTTTGCTGATCCTCGACCGATACGCCGTGAAGCACATGCGGCAGTGGCCAGCCCGGCCATTTCATGCCCTGGACATCATAGCGATATCCGAACTCGCCTCGTCGTAGCTCTATGAATTTCTCGTAGATTTCCGCACTGTGCTCGGTAATAATCTCGCGCATCCGGTCCGCCCGTTTTGTGAGAATCATGAAAGTATGCCATTGGGCCAGGGCCATCACTGCGATAATTTCCATGATGAACCGCGTTCGAACGAACTCGCCAAACAGATCCGTCATGGAGCATGGAAAGACGTTCCGCGGCTTGCGCGGATAGAGCGGCCATCCGAGAGCCGTGTCTTTTCTTTCGTCCTCGTCCAGCTTGATCTCGACATGGTGCAGATTGCCCGCTGTATACTTATGCCCGGTGCCGAGCCGGATGTTGATCGATGACGCATAGCAATGGAGGCAGCCGCCAGATTTGGGCACACAAAACCAGCCGCGCTTTTCCGTCTCTACATCGACGGCATAAAGTGGATTCCAACTCGCGCCGCGTCTACCGTCCGCGCCGCGCGTCCATTCGATCGCGGTATTAGACGCCATCGGCTTCCTCCAGATAGTAGGGGGTTACTTTGATGCCGCGCCTTTCCGCCTCGGTCCAGCTCGCCCGGAACACATCGAATCGTTCTCCCGGAATAATAAGCATCTCGACTAAACCGAGAAACGGCGTCGAGCCGCACCACTGCTCACCTTCGGGAAAATGATCGGGACAACATGCATACCACTCAGCGCAATCCTGATAGTAGACGCGAGCCGCCGGCTTTTCGCAGAATTCCTCGCGCTCCGGACTGTCACAGCGCGCGCAATCAGCACGCACCACCCGCTCGATGAAGATACGAGCAAAATCGAAGCCGGTGAAACGCACCGTCAACGTATAGCCGCGAATCGGTCTGTTTGGGGCAATTGCCGGCTCAGCCATCTAATTCGTCCCCATATTTCGCTTTGAATCCGGCTGCCGCGGCGAGTAAAAGGCGGAGCGATATTTCGGCCATCACAACCGACTTATCCGGCAGCTCGATGCCGATCATGACGGAGGTCCGACCGCTCTTCATGCCGTGAGGCAACGCCGCGATCCGCATCGGCGGCGCATCGTTGCCGATATGGTGCACCTTACGGTCTTTCCAATCCTCGAACGCGCCATCCCCTTCCATAATAATATTGAGAGAAATCATGTTCCCACCTTTTGGTTGCTCCCATCGTCCCAAACGAACTCACCCTCGGCCCCGACAGGAAAATGTGTGCGGCACCAGCAACAGAACGTACCGCTGTAAAAACCGGGATCGCGCGCATAGGTCTCTGCGATCGTCTCCGCTATTCTTGTGACCGTTCCACACTTCAGGTGCTTGTAGGTCAGCCTTACCGGCCGAACAAATCCTTTCACGCGCTCCTCTGCCGACAGCACCACGTAGTCCTTTTGCAGCCCCGTTGCCGGATCAACCTCGCGATGGTCCGCGGTCACAGGCGAGCCGTTGGCAAGAGTTCTGTTGCTACGATCAACAGGAATGGCTTCTGCACTTTTCCGTTCCGCCTCTTCTCGCTTTTTACGGATCTCGCGATCGGCGTCGGACGCATGCCTATAAAGCGATTCCGCCAAGTGCCGGGCCTGATTCGGCGAAAAGACGATGTGCTCATA
>JBGPGE010000158.1:0-8039 GCA_041483675.1 Binatia bacterium
ATGGTAAGCTTCGCACAGTACGTGAGCACGATCAATTTGAGCAAAGTTTCGAAGTGGGAATATTCCCTGAAGACCCTGCCGCGGCCGAAGGGCAAGGCGACCAGAGTCATCATCACCGAATACGATCTGCCGCGACCGGAAGCTATGCCGCACGACGCGGTCGTGGATAACGACGGCATGGTCTGGTACTCCGACTTCGGCTCGCTATATCTCGGCAAGCTCGACCCGAAGACTGCG
This sequence comes from Binatia bacterium, assembly GCA_041483675.1. Classification (GTDB taxonomy): domain Bacteria; phylum Desulfobacterota; class Binatia; order UBA9968; family UBA9968; genus 2-12-FULL-60-19. Next base: position 238 of record JBGPGE010000158.1, read on the forward strand.
AAAGCGGTGGAATGGCCGGTCCCGGTCGCGAAACCCGGCGCGCCCACCGGCATGCTCGATGTCAACTTCGATCCGGAAGGAAACGTCTGGCTCGGCCTGATGTACCAGGGGAGCATTGCCAAGTTCGACCGCAAGACGGAAAAATTCTCGACCTGGAGCGCGCCGAAATTCATGGAAAACAACGAGGCGCGGCTGGCGATGGTCGACGCCAGGCACTCGCACCTCGACGGCAAAGTCTGGGTCGGCGGCGACAACGAATATCAGCTCGACGTGAAAACCGGCGAGTGGTACACCGTCGATTATTCGAAGGGCCTGTCGAAGGACGGCCCGCCCGCGGACCGGCTCAGCTCCTACGGCGTCATCTCGGACTCGAAGAATAATTTTTACGGCACGAACTTGAACGGCCAGTACATCATCCGGGTCGACGGCAAAACCCGCAACGTCACGCCCTTCCCGACTCCGACTCCCAATTCCGGCCCGCGCCGCGGCCACATGGACCCGCAGGACCGCCTGTGGTTCGGGGAATTTCGCGGCAACATGATCGGCATGTTCGACACCAAGACGGAGCGCACGCGCGAATGGGCGGTGCCGATCCCCTGGACCAATCCTTACGATGCGATCGTGGACAAGGACGGATACGCCTGGACCGGAGGCATGACCAACGATTACGTCGCGCGGCTCAACGCCAAGACGGATGAATTTATCGGCTATCTCCTGCCGCGGACGACGAATATCCGCCGCGTGAACGTCGATAACTCGACCAACCCGCCGACTTTTTGGATCGGCAACAACAACGGCGCCGCGATCGTCAAGATCGAAACGCTGGAGTAAAGATAATCGAGGTTGTCGAAAGCGATCTGCCGCGCTCGAGGGGATCCTCGATATTCTCTTCCGCGAAGTCTGCTTGAAGCCGGGCCTAAACAGAAGCGCGACCGACGCCAGCCACGTGCCGATACCGTTTCGCGCAGGGCTACCGAAGTCCGGCGGCGTGAAGATAGCTGAGATCCACGAAGCGCTCGGCTGGCGGGAGCGGCGTTTTCAAGTTGCCAGCCTCGGCCATGAAAGCGATCGCTTGAGCCAGCCCCTTCACGTCGATCTCTCCCTGCCTGGGCAAAACCTTTCGCTCGGGCTCGAAAAACAGCTTGAGCGTCTGCTCCGCCGCCGCCGCTGACGAATCCGTCGTCTCGACGATCGTCTTGACGACCGCCTTCCGGTTCGCCGGGTCGCGGATGAACTTGAAAGCCGAAGCGAGCGCGCGCACGTAGCGGACCATCGCATCTTTGTGCGTTTCCGCCCACGACCGTCGCGCCGCGGTGACGGTGTAGAGGAATTCGGGCACGGCTTCGTTGGAAATTCCCAGCAACCGGTAACCGTCGGCGATCGCGAGCAGATCCTGGGGCTGCCCGAGCGGCGCCGCCATGCACTCGCCGTGCGTGAGGCAGGTAAAACGGCCCGGCGTTCCCTCGATCACCCTGACGCGGAAGTCCCCCTCGCGCAGCCCGTGCAGCGCGAGCAGCTTGCGCGTGGAAATGGAAATCGAGCCGGCCTCGTCCGCAAGCCCCAGCAGCTTTCCCTTGAGGTCGGCGAAGCTCTTGATCTCGGGCTTAGCAACCAGACTGTAGATGGGATTGTTGAATTCGGCGGCGACCGCGACCGCATCCGAGCCGGCGAGCGCGGCGCGGATCAGAAACGGCGTGGCCACGTGCGTCGCGTCGCAGGTGTCGTCGTGCAGCGCGTCGATCATCTTATCCGATCCGCCGGGGATCGGAACGATGACGCGGAAGTCCAGCCCTTCGCGGCGAAAAAACCCCTCGCGATCGCCGACGGAAATCGGCAGCGAAAAAATCGACCGCATGGCGGAATAAGCCTGACAGTAGCGGAGCGGAATTAAATTCGGCGCGGCGGCGTGGAGAATTTGAGGAACGGAAGCGAACAGGAGAACGAAGAGGAGATTTTTGCCGTCGCGCGCGAAGCGTGAGCGCTGCATGACGGTACTACTTGGCTCCCGCGCGCTGCATCGTGCATTCCGTCTCGATCGCGGTCACCGGCTTCTTGGCCGGCGGCGCGCGCCGGAGGACGCGGGTTTGGCGATAGCCTTCTTTCGCGCACGAGATCGTCACCTTGTCCGGAGTAATTTCCTTGCCGAATCCGGGAAGCTTGTAGCTTCCCGCGGCGTTGCTGCGCGTGACGACGGTGCCCCGCCCTTTGATATCGGCCGTCACCTTCGCGTCGGGAATCGCTTTACCGCCCGTCTCTTTGACGAAGCCGAAATACGTCGGCCCGCTGTCTTCGTGAATATCCGGCTCGTCGGAGCTGCCGCCGGCCCATCCGAGGCCCGATATCGTAAGCGCGAGGCCGAGCGCGGTCACCGCCAAGCAGGCGCTTGCTATCGGAACGTTCATCTTTTTCTCCGGTGCGCCGTGTTTCATTTCGTGAAATAGCCTCTCAGAATATAGACGAAAACGAGCATCACAGCCAGCGGCACGATCCACGACCAGCCGGACGAGATGCGGCTCGCAAATTTTTCCGGGAGCCGCGCGACCAGCCCCGCAATCGCCAGCGCGCCCAATACGGAAGTCGCGAGCCAGCCGTACCAGAACATCGCGGGCTGGTCCGACGCCGGCTTGACGAGAAAATAAAACTCCTCAGTCGCCGGATGATAGGTGAAGAGCGCGAGATTGTACTCGATCGAGATCACATACAGGACCGCGTACGCCGAGGCGAACACGATCGCAAACGTCGGAAACGAGCGCGTGAAACTCACGTCTCGAATCCCCTGATGTTGTTGAGCAGGTGGCCGACGATGAAGCTCCACCACACCACGAAAGCGAGCACGGCGGTGAGCACGGCGCGCGTGCGCGCGTGATCGGGAGCGAGCGGACGGCGCCAGAAGTACCAGTAGGCCGGTAGCATACCGAGGCCGACGGCGACAAAGTGCTCTTTCAGCTCGAAGGCGCCGTTGGCCGCGTAAAGCTGCAACTGTTCGAGCACGATGCGCACGTTGATCCTGTACGAGGGATAGATAACCGCGCCGAGCGTCGCCGTGGCGAGATACAACACGACGATCGCGTTGGCGTAGGACGCCGGAGTCACCGCGCGCATGCGCGCGACGAACGACTCCGCCTGAGTTCGCGCCGGCAACCAGACGCTCAGCGCCTGATGCGTAATCGCGCCGAGCAGCGTCACGGCGAGTAGCGCGTGCAGAATGAGCAGTACAACGATCATCTTTTTAAAGCACCGTCCCCCCTTCCCTCCCCCTCTGGGAGAAGGCGAGGGTGGGGGAATATTCCGAAATGAAAGCTGATGGCTGATCGCCGACGGTTTTCACTTCAACACCTCGACGTAGCCCATTTTTCCGGATAAATTTCCCGACCACCAAATGCGACTCGGATTCGTCGGGTCGATCTCGATTCTTCTCGGATCGGACTCCGCGCTCGCGAGCGGAAACTCCGTGAACGTTTCCGTTTTCGGATCGAAGCGCGCGATTTTATCGACGTGCTGCTCGCTGAACCAGACGAGCGGGCTTTTCGGATCTCCCTGGACGGAATAGACCCCGGCGTCCTCCGACAGCGGATCGAACACCGTCATCTTCGTCGTTTTGTAGTCGATTTTCATCAATTTGCCGACGCCGTGAAGACCCACCCAAACGTTCCCCTCCGCATCCATGCCGCCTTTGCGGGCGACGGGATTCTTCACGAAGATCGGAAACTCGTCGATCCTGCCGGTCTCGGGATCGATGCGCCCCATCTGATTCACCGCGTTCTCGACGAACCAGACTTTACCGTCGCCCGATATCGCCATGCCGTAAGGGCTCGCCGTGCGCCCGCGCTTGACTCCGGCGGGCACGTCGTACACGGTGAACTCCTTCGTCTTCGGGTCGAGACGAATGACTTGATTGGCCGCGATGGAATTCAGCCATACGGTCCCGTTTGGATGGACGCGCATGGTATTGCCGCTCGCCGAACCGCTCTTGAGTTTCGGCAGCTCGTAAGCCTCGAACTGCTGCGTCCTGGGATCCAGGCTTAACCAGCGTCGGTTGGGGCCGCCGTCGATGAACCACAGCTTGCCGTCGGGCGCGCGGTTGATCGCGTTCAAGCGATTGGTCGGCGACGTTCCCGCGGGCGGAACGGTTTCGCCATAAGTGAGCGTCTTCGCGTCGAGGCGCCCGAGCTTACCCCCGACGCGTTGGGTGACCCAGCCATTGCCGTCGAGATCGACCGTGACTTCGTGCGGCTCGGCTTTGGGATTCGGCAGCTCGAATTCCACGGCGATATATTTAGCGTTGTCGCCCTTGAGGAGCGCGCGCGGCAAGCGGCTGTTGGGATCCGGCGGCGGCTTGCCGCCCGCGCGGCCCTCGGAAAGATTCGTCATGACGTATTCCATCACGACTCTGCTCTCGTCGTCGGTCAAAGGTTTTGCCGCGGTCGAACCCTGCGCGTAGGCGCGCATGTTTTGCAAAATCGTTTGCCAGCGGTCGCGGTTCGCCCGCACTCTGACGATGCGTTGCGCGTTGTGACACGAGACGCATTTGGCCTCGACGACCGGCTTGGCTTCTCCTTCCGGCAAAGCCGGAGGCGGCCTGTCTTCGCCTCCTTCGCCACCCTGCTCGCCCGGCAGCCTGCCCGGCCACGCGCCGGCAAGCTGCGGCGCACGCGCCGCCGTCAGCGCCACGTCCACGTTCGCCGGCTTGTCCGCGGCGACATCGATCGCCGCGGAAGGCTCGCTCTGAAAATCGCCGCCGATTCCCTGGACGATATATTTTCCGGCGGGAAGACTGTTCACCGAGTAACGGCCTTGCCCCTGCGTGACGACCATGAAGGTCAGTCGCCGCTCCGCGTTTTTCACTTTGACAAACGTCCCGGAGACCGGCGCGCCGGCGGCATCTTTAACGACGCCCTGCAGCACCCCGGCCCGGTCTTGAGCGTGAATCAAATTGGGAAAGAGCAGCGCGAACGCAGCCAGCGTCACAAATATCAGCGAATGAAAGTTCTTGAACATGGTCCTTCCTCGGGCGTTTACTGTTGCCTTTTTGCGTTTAGCTCTCTACTTCCCTCTCAATCCAAAGGTTCCAGTTTGAGAACCGACGCCCCATGATTGCTTCCCGTCCAGAACGTCACCGGCGTCGTCGAACTGTCGACGAAGACGCGGCGAATGTTCGTCTCGCGCGGCAACAGATAGTCGGTAAATTCTCCGGTCTTCGGATTCAGCCGCGTCACGCGATCGGTCCACATCGAGCCGGCCCAGACCTCGCCGTTCTTATCCGGCACGACGTGATACGGCGCGCTCCATGGGATCAGCACCGCCCACTCCTGTATCCTGCCGGTAGACGGATCGAGCATGCCGATGCTGTTGTTGCCGTACTCCGCGAACCAGAGGCGATTTTGCGCGTCGAACCTGCCCCGCCGCGGGCGCGAGCCGGCGGTCACGGTCGAATAGACTTTGAACTCTTTCGTCTTGGCGTCGATCCTGCCTATGTTGTTCGCGCCGAACTCGAGCAGGAAGAGATTGTTGTCCTTGTCGCTGGGAATGCCGTATGCGTTGATCGTCCTGTTGGCGCCGGGAATCGGAAACTCGCCCAGGTTTTCATACTGGCCGGTGGCAAGGTCGAGGCGATAAATCGCATGCGTATCCTGGTTGTTGGTCCAAACTTTTCCGTCCACGTGCGAGTTGGACGGGCTCACCATCGATTGCTGCGTGTGATCGCCCTGCCACTCTTTCGGAACCGGATAGACCAGGAATTTTTCCGTCTTGCGGTCGAACTTCGCGATGCCGCCCTGGTACATTAAAGAGATCCAGGGATTTTCTTCTTTGTCGAGCTGCAGATCGAGCGTCCCCATCGGGAAGCCCTTCTTCAAAACCGGAATGGGATATTCCTTCACCTCGCCGCTCTTGGGATCGAGCCGGCCCATGAACTGGTCGCCGAAGTCCGAATACCAGGCTGTGCCGGTGGAATCGACCATGACGTCGTGCGGCATCGCCAGCGCCCGCGGCAAATCGTACTCGGTGACGATCACGCGCGTGGCTCTGCCCGTGGGGCGCGGCAAAGTCTTCAGCGGAAACCTCTTATCGGAATTGTAGCTCGCGTTGACGCCGGCGAGCCATTCGCCGATCACCTTCGGATCGACGCCGCGGGTGCGGTCGCGCTGCACGCCGCCGACGGTCATCTGCGGACGCAACGGTACGCTGCCGGGCGCATACAGGCCCATCCTGCGGAAGACTTGAACCCATTCATCCGTGCTGTGATTAGTCTTGACGATCCGCTCGATGGTGTGGCAGCCGTTGCAGCTGAGCAGAAAGTTTTTTTGCTCATCCGTGCCCGGGATGCTCAAGAGCCATTCCGCGTCGCTCAACTGAGACGAGAGATCCTTCGCCGGCACAAGCTTCAAATCGGCGGTAGCGGTTTTGCCCGCGACGATCTCGACCGACTTGGGGCCTTCGAGATCGTATCCCGCGGCGCGGATTTTAAGCGCGTAACGCCCCGGAGGAAGCTTCACCGCCGGAAAACTGTAGCGTCCCTTTGCGTCGCTCATGACATTGACGGTGATCGTCGAGCCTTCTTTTTTCGCGCCGACCACCACGCCTTCCATCGGCCCTTCTTTCTGCGAGCTGACCTGCCCGGTCAGCACCGGGGCCGTATCGTTCGCGCGAATGGAATCGCCCGCGACGAGGAACAGGAGAACGAACGCCGTCATCACGGCTGCGGCGAGAGCTGGTCTTTTCTTCATGAGCAACCTCCTAGGATAAAGTGCGCGCACCGGCGGAAACCTTGCCCGTAGTACCACCGGGCCGTAGCCGACGTCAAGGGAGTATTAAGCGGCGAGGCGGGCAGCGCTGATCGCGTATGGCGCGCGTGGAAATATGGACTTGCATCCGGCCGCAAGACCTCCTCGACCGGCGTTACCTCGACGGCATGAAAACAAGCGGCTTCTTCGACAAACCCCGCTGTCGATGGACTGTTGACAATATGACTAGAAGATGACTATATTCTGGCCATGACTTTAGTGAATGTAGCCACCTTGAAGGAGAAACTAAGTTATTATCTTGGCTTGGTAAAGGACGGGCAGGAAATCGTGGTGACGTCTCATCGCCATCGGGTCGCCCGCATCCTTCCTGCGTCAGGGCCGGATGCCCAAATAACGGAACCCTCCCGGCCTGTGAAAGATCTTAAAAAAGTGAAGGGAGTCAAGGCCCGGCGCTCGGTATCCGCAGTGGAGGCGCTTCTCGAAGACCGTGAGCGTAGATGACAGTCTACCTCGATACTTCCGTGATGCTGCGGATTCTCTTCCGGGAGCCGAATCCGGTCGATGTCTGGGGCAAATGGCAAAGGGCTTTTAGCAGTAATCTATGGCGCGTCGAGGCGCTAAGGACCGTTGACCGGCTCCGGCTTTCCGGTAATCTTTCCGATCAGGAAGTGGCCGATTTAGTAAGAAACATCCGGGTTGTGCACGAAACCCTGGTAATCCATCCGCTTAACGAAAGAATCCTACATCGCGCAAGCGAGACCTTCCCGACCGTTGTGGGGACTCTGGACGCGATTCATCTGGCCACGGCTCTGGCGATACGAGAAGTCGAGCCGATCGATCTGTTATTGACGCACGACGCCCAGCTCGGCACCGCCGCCCGCTGCCTCGGGTTTTCAGTTCTTGGAGTGAGGACCAGTTAGACTCAACCCGATCCCCTCGTCCCTCTTCCGCCTTTATCCTTCATCCTTCATCCCTTAACGGGCGTCATGGTTACTGCCGGTACATAGGCGCGCGCGTGAGGTTCTTTGCCGTTATCCCCTTCGCGTAGTTGGCCTTGCC
>JBGPGE010000159.1:0-7927 GCA_041483675.1 Binatia bacterium
CCCCAGGCGCCGCGGTCGGTGGCGGCGCGCATGGGCTTGCCGAACTCGCCGTCGTTGGGAATGTCGATGCCCACGTCTTTCTGCGCGCGCACGACTTCGCCGATGGTGGAGCGCAGCCGCGTTTGGAGCGCGACTTCGTCCTCCGGCGTGACGGCTTTCTTCACCCACATGGCGCGCAAGTCCGCCGGCCGCGGCAGGCTGCCGACGTGGGTGGTAAGAATGCGTTCAGTGCTTCGTTTCATTGGCGGCTGCCTTCCCTTGGTATCACTCCACGAACGCCCCCACGTGGATGCTCAACGTCCCCGCGACGGCGTGGAATCAGGTGGACGTGGACATGCGGCACCGACTGGCCGGCCGCTTCACCGTTATTGACCCCGACATTGAAGCCCTCAACCGTGCCGTCCTTGTGTTGGATGTCCGATCTCATCTCGTCCAGCAGAGCGAAGATAGCGTTTCGTTCCCCGCCCTGGAGGTCAAAGAAACTTTCAACATGCCGCCGTGGAATGATGAGCGTGTGAAGAGGTGTCACCGGGTTTCCGTCGCGTATCGCATACGAGAGCGCATTGGAACCCACCCTTGTGACCGCCGGGATTTGGCAGAAACGGCATCCCTCCGCTCGGGTGTCGTGGCTTCCTCTGAGCTTTCCACCGGTCAGCCGGGCTGTCGGCGTGGTGAGTGTTGGCCCCTGGAGGCGATGTGTTTTGTAAAAACAGCTCTGCAAACATTGCGTCGACAGCACTCTCGACCTGGCCTTGCCGGGCTTGACTTCGCGACCATAATCGTCGAACACGGCAAAGCGCCCCCGCATCGGCGGATCGGCTGTTGTATCGACTGCAACCCAATAGTTTTTCCCCTCACGAACAAGGCGGGCAATAATCTGATAACAGCGACGGTTGCCGTCAGTACCGCGCGAACCCGGTCGCGCGAACTCGGCGTGCCAGATTTGCCAGATTTCCAATCTCTTCTTTCGCGCCATAGATCCCCCTATCTCCCCCAGGCCGCCTTGCCGGATTTGCCTTTCTTGTGGGCTCTCCACGCCAGCGCACCGTACTGATGAAGTGAGCTTATGCAGCTTGAGATTATCGAGAAATCATCGCCTGATTCAAGGCCACACTTCAGAAATCGACCCCGGCAATTTCATAAAGAGCCAAGAGCAGACTCGAACCCTTTTCCTGACCAATGCCTTGAGATAGCCTTACGCTCTGCCTCGTGTGGCGCGAATCGCCTCAGGTGGCGTGATCTTCCATGTGCTTAAGCGGGCTACCACGACCCACGTTCGAACTTTCACTGGCGTCTTTGTTCGCGAAATCTTGATAGCGTAGTGCAAGAACTTCCATTTGAATGTCGATGCGATCGAGAAGAGGACCTGACACTCTCGAACGGTAGTGTTGAATTTGAATCGGAGTAGAAGTGCATTGTTTCTGGGGATCGGTTGGAAAGCCGCACTGCCAGGGATTCATGGCGTTGGGGCGGGATTTGACAAGAGGCAAAAGGGTTGACTACCTTGTCGACAATATTGTAGACAAATGTTGCGCAACGAAAAGAACCGACATGGGAAATGAAATTCGATAAATGAAAATTGAAGGACGTTTCATTTTTCCGGCCTCGATCCGGGCGGTATGGGAGCTGCTCACCGATCCACAGTCGCTGCAGGCATGCACGCCGGGTTGTAAGAGACTCACCGAGATCGGACATGACGAGTTCGAGGCGGCGTTGGAGATCGGAGTCGGTCCGATCAAGGGGGCATTCGGCGGGAAGATTCTGATGCGGGAGAAAAATCCCCCGTTCAGCTATAGACTCATTATCGAAGGAACCGGCGCAGCCGGATTCGTTCGCGGGGAAGGAAAGCTCACGCTGGAACAGTCGGAGGATGGCGGGACGGCCGTTCTGGTGAACGGCGACGCCCAGATCGGCGGTCTTATCGCCGGGGTCGGTCAGCGTTTGATCGAGGGGGTGGCCAAGCAAATGATGGGGCAATTTTTTCGTTGCTTGCAGACTCAGCTCGGGACTCGACTTGCAAAATCCGACGGCTGATCGGCTATGATAAAGGAAGTTTATGCCACTTGAAAAGGTGCGCATTCCGCGGGGCGACACGACCGTGGGAGGCATTTTGGCAGCGCCGCAGGGAGCCGGGCCGTTTCCAGGCATCGTCATGATCCCTACGATCAAAGCTCTCGATGATTTCGCCGCCGATGTCGTCGCGCGGCTTGCGGCCGAGAACTTTGTCGCGCTTGGGGTCGATATTTTCGATCATCCCGGTGTTCCGGAGGACCCTTTCAAGCGGCCCGGCTCTCAACCGGATGAGCGGGTCCTGGGAGATCTCGATGCGGCTCTGGCGATGCTTAGAAGCCATCCCTCGGTCGGCGGGCAGCCGGTTTTTGCGTGGGGCTACTGTATAGGCGGCCGCTTTGCAATGCTTTGGCCCACCTACCAAAGAGATTTGGCCGGCGCGGCGTCGTTCCACGGCTTTCCGACCAACGATACGCGGAACCCCAACACGCCGACGCAACCTATCGGGCGCGTTCAGCATCTTGATTCGCCCGTGATCGCTTTTTTCGGCGAGGCGGACCGCCTGGTGCCGATGAAAGACGTAGAAGACTATCGGCGCGAGCTAAAGGCCCATGACAAAGTTTTTGAAGTTCACAGCTACCCGGGAGCGGATCATGGCTGGACGAACGTAAAAGCTCCGGCCTATCGGAAGGAACCCGGCGATGACTGTTGGCGTCGCAGCCTGGAATTTCTGCGGCGCCATGCGGCGGCGAAAACCAGACGCGCCGCCGGCTAACGGCTTGAGCGCTGAGACATTAGACCCATGAAACCGGCTCGATTCGACTATTATGACCCTCGTAATCTTCCAGAGGCGCTGGAGATTCTCGACGCGCACCCGGACGACGGCAAGATTCTTGCCGGCGGCCAGAGCTTGATGCCGCTACTGAACATGCGGCTCGCGCGGCCCAAGATCGTCGTCGATATCAACCGCATAGAAGCGCTGAATTACGTCAGGGCCACGGACGCCGGGGTTCTGATCGGCGCCAACGCGCGCCAGCGCGTCCTGCAAACAGAAAAACTGATCGGCGAGCGATTCCCTATCATGCGGGAGGCCGGGTATCTCATCGCGCACCCGCAGATTCGCAGCCGTGGAACTATCTGCGGTAGCCTCGCCCACGCCGATCCGGCGGCGGAGCTTCCGGCCCTGGCGGTCGCCCTGGACGCGGAGCTGGTGGCGAGTGGACCTAAGGCCTCCCGGACCATCTCCGCCGACGCTTTTTTTCTGAGTTATTTTACCACCGCTTTGCAGCCCAACGAAATTCTCACCGAAGCCCGTTTTCCGGAGGCTCCGAAGGACATGGCTTGGTCGGTTCTGGAAGTCAGCCGGCGTCACGGCGACTTTGCTCTCGTCGGCATCGTTGCGGGATTGGCAGTCGAGCGAGAGCGCCCGGTCATAAACCGCGCGCGCTTGGTCTATTTCGGCGTCGGCGCGACTCCGATGCGCGTCAAAGAGGCCGAAGAGCTGCTCATCGGACAGGCTCCGGGCGAGGCCGCCTTCGACGCCGCGGCGCAAATCGCCGGCCAACGAGTCGATCCCAGCAACGATATTCACGCCACGGCGGAATACCGGCGCGCCGTAACCGCGACTTTGACCAGGCGCGCGCTCCGCGCGGCGATGCAAAAACTAAAGGCAAATTAAATGGCAACGACTCGAACCATCAAGTTGCGCGTCAACGGCAGAGATTACGAAGGCACGGCGGAAGTGCGGAAAACTCTGGTCGACTTCCTCCGCGAGGACTTGGGTCTTACCGGCACGAACGTCGGATGCGAGCACGGCGTGTGCGGCGCCTGCACGATTCTCATGAACGGCGAAGCGGTGCGCTCCTGCATCATGCTGGCGGCCCAGGCGGACGGGGCCGAACTGATGACCGTGGAAGGTCTGGCGAAGCCGGGCGGGGAACTCCATCCGATCCAGGAGGCCTTCAGGGAAAAACATGGACTCCAGTGCGGCTTTTGCACGCCGGGATTTCTCATGACCACCTACGAGCTGCTGCAAAAGCACCCCGACGCCGACGAAGAGGAGATCAAAGAGTGGCTCTCGGGAAATCTCTGCAGGTGCACCGGATACCAGGACATACTGGAGTCCGTCAAATTGGCCGCGTCGCGATTGCGCAATCGTTAATAATGAGGTGACGCGTGCCCAAGGCCGAGCCCAAGTTACCCAGCGAACTTCCCATCACTCAACCGCGCTACGTCGGCAAAGACAGCCCGCGGATGGAAGATCCTCTGTCGCTCACGGGCAAGGTTGAATACGGCAATGACATACGGACACTCGGCATGCTGCATGCGGCCATTCTCAGGAGCCCGCACGCCCACGCCTTGATCAAATCCATCGACACCTCGCGGGCGGAAAAACTGCCCGGCGTGGCCGCCGTGCTGACCGGCAAAGAGGTCAAAGCCTGGTCGCGCCCCGTGTTCGGCGTGCCCGAAGGCTGGACCGGCTACGCGCTGGCGGTAGAAAAAACCCATTGGGCCGGCGAGCCCGTCGCCGTGGTGGCAGCCAGCGACCGCTACATCGCGGAAGACGCCCTCGAGTTGATCGACGTCGAATACGAGCCGCTGGAGCCGGTGGTGGATGCGCTGAAAGCCGGAACCGGAAGCAGCCCTTGCGTCCTGGAAGGCAAAGACAGCAACGTCGCCTATGACCGCCGATTCGTTTTCGGCGACGTCGAAGGGGGCATGGCGGGCGCGGATTTGATTGTGCGCGAACAATTTCGCTGGCACCGCAGCAGCGGCAATCCCATCGAAACCTGCGTCTGCATCGCCGACTGGGACCCGTTCACGGGGATGCTGACCTTGCGCGGCGGCCACCGCTCGCCGCATCTCATCCTTCCCGCGCTGGTGATTTCTCTGGGAGTCTCCTCGCAGCAGGTGCGCATCGTTCAGTCGCCCTTGGGCGGCAGCTTCGGCGTCAAGACCTTCGCCCGCTACGTGGTGCTGATCGCCCTCATGGCCAAAAAGCTCGGCGGGCGGGCGGTCAAATGGACCGAGGACCGCATCGAGCATTTAGTGGGCAACAGCAGCCACGCCTGGGACCGCCACTACGACTGCGAACTGGCGCTCAAACGCGACGGCACCATCACGGCGATGACCATGAAGCTCGTCGACGATCTCGGCGCGTTCGCGGAATGGCTCGCCATCGGCATGCTGTTAAAGCCGCTGCTCTGCCTCGGCAGCTGCTATCACATCGCCAACGTCGACTATTCCTGCAAAGGCGTGCTTACCAACAAAACGCCGCAAGGGCCGCTGCGCGCCTTCGGCCTGCCGCCGCATTTCTGGATCATCGAGCAGCTTATCGACATCGCCGCCAAAAAGCTCGGGCTCGAGGCCAACGAAATCCGCCGCCGCAATTTTATCAGGAAAGACCAGTTTCCCTATATTTCGCCGTCGGGCAATGTCTACGACAGCGGCAATTATGAAGGCAGTCTGGAATTGCTGTTGGACAGGTCCGGTTACGATCGACTGCGGCGCGAACAGCAACAGGCGCGCGCCGAGGGACGGTTGGTGGGAATCGGCGTGGCCAGCAGCGTCGAACCCGGTTTGACCGGCCCGCCGATGCTGGCGCTGGCCTCGCCGCGCATCTTCACCCGCACCTCGTCGCCGGAAGGCATCCTGGTGCGCTTCGATGGGTTCGGAAAAATCATCGCCGAGCTGGGTTTTCCGCCGGGAGGGCAGAGCCAGCATAGTTTCGTCAGGCAGATCCTGGCGGACTACTTCGGCGTCAAGCTGGAAGACATTCAGGTGCTCACGGTGGACAGCTTGAGCATGCAGCCGAGCACCGGGCCGATCTCCAGCTCGATGGCGATCGCGCTCAGCGGCGCGGTGCTCGGCGCGGCGGCGCGCCTGGCCGACAAACTGAAGCTGGTTGCCGCAGTGATGCTGGAAGCGAGCGCCGACGATGTCGAGCTGTTCGACGGCCAGTTTCGCGTGCGCGGCGTGCCGGGTAAATCCCTGGCGGCTGCGGCGGTGACGCAGTTCATGATGGCGCGTCCGGATCTCCTCCCTGAGGGTGTCGACGGTAATCCGCAGGCGACTTACGTTTGGAATCCGCCCGACCGCACCATTCCCGACGAAAAGGGCTTCGGCCGCTACAGCGTCACCGCGGCGGGCGCGCAACATCTCTGCATGGTGGAAGTGGATCGGGAAACCGGGCAGGTGAAGATTCTCAAATACGTCATGGTCGATGACTGCGGCGTGCGGCTCAATCCGAGCGTGGTCCGCGGCATGCTGATGGGCGGGATGGCCCATGGCGTCGGCGCGGCGCTGCTGGAAGAATACGTTTATGACGATCAGGGCCAGATGCTGACGTCGTCCTACATGGATTATCTCATGCCGACGATCATGGAAGTGCCGGCGGCCGAGGAGCACGAGATGTGCACGCCGTCGCCGATCGCGCCGTTGGGAGTCAAGGGCGTCGGCGAAGGCGCGCTTCATACGACGCCGGCGACGGTGCTGTGCGCGGTGAACGATGCCCTCGAACCTCTCGGCGTAAGAATCACCGAGGCGCCGATGACGCCGCTGCGGATCTGGCGGGCGCTGCAAGGGGCGGCAAGTCATTAAGAAAAATGTTTCAGCGCAAATTCCTATGAGTCAAAAAGTACCGCGGGATTTAACCGAGCTGCCGGTCACTCAACCGCGCTATCTGGGCAAGGACACGGCGCGCATCGAGGACGCTACGCTGCTGACGGGCCAAGCGGAGTTTGGCGACAACGTGGCCTTTCCCGGCATGCTGTTCGCGGCCATCTTGCGCAGCCCGCACGCCCACGCGCGCATCAAGCGCATCGACACTTCAAAAGCGGAAAAGCTCCCCGGCGTCGCCGCGGTCGTCACCGGCGCCGACGCCAAGGCGTGGTCCGAGCCGGTCCCCGGTTTTCCGCTCGGTTGGGCCGGCCATTGCCTGGCGTGGGATAAAGTCAGATTCGTCGGCGATCCGGTTGCCGCGGTGGCGGCGGTGAGCCGCTACATCGCCGAGGACGCCCTCGAGCTGATCGAAGTCGAATACGAGATTCTTCCCCCGGTCATCGATGCGCGGAAGGCGCTGGAGCCGGACAGTCCGGTTATTTGGGAACACCAGGGCACCAACCTGATTTACCACCGGCTGTTTACCTTCGGCGCCGTCGACGAGGCGTTTGCCAAGGCGGACGTCGTGGTCAAGGACGATTTTCGCTGGCTCCGGGCCAGCGGCAATCCGATCGAGACCTGCAATTGCATCGTCCAGTGGCGGGCGGATCAGTCGTTGTCCGCCTGGGGCGGCTTTCAGGGCACCGGGTTTTACGTCGCCTCCGTGGCGCGCGGGCTGCGCCTCCCCGCGCACAAGATTCGCATCACGCCGCTGCCCCACGGCGGCTCCTTCGGCACGAAAATTTTTCCCCATGCGATCATTCGCATCGCATTGCTTTCGAAGAAAGCCGGCGGCCGGCATGTCAAATGGATCGAAGACCGCGTGGAGCACTTGCTCAGCAGCTACACCCATGGACCCGACCGCGTCTATTCGGCGGAAATGGCGCTGACGCGCGAAGGTGAGATAACCGGATTTCGGGTCAAAGTGCTCGACGACCTCGGCGCCCATGCGGTCTCGGTCGCCATCGGCAAGGCGTTGAAACCTCTGTCGGCGTTCACCGGGCCCTATCGCATGCGCAACGCGCAGTACGATCTCACCGTGGTGGCGAGCAATAAATGTCCGCAAGGGTCGTACCGCGGCTGGGGCGTGCCGGCGCACAACCTGGCAATGGAGCATTGCGTCGACCTGGCGGCGCGCCGGCTGGGTCTCGATCCGGTGGAGATACGCCGGCGCAATCTGCTCCGCCCGGAGCAATTTCCCTATGAGGCGCCCAACGGCGCGCGCTACGACAGCGGCGACTACGAGCGCACTTTAGAC
>JBGPGE010000160.1:0-7922 GCA_041483675.1 Binatia bacterium
CTGCGGAGCTTCTCGCGCTGCTCTTGAGACAACGCTTCTTTGCCCTGATCTATTGTGCGAATGCGGGCGAAGCGCAGATCGGCGCGCAGCCGCTCGATCTCGCGCACCTTGGTCTCCGTCTTCTTCAGGTCCACAGAGTCCGATTCGAGCAGACTCGAAAGATCCATCTCCGCGACACGGAGGTCTGCTTCGCGTCTGATCGCCTCGCGCTCAAACTCATTTCTCAGCCGCTCCAGATTCCGCACCTGCTCAATGGAAAGATCGAGATCATCGCGGTGGCTGAGCATCCAGGTGATGAGCGGCCGCTCGCCGCGCGATTCCGTTGAGCCACCGAAGTGCTCTTGCCACCGGCTGCTCCAGTCTTGAAACTGCCGGGTTATTTCATCCCAGACCCGCGAGACCTCCTGATGGACCGCAGGTTTCGCCGCCGGAGTGTCCGAACCCGCCACGGGCGTCGCCAGAAATGCGAAAAGCGACAGAGCCACAACGTTATAGCTTCGCATGACAGCCTCCTTTCGAAAAAGCATTCCACGGAATCAATGTAAAAATTAAACCGCCTTACCGCGGCCTTGTCAATGAGGGCTTAAAGGAACGGCAGGCTTAGATTGTACGGAGGGGAGAAACGGGCTCGGACTTCGGCTCCTTGAGAAAGACACTCAGCGCGACGATGCCCACGAGAATCGCGACGGCCAACGCCTGCCAGGCCCTGGAATATGAACCTGTAACATCGACGATGTAGCCGAACAGCGGCGTGCCGATGATCGTTCCGATCGAATTGATCGTAATCACCATTCCCAGCGCCGCTCCCGTCTGCGCCTTTCCCGCGATCTCGCCGATGAGCGCATAGGAGACCCCCTGGAAACCGACCATGCAGACGCCCGCAAAGAAGATCAACGGCAAGACGATAATGAGAGACGGCGCGCCGGGAAGCGCGCCCAGAGCGAATGTGAGCGCGACGGAGAGAAAGCCGATCAGCACGAGCACGACCTTGCGCGCGCCGTGAAACAGCCGGTCGCTCACGACGCCCCAGCCGACGCGGCCGACCATCCCTCCGAGTTGCGTCAGAGCCAGCGCCTGGCTCGCCCAATAAGGCGAGAGCCCTGCGGTCTCCTTGAGGTAGAGAGGCACGTAGGTCAGCAACGACATCTGGCCCACCAGGAGCAGCGCGGTTCCGAAGCTCACGCAGAGAAGCTGTTTCATCCACGAGCCGGGCCGCGTTCCGGCCGTTGGAGCGGCGGTTGGCTCAGCCTGCGCAACGTCGCCCGGGGGCTCACGCCAGAGAAACCAGAAGATAAACCCGCTGACCAGATTGATCGCTCCTAGACCCACGAAAGCGATGCGCCATCCCGCGAGTAAAACCAGCGACGGCGCGAGCACCGCCGCCACCACGCCACCCGCGGGAACTCCCGTCTGCTTGATGCCCATCGCCGTCGCCCGCTCGGCGCGGGTAAACCAGTGCATCACGCCTTTGGTCGAAGCCGGATTCAGAAAACTGTAGCCCAGGCCGGCAAACAGAAAAATGGCGAACGCCCAGGCGAACGAGGGGGCCGCGGCGACCGCCGCCGTGCAAAGCCCGAGCACGAGATGGCCGCCGAGCGCGGTCGAGCGCACCCCGAGCCGGTCCGCCAGCCAGCCGGCGGGCAGAGAGAGGCCGGCCATCCCCAGGTAAAACGCCGTGAAGAAAAGCCCGATCTGCGCGCGCGAGAGATCGAGGTCCTGTTGATAGAATGGGGCAAGCGTGTTGATGCCGTATTGCGCGCTGGCGCCGATGACGTGGGAAAAGGTGATGAGGGCGAGAACCGCCCAGCGGAATTTATTCACGTGCCGACACGTACATAATCGGCCGCGTCCTGTACAGAGCGGATAATGGAGAGCGCCGTCAGTTTGCCTGTGCGCGGGTTTTCGCTCGGAACATTTTCGATGCGAACGACGAGTCGGCCGAACTCCCCCTCCGCCTCCACCTCATGGCAATTGCGCTTGAGACCGGGAACGGCGAGGATGCGGGCGCGCGTTTTGTCCGGTCCGATGCCGGCCAGGCTCACGGCCGCCATGACATTGACGTTGGCCGGAAAACCACGGCAGGCCTCGCGCGCCGTGCCGGAGAAAACCTCCCGCTCTTCCTTTAATCCGACCAGGGAAATAACCCGCTCGACGAGATAGGGCGCGCCTTCGAGCCCCTCGGGCGGCTTGCGGGTGGTGATCGTAACGTGTGAAATCCGGCCGACGCATGCGCCTTTGATTCCGTCGAGCCCGGCGATGGCGCCGGACGGAATAAAAAGCCGACGCCGTTGCTCTCTCGCTTTCGCCATGATCTCAGGATGATCGAGCAACGCGCCGACGCTGATGACCATCAGATCCTTGCCCGCGGCGAAAGCCTCTTTCGCCAAATCCGGCACGATCGAGCCGCCGGCGGCTTCGATGACGAGATCGGAACGCGCGATGATCTCAGCCCGGTCCAAATACGGCGGCGGATTCCGGAGGGTCGCCAAAAATTCCCGCGCGCTCTTTTCCGTCCGGCTCGTCACGCCGGCGACGGGAACGGTGAGCTTCCCGGCATCGGCAGCCTTCAGCAGCGCCTGCCCGATCGCCCCGCACCCGACGATGCCGATTGATTTCAGCGCCATGCTCCTTTCAAGATCGCAGCTACTCTTCGTCCCATCTCAGCTCGATCTCCTTTCGGCGCTCGCGAAAAATCACTTCATCGAAACTCTCAAAGACATCCTTACGACTGAGAAGATTGAATCCGATGTTGAGCCGGTCGGAAAAGGCGACTTCCACAATTCCACGCCGGCCGCCTATCTCAAGGGGAAGCTTGATGAGCCTGGCCGGAATGAAGCTCCCATCCGCCACAGCGCAAAATTACAGAATACACTCAAGCTCCTCACGCCGGGGGATTGGAGCCATGAGGGGAATATCTTTCGGGTAGCGCTTGCGCGCCGAGGCAGCCAACTTTTTCAGTTGCTCTTCGCGGCCGACTCCTATTAATCGGCCTCCGGCGATGACCACCCATTTTCCGCCGTGAGCTTTAACCAGCTTTTCCAGGTGCTTCGTAAAGTAAGCGTCATTGGGATCATGGTAGTAGGGCATCTGAAGAACCTCCGTCGCGGCTCATTCTACATTATCTTTTTGGTGTTTTCACGCAATAGCCGCAAGCCGATTTAGATCGAAAAATTCGTGTCCGGCACGCGAACGTTGCCGATGACGGGCTCAAGGCCGAGGATGCCTAAGACGGTTCGCTTGAGTCCCGCGAGGTTGGCGCTGCCGCGATCGCGCGGCCTTTTTTCCGCGACCGGGATCACTTCGCGGATGCGGCCGGGAACGGTGGACATGATGATCACCCGATCGGCCAGAAAAAGCGCCTCCTCGACGTCGTGCGTAACTAAAATCACCGTCTTGCCCGAATTGAGAAAGATGCGCAGCAGCTCGTCTTGCAGCGTGAGGCGCGTCATCGCGTCGAGCGCGCCGAACGGCTCGTCGAGCAGTAACACGTCGGGATCCACGGCCAGGACCCTCGCCAAGGCGGCGCGCTGGCGCATGCCGCCCGAGAGCTGGTGCGGATAATAGCCGGGAAATTGATCGAGCCCGACGAGCGTCAACAACTCCGTCACTCTCTGCCGGATCTGCTCTTGGCTCTGCCGCTCGATCTCAAGCCCGAGCGCGACGTTTTGAAAAACCGTCCGCCACGGAAAAAGCGCGTGCTCCTGAAAGACCAGGCTGTGGCGGCGGTTGGGTCCGTTCACGTCCTTTCCGTCGATGCGCACGCGCCCCGCCGTCGGCTTCACGAGCCCCGCCAACACCCTGAGCAGCGTGCTCTTGCCGCAGCCCGAGGGACCGACGATGGCGAGGAATTCCCCCTCGGCGACCTTGAGACTCATGCGATCGATGACCGTGAGCGCGTCGAAGGACTGCACCAGTTTTTCGACGACGATCTTATCGCCCACGTCTCCGCCTGGTTGGCTTTTCACACGTACTTCCATTTGAGCAATCTACGCTTGAGCCGCTCGAGAACGTATCCGTCCAACAGCGCCGAAACAATACCGATCACGACAATCCCGGTCAGCACTCCCGTCATGTCGGCAATCTCGCCGGCGAAGTTGATGAACCAGCCGAGGCCGATGTTCACGCCGCCCACCATCTCCGCCGCGATCAGCGAGCGCCATGCGTTGCCGAATCCGACCTGCGCCCCCGTGACGATCGAAGGAATCACCTCCGGCGCGTAGACCTTGGCGATGAGCTGCTTGTTGTCCGCGCCGAGCAGCCGCGCTACGTCGACGTGTAGCTTCTCCACCTGCTCCACCCCGTTCATCACCGCTACGGCCATCGGAAAAAAGGCCGCGATGATGATGACCAAAATGATGGGATAATCGCCGAAGCCGAGCAGGATGATGAAGAGCGGCACCCAGGCGATCGGCGGAACGGATTGAAGGATAGAGACCAGCGCGCGCGTAAAGCGGCGGAAGAACGGCCAGACACCGCTGGTGAGGCCGACCACCAAGCCTAAGAAGGACGCAAGAACGAAGCCGACCGACAGGCGGAAAAAGCTGCGGCCTACCGTGATGAGAAACGCTTCGCGGGCAAGCTCGCCGCCGAGCCGGCGGACCACGCTCCCCGGCGAGGGAATCAGGTACGAAGGAAAGATCAGGGCCGCGACCTGCCATCCGGCCACGATGGCGAGAAAAGCGATCGCGTAGGGAAGGACTCTAGCGAACCGGAGCTGCCACGCGCTCAGCGACTCGGGACGCTCTACGGCTTCTGCCGTTCCAGTTCGCTCTGCCATCGCAAATCCACCACGCTGCTGAGCGGCACGTCCTTTTTGAGGATGTCAAGCTCCTTCATGATCCCGGAAAGCTCCTCCATCCGCTTGAGATCGCCCTGCGTGAGACGCCAGTCGAACACGTTGCTCTTGAGCGACTTGAGCATGATTTCATCCGGCGTGACGTTCTTCCCTTCCACCGCCAGCCCTTCTTCCGCCATAAAGGCCGGCGCAAGAATGCGGGCGGCCTCCGCCGGTTTCTCCTTCATAAACTCCATGCTCCGCTTCAAGCTGGCGAGCGTCTTCCGGACCGCAGCCGGTTGCTCCTTGATCAGCTTCCCGGGAACGATCACGACCATGCAGGGGAAAGGCCAACTCTTCCCGACTTCGTAGATTTCGGTAACGGGCACCGCGGCTCTGGCGATGCTGTCGTAAGGCTCGAACAGAAACGCCGAATCGACTCTGCCGGCCCTGAGCGAGGCGAGAGCCGTGGACGGCGCAGTGTACATGATCTGGACGTCTTTGTCGGTCAAACCCGCGCTTTTGAGCACCACGCCTTTAAGCACGATATCGGCGGTACTGCCGGCGGCCTGGCTGGCGAGACTCTTGCCTTTGAGGTCTTTGAGCGACGTGATGCCGCGGTCGTTGCGCGCGACCAGCGAGTGGAAGCCCTCCTGGACCTTGCCGACGATTTTTAAATCCGCGCCCTGCGCCGCCCAGGTGATGGCGTTGGTGAAGCCCAACACTCCCACGTCCAACTGGTCGGTCACCAATCCTTTCACCAGCGTCGGCCCGCTGGTGAACATGGTGACGTTGGCGTCGAGCCCCTCGGCGGCGAAAAATCCTTTGTCGCGCGCGATCACGACCGGCGCGTCGTCAAAGACGTGGACGTAGCCCACGCGCAGCTTCTGCGCCTCGGCGGCCGGCGCGCCGCACAACAAAAAAAATCCCGCCGCGATAAGGATAACCTTGTTGACCGGTGGCTTCATAGGGCGCCTCCGCGCCGATTGAATCGCTGAGTCCGGCGCCAGACTCTTAAGTTTTCCGACAGGTTTATGTACTTTAATCCGCTCCTGTCGGGGAATCAAGAGAACCCAAGCTCCGCCGTGTCGCCTTACCAACTCATTCGATACAACATCCAGTAAACAACCACACCGGTGACCGAGACATAAAACCAGAGCGGCAGCGTCCAGCGGGCGATGCGCTTGTGGCGCTCAAAGCTCCCTTTGAGCGCGCGCGTAACAGTGATCAAGACCAACGGCACGATGGCCGTCGCCAGGATCGTGTGGGAGATGAGGATCGTAAAATAGACTACGCGAATCCAACCCTGCCCTCTGAACGGCACCGAGCCGACGTTGTAGTGGTAGATCAGATAAGAGGCGAGAAAGAGCGTTGACGTGAGCAGGGCCGAAAGCATGCAGAGCCGGTGCAACGCGACCCGGCCCTTGCGAATAAACAGATATCCCGTCGCCAGCAGTAAGGCGCTGGCGCTGTTTAACGCCGCGTTGACGCCGGGAAGATCGGATAGCGCAATCACGGCAACAGCGAAATAAGCGGAAATTATGGCAACCGCGAAGTGAGCGGAGTTTATGGATGGATATCGGGAGACAACATCAGGATCAGAAAGAGACACAGGAGCAGCGGCGTGACGGCGATCAGTCCCAGCGTCGCGCGCTCGAACTTGAGATGCATGAAGTAGAGCGCCACGAGCGTCGCCTTGGTCAAGGCGAGCCCGACCAGCAGGATGACGATGATGAGCTTGGCGATGGGCATGTAAATGACCGCGATCTCGAGGATCGTGAGCCCCAGCAGCCACCAGAAAACGCCCATGTAATTGGGTTCCGCGTGTGTCGTTGCCATCCTCAGTCTCCCCTTGTCAGATTGTTCGATTATATCAGATAGACGAAAGTAAAAATCAAAATCCAAACCAGGTCCACGAAGTGCCAGTACAAGCCGGCGATCTCGACGTGCTTCGCCCCGTAGCGCCCGCGCGTGCAGGCGGCCAGAACGCACGAGTTGTAGATCACCCCTCCGGTCACGTGCATCCCGTGAAAGCCGGTGAGGACGAAGAAGGTGGTGGCGAACAGATGCGTGGTGAACGAGAAGCCGGCCTCCGGCAGGGTGTGCCCGATCAAATGCGTCCACTCGTAGGCTTGCAGTCCCAGGAACCCGGCCCCTCCCAGAATCGTGAGCCCGAGAAATTTCTTGAACCCCGCCATGTCCCCTCTTTTGATCGCCGACAGCGCCTGAACCATCGTGACGCTGCTTACGATCAACAGGAAAGTCATGAAGGCCGTGAGGTTGATCCCCAAGACCGCCGACGGCACCGGCCAGTTCGCGCTGGCGTGGCGCAGCAGTCCGTAGCCGACAATCAGCCCGCCGAACGACATGGCGTCGCCGGCGAGGAACAGCCACATGCCGAGCTTGCCCCAGCTCTCGGGAGTCAGCGGGGACTCGGCCGGTTGGGCGGCGGTATCCATCACAGCAGCTTCGCTCATCGTCCACTCTCCTTGTGAATCCAGGTCAAAGGCACAATCGTCGTTCTCGCGCTCGGATCGCTCGCCTGTTTCGCGCTACGCCGGTAGCTATAGAACAGAAACGCGCCGATCGAGCCGAGCACGCTGTAGGGCATCGCCATCAGAAACAGCACGCTCCAGTTGAAGGCATCTGTGAGCGGGTCATCCGCTCCGCCGCCGACGCAGACTGCGCACGCATGCGCGGCGCTATAGGACAGAACCGGGGCTACCGCGGCGAGCAACGTAGAGAGAAAAAAACGCAACTTCATAACGCGAAATAATCGAAAACTATCTTATCGCCCCGGAGCTGTCAACCGAACTCCCTCAAAGTAAATAGACGAGGCCGTAGAGCACCGGCCACAGCCCGACCACAAAGGTCCAATACATCGCGCAGAGTTGAACTCCGGCGTAATTGCGCTCGGAGTAACGGCCCTTCCGCGCCCGGAGCAAGACGACGACCAGCCAGAGCAACGCGCCGAAAACGTGCAGGGCGTGGCAGCCGATCAACGTGTAAAACGTCGCGCCGTAGACGCCGCTCGACAGCGTCAGGCCGACGCCGATCAGGCGGAGCCACTCGTAGCCCTGGATGCCGAGAAAAACCGCCCCGAGCAACGCCGTGATCGACAGCCATCGCGCGAGCCGATTCGACTTCC
>JBGPGE010000161.1:0-7731 GCA_041483675.1 Binatia bacterium
GCGTCGATGAACTGGACCGAGCGCGGGCACTTGTAGCTGGCGATCCGGCGGCGGCAGTGGTCGGCGATCTCAGCCTCCGTCGCGCTCGCGCCGGCTTTTAAGACCACCACCGCGCTCACCGCTTCTCCCCAGCGCTCGTCGGGAAGGCCGATGACCGCGACTTCGAGAACGGCCGGGTGTTCATAGAGCGCGTTCTCAACCTCGGTGGTGAAGACCAGCTCGCCGCCGGTCAGGATCGCGTCCTTTTTCCGATCGACGATGTTGACGTAACCTTCGGCATCGATCGTCGCCAGATCGCCGGTGTGAAACCAGCCGTCGCGGAACGCCTCCGCCGTCGCTTCGGGCAGCCTCCAGTAGCCGGGAGTGATCCGGTCGCCCTGCGCGATAATCTCGCCGACGGTTTGACCGTCCGGCGGCACCTCTTGTCCCCGCTCGTCAACTACTCGAAGCTTGACGCCGAGCGCCGCGCGTCCGGTTTTCACGCGATAGTCCATCTGCCGCTCAGGCGGCAGCCGGCGCAGATGCTCTTTCAGCAGCGAGAAGGTGAGATAGGGGCTGGTTTCCGTGAGACCGTAGGTCTGCACATACTCGCAGCGGAAAGTCTCGATCAGCCGCCGGACCAATTGCGGCGCGATCGGCGCGCCGCCGCTCATGAGCAGCCGCAGCGATTTGTAGCCATAGCTCGTGGCGTCAGGGCTGTTGACCAGGTCGTTCAGCATCGTCGGGATCAGGTTGGTCACCGTCACCTCTGCTTCGTCGAGCGTCTTCAAGACGTAGGGCGGATCGAAGCGGCCGACCATCACGTGCCGCGCGCCCACCCAGGTCATCGCCCAGGTCGCCCAGGCGTCGGCGAGATGAAACATCGGCGCGACGTGGGCCCACACGTCCCCATCGGAGAGCGTCAGTTCGGCAATCGTCGATAGCGCGTGGCTGTAAATATTGCGGTGAGTGAGCACGACGCCTTTCTGGTGGCCGGTCGTGCCGCTGGTGTAGTAGATGTTGACCGGATCGTTTTCTTCGACTGCTGGATCGAGAGTCAAAGCCGGGTTGACCGAGGCGAGCGCGGCTTCGTAGCCGTCGGCAATTTCGCCGGCGTCGTCGTCCGCCGGGCGGCTCCAGATTATTTCGCAGCGGCTCCGGGCGCGGCCGAGCGCGTCGGCGGCGAGGCTTGCCCACGCGGTGTCGGCGATCAGCGCGCGGCATTCCGTATCGTCGATGATGTAAGCGAGATCGCGTGCCGTCAGACGGTAGTTGAGAGGGACGAGCACGGCGCCGGCGTGGACGGCGGCGAAATAGCTTTCGAGCGCGCGGTGACAGTTGCGGTGGAGCAGGGCGACGCGCTCGCCCGGCTTGACGCCGCTGGCGCGGAGAGCCGCGACGAGCCGGCCGACGCGCCCGGCGAGCTCCCGATAGCTGAGCTTGGTTGAACCGCAGACGAGCGCGATCTTTTCGGGATAGGCGGCTGCGGCGCGCGGAAGGATTTCGGTCAGGAGCATAACTGGAGGTTTTCTGTCTCTCCTCCGCGACAATGTCAAGTTCGCGGAATGAGCAATTGCCTCGCCTTCCAGGCGCGGCGGATATTTGCTACGTTCGAGATTGATGTGCGGGCGTTACACGCAGACCCAAGCCGGGCCGATTTTACTGTCCCGCTTCCGACTCGAAGAGACGGCTCTCGATCTGAACCCCAGGTACAATATCGCTCCGGGACAAGAAGCGCCGGTCGTTATTCATGAGGCGACAAAAGCGCCGGCGACGATGCGCTGGGGGCTGGTGCCCTCCTGGGCGAAAGATCCGGCGATCGGCGACAGGATGATCAACGCGCGGGCGGAGACGATCACGGAAAAGCCGAGCTTCAAGCGGCTGATCGAGCGGCGGAGATGCCTGGTTCTGGCGGACGGCTTTTACGAATGGCGCAAGGAAGAGCGGGGCAAAGTGCCGATGCGCTTTGTGCTCAAGAACCGAGAACCGTTTGCCTTCGCGGGCCTTTGGGACAGATGGCGGAATCCCGAGGGCGCGGAGCTCAGCACGTTTACCATCATCACGACCGCGGCCAACGAGTTGATGCGCCCGGTCCATGACCGGATGCCGGTGATCCTGGCGCGAGAAGCCGAGGATCCGTGGCTCGACGCCGGCTCGGGCAATACCGCGGCGATTCTCTCTTCGCTCAAGCCGTATCCGTCGGAGTTGATGGAAGCGTACGATGTGATGACATTGGTGAATTCGCCGAAAAATGACCGCCCGGAATGTGTCGCTCCGGCAGTGTAGTATTTTGTGACGCAGGAGAAGCAAACCAAAATGATTCCGATAGCGGTTGTGGCGGGGCTGATATATCAGGGCAAGCGCCTGTTGGTCTGCCAGAGAAAAGCGGGAGGGCCGTTCGGGTTGAAATGGGAATTCCCCGGCGGCAAGGTGGAAGCGGGCGAGCAAAGTTTCGCGGCGCTCTGCCGCGAGTTGAGAGAAGAGTTGAATATCGAAGTGGAGTCGGCGAGAGAAGTATTCCGCAACACCCATCGTTACGGCGCTCCGCCCGTCGAGATCGAACTGACATTTTTTCTGGTGGAGAGTTACCGCGGGGCAGCGACCAATCGAGTTTTCAACGAAATCCGCTGGGCTGAGTTCGAAGAGCTAAGGACATTGGATTTCCTCGACGGCGATCTGCCGCTCATCGACCGGTTGTTGAACGGCAGGTTGGGTTAATTCGGCTCACGTCACGTCCGGCGGATTTGACGGAGCGGCTGAAAGCGCGTATCTTGTTATCATGCGGGTTTCAGTGAGCCGTCGCAGCCTCAAGACCGTTTGGTCGGCGGGTTTGCTTCTGTTGCTCTTCCTCGGCGAGGCCGACGCCAATATCTACCAATGCCTCGATAGCCAGGGCAGCGTGCTGTTTACCGATTCGCCGACGCAGGCCGGTTGCAAGCTCCTGATCGGACGGCGACCAATTATGACGACGCAGCCCGGCGGATCGCCGACCCAATACGACGAGATCATCCTTTCGGCCGCGGAGCGCTACGGCGTCGATCCGGCCTTGGTGCGCGCGGTGGTCAAAGCGGAGTCGGATTTTAATGAAACGGCGCGGTCGCGCAAAGGCGCGCAAGGGCTCATGCAACTCATGCCGGAGACCGCGCGGCTGCACAACGTCGCCAACGTTTACGACCCGGAGGAAAATATCGAGGGAGGAGTGCAGCATCTGCGGCTCCTGCTCGATCGCTACCGCGGCGACCTGCGGCTGGCGCTGGCGGCCTACAATGCGGGCGTTCAGGCGGTCGAGAAGCACGGCGGCATTCCTCCATTTGCGGAGACCAAAGAGTATGTCCGCCGGGTGCTGACCTTCCATGAGCGTTATCGCAAAAACGGGCAGATCTCGATCACCGGGCAGGTGAGTCAGTAAGGTTAAGACGGCCTTCACGGTGTGGACCCTCCCCAATCTTCTGAGCCTCTTTCGCATCGCGATTATCCCGCTCCTGGTCTATCTGCTGACTTTTCCCGACGCCATTTCGGCCCTTTGGGCCGCCTTTCTGTTTCTCCTCGCCTCGCTCACCGACTTTTTCGACGGCTATCTGGCGCGGCGGAACCAATCGGTCTCAAATCTGGGCAAGATCCTCGATCCGTTGGCCGATAAGCTGCTGATCCTCTCCGCGCTCGTCATGCTTGCGGCGATGGATCGCATGGACGAGCCGGAAGTCCCGGCGTGGCTAGTGGCGGCGGTCGTGGCACGGGAGACGGCGGTGACGATTCTTCGGGGCATCGCGCTGAGTGAGGGCATCGTCATGGAGGCCGAGGAGCTTGGGAAATATAAGTTTATTTTACAGAGCTTCGCCGTCTTCGGGCTTCTCGTCCACTACCCCTACCTGGGAATCGACTTCTTCGCGATCGGGATGTACTTTCTGGCGGTCTCCATCGTGATCGCGGTCTGGTCGGCCGTCAACTATCACCTGCGCTTTTTTCAACTCTGGCGACGGAAAGGCGTCGCGGCCGGGTTGCCGAGAAATTGACAAAACGACGAGGCTGGGATAAAAAAGAGTTGATGCGGGTGTAGCTCAGTTGGTAGAGCGTATGCTTGCCAAGCATAAGGTCGTCGGTTCGAAACCGATCACCCGCTCCAGTTTCAAGCCCCTGCCTTAGGCGGGGGCTTTTCATTTTCGGCTTCGTACGCCGGTAGCATGGCCGCTAAGCAGCGAAAACAAATTCCACCCGCCAAGCCCGCGCGCCAATTGCCGTGGCTCAGCCGATGGCTGGGCCCCGGTCTGGTCGCCCTGGTCTTCCTTGCGCTGGCGGGCTGGAGCTGGCGGAAATGGCCCGATCTCCTGGTCGATTTCGGCCAGCAGCTTTACGTCCCTTGGCAGCTTGCCGGCGGCAAGCTGCTTTATAAAGACATTGCCTTCCTGCACGGTCCCTTCTCGCAGCACTTCAATGCCCTCTTGTTCCGTATTTTCGGCGTGTCGCTGACGGTTCTAATCTTTCTCAACCTCGCCATCTTGGCCGGCATCACCGCCATCGTCTACCGGATTGTCCGGCTGTTCGGCGATCGCCCGACGGCTGCGACTGCCTGCCTTACTCTTTTGTGCGTGTTTGGTTTTTCCCAGTACGTCGGCGTCGGAAACTACAACTATGTGACTCCCTACAATCAGGAGGCCACACATGGGGTCGCGCTGACGGCCGGACTGGTCCTCTCGTTGAGCTATTACCTGACGCGCGGCGGGCGCGCCGCGTGCGCGCTTGCGGGGTTGTGGCTGGGGCTCGCGCTTCTCACCAAGGTCGACGTCGCTCCTGCGGCTATGATCGTTGCCGTGCTCGGCCTTGGAGCGGGCTTGGTAGTCAAAAATCCGTCGGTTTCGCTCAAAGTGACCGATGTCGCGCTGTTCGGCGGGATCGCCGCCGCGCCGGCCATAGGGTTCTTCATCTATTTTCTTTCGTATCTACCTGTCGGGGAGGCGTTGACGGCGGTCGGCGGCGGGTTTTCCGTGCTTTCGCGGGAGGTGGTGAACAATCCTTTTTTTCTGCGCGTGACGGGGCTTGACGATGTTGGCGGCAATCTAGGGCGCATGGTCGGAATGTTCGCGTTGATTGTCGTGTTTGTCCTGGCGGCCGGCGTGGCGGACGTTGCGTCGGCACGGCTGTCGCGGCGTCCGCTCTTCGTGGGCGCAACGCTCGGCGGTGCGCTCTTTCTGGGTTTGATCCTGAAGCCCGACTTGTTGCCGTGGCCCGAGCTCCCGCGGGCGCTTCCGCTTACGACCTTCCTGGCTTTGACCGTCTTCGCCGCGCTTTTCTTGAAACACCGGGATCGGAAAGAGATATGGTCGCCGATCCTTCCGATGCTCTTGTGGACTACGTTTGCCCTGGTTCTGCTTGCCAAGGTGCTGCTGAACGTTCACGTCTACCATTACGGCTTTTACCTGGCGATGCCGGCAACCCTCGTTCTGGTGGTTTGTCTGATCGAGTGGATTCCGCGTGGTCTAAAGTGGAGCCCCACGGGCAGAGCCCGTGGCTCCACTACGTCGTCCTTCGACTCGCTTCGCTCGCTCAGGACGACCCTGAGCAAGGGCCCACGGCCAGAGGCCGTGGCCCGCGTCGAAGGGTCGAGTTTCGGTTGTGGAATCGTCTTCCGATCGCTTGCGCTTGCCGTCGTGGCCGCGGGGATCGTGTACCATCTCGGTTGGTCGCAAGAATTTTACCGTTTCAAGAATTTTCCTGTAGGAAAGGGCGGCGACACGATCCTTGCCTATAGTCCCGCAGTCCATGCGCCGGCAAAGATCATCGCGGCGGCCCTTCGGTGGATCGAGGAGAATACGCCTGCAGGGGTGACTTTTGTCGCTCTCCCGGAGGGGATCATGCTTAACTACCTCTCACGACGGCCGACGACGTTGCCTCAGATGAACTTCATGATGACGGAAATGATAGTCTTCGGGGAAGAAGGGACGCTCGCCGGCTTTCAGACCATGCCTCCCGACTACGTCGTTCTGGTGCACAAGGACACCTCCGAGTGGGGCGTCGGCCCGTTCGGGAGGGACAACCGCTACGGCCGGCGGATCGTGCGTTGGGTGAATCAAAATTACGAGCCCGTCGTCTTATTCGGCGATGAACCATTCGAGACCAATGCCTTCGGCATCAAAATACTGAAGCATGTCCCGTAGAGCGGTGTGCTCTGAAGATAGCGCTCGACATTGCGCGCCGGCCTATAGTAAGAAAATCTCAAACGAACGGGGAGTAGGAAGGATCTTCTTTAGAGCGGTGCCACCATGCCTCGGGTTTCGGTGATCATACCCGCCTACAACGCCGCTGCGACCATCGCGCGCACGATCGAGTCCGTGCGCCGGCAAACGTTCCATGACTTCGAGATCGTTGTCGTTGACGACGGTTCGACGGACGACACGGCGGCGCGCGTGCGGGCGATCGGCGATCCGCGGATCAAGCTACGCTCGTATGCCAATGGCGGCCTGTCGACGGCGCGCAATCGTGGCATTGCCGAGGCAGGGGGCGAGTACCTGGCCTTCCTGGATGCCGATGACCTGTGGGCTCGCGGCAAACTCGAGAGCCATGTTGTCGCCCTGACTCGGCGAATGGAGGCAGGGGCGGTGTACAGTTGGAGCTGCACGATCGACGAGGAGGATCGAGTTCTCGGACGCCATCAGACGGCTTCGTGCGAAGGTGACGTATACGCCGAGCTGTTGAGAGGCTTCTTCGTCGGCAACGCCTCGAACACGATCCTACGCAGGGAAGTCGTTGATTCCGTAGGGCCGTACGACGCCGCTTTGGAGCGCGGTGAGGACTGGGAGTTTCTCGTACGGGTCGCTTCGCGCTGGCGGTTCGTCGTCGTGCCGCAGTATCAGGTGTTCTATCGCTTGCGTGCCGGGTCGATCTCATGGGACGTCGATCGCATGCGCGACGGCTTGCTGATCACATGCGAGAAGATGTTCGGCGACGTGCCGGCGACGATGCAGTCGTTGAAGCCGGAAAGTTTGGCCCACATCCATCTGTACATCGCGCGCAGCTACCTCACTCGCACCGCCGATCCCGGCGCCGTCGCGCGAGCCGCCGCGAGTCTGTCGGCGGCGTTCGCACTTCGGCCGGGAATGTTTCTCAACGCTACGGCTTTCCGACTCTGTTGCCGTTGGCTGGTTGCTCGTGCGGTCTCTGTCCGAGCCGCCGAGAGAGCCTCGCGCCTTTTTCATGCCGCGTGGAGCCGCTCGGTGCCCGAGGTCGATCCATGGGCGTGAAGCGACCGATCGTTGCCATCGGTATCGACGCCGCTGCCGCACCGCTTCTGGGGAAGTGGATCGCCCAAGGACAACTACCGGCCCTGGCGCGGCTGCGCGAGCAGAGCGCGCGCGCCCGGTTGGAGGGTGGAGAGGTCTGTCGCGCCGAGGTTCCGTGGACCTGCTTCCTGACGGGCTGCGAGCCGGAGCAGACCGGCCACTGGAATCTTCTACGGTTCTCGCCGCGCGACTACGCAGTCAACGACATCGGTGCTTACGACTTCGTCCAGTTCCGTCCCTTCTATGCATTGGGGGACGATTATCGAGTGGCCGTCGTCGACGTGCCCCATTCGCGCCCGGTTGAAGGGATCAACGGCGCCCAGATCATTGCCTGGGGAGCGCACTCGCCGCTCGCTGCGAGCGGATCACAGCCGAGCGAGCTGTTCGCCGAGATCGAGCGCCGCTTCGGTCGCCATCCGGCGTTGCTGCGCGACGAAGCCACTCTCTGGCGCCCTCGCGAGCTCGATCGCCTGGAGGA
>JBGPGE010000162.1:0-7512 GCA_041483675.1 Binatia bacterium
ATAGATCGAGCGGTGGCATTCGTCGGTGACGATGACATCGAAGGTCTCGATCGGAATCTTCGGGTTGTACTCGATGGGAGGAACTTCCTTGAAGACGCTGTCCAGCCCTTCAACGGACTGTTCTTCCAGGTCGTCGGCAAGATCCTCGCCCTTGAGCATCGAGTAAAGACGCTGAATGGTGCTGATGCAAACGCGGGCCGTCGTGTCCAATGTGTTGGAGGTCAGCCGCTGGACGATGTATTCCTCGGTGAATTTGAAATTGTTGTAGGGCGACGCGTACTGCTGGAACTCTTTGTAGGTCTGCCGCGCCAGGTTGCCGCGATCCACCAGGAAAAGCACCCGCCTCGCCCCGGCGAACTTGAGCAAACGGTAGCTCAGGACGATGGCGAGAAGGGTTTTTCCCGAACCCGTCGCCATTTGAACCAGTGCCCGCGGCCGGTTCTCGCGCAGAGACCGTTCGATATTTGCGATCGCCAGAGGTTTCGGCGGCCAGAGATCGTCGATCAGCGGCGGCATGTGCCGCATGCGCGCGAGGAAAGTTCCCTTGCGATTGCCGTAGTCGGCCGGAGGATCGGCGACGACTCCATCGCCCATGTCGAACCAGTTGGCCAGCGTCTCAGGCTTGTGGAAGCTGAAGACGGGATGGGACCGCGGATCGGGATCGATCCCGTTGGTGAATCGAGTCTCGACGCCGGTCGATTGGTATGAGAACGGCAGCGGCTTTCTCAACGCCGGCAAGCCGTCCGGCAAACCCTTGGTGTATTTATCCGACTGCGTTTCGACCCCGGTGAGCGTGACACCTTCCTTTTTAGCCTCGATCACCCCCGCCGCCCTACCGTTCACGTAGAGCAGGTAGTCGGCAAAGCCGTGGCCCTGCTTTAAGGGAAAGTTTCGGATAGCCAAACCACGAGCAGCGGAGATATTGGCTTCGCTGAGATTACGGACCTGCCAACCGGCATTTCCGAGCATTTGGTCGATGTTCTCTCTAGCCTGGTCTTCAGGAGTCGGCATAACGCCTCTAAGTCTCATCGAATTCTACGCGATTTGCGGGGAATGTAGCAAGCGGTTTTAATGCAGGCGATAAGGTGGGGCGAGCGGAGAACTAAGAAGCGTGCTCGTGATTCGTGAGCATGAGGAAGGAGCGACTCAAGAGCCGGACGGCCATCGAGGCGGAACCGACAGTCTCCTCATGGGACTTTAAACGGGATGCCGGTCTTGCGGGAGATATCCAGCAGGTCATCGACCACGGGCTTGAGCAACGGGATGCCCTCTTTGCCGCGGATCGCCTCCGCTTCCCGTTCCGGATCGCCGGGGATCAGCGGGCCGTTGGTGCCGGGGGCGGGTTTGGTCTTTCTGAAGACACGGATCCATTCGTCGATCTGTTTTTTGAATTCGTCTTTGTCGATGAAGCCGTCGATCCGCATCGCGCCGAAGAAATGGCCGATGCCCTTCCCCACGCTCCGCGTAGGGATTTCTTGCCTGAGAGCGAAGGGCGGCGCGAACGGGCCCCAATTCGCGCCGCTCAGCACGCAGCACAAAATATCGACCATCGCGGCGAGCGCATACCCCTTGTGCCCTCCCAACTCTCTCTCCGAGCCGAGCGGCAACTGCGCGCCGCCGTCGATCATGTCGCGCGGCTCGGTCGTCATGCGGCCGTCCTTGTCTACAATCCAGCCGCGTGGAATTTTTTCCTTCTTCCTGAGAGCCATCTCGATTTTTCCGTAGGCGACGGCGCTGGTCGCCATGTCGATAACAATCGGCGGCTCTTTGTAACCGGGAAAGGCGATGGCGATGGGATTGGTGCCGAGCATCCTCTCCGCTCCCCACAAAGGCGCCACCAGCTTCGTGGTATTGGTCATCGCCCAGCCGATCAGATCTCTCTCCAGCGCCTTGAGCGGATAATAGCCGGCGATGCCGAAATGGTTGGTATGGCATACGCTCACCCAGCCCGAGCCGTACTGCTCCGCTTTTTCCATGGCGATCTCATTCGCCTTGGGTCCGACGACCAGCCCCAGGCCGTTGTCGCCGTCGACCGAGGCCACGCTCAGCTTTTCGCGGATGATTGTGATCTTCGGCTTGGGGTTGATTTTGCCGAGCGCGAGCATGTCGAAGTAGGTGTGCAGCCGCGCCACGCCGTGGGAGTCGATGCCGCGCAGATCGCTTTTGGCGAGCACATCCGCCGCCAGCTTGGCATCGGCGTCCGGCACGCCGAAATGGGCGAACACCTTGGCGGAGAAATCTTTGAGATAATTGGGAGAGAAAAGGTAGGTTTCTTGTTCGTCCGGCATGAATCGCGCACCTGGCCGCTTAGACTTTTGGCACTTCCATCCCGCGCTGCACCGCCGGCCGCGCGCTGATCGCGTCGAACCAGCGTTTCACGTTGGGAAAATCTTCGAGCTTCGTCCGGTGCATTTCGTAGCGTGAGACCCAAGGATACGTTGCGATATCGGCGATGGAGTAATCCCCGGCTAGAAACGCACTCTCGCCCAACCGCCTGTCCATCACGCGGTAGAGCCGCGCGACTTCCTTGGCGAAGCGCTCGCGCCCGAACGGCTCATTTTCCGGAGAGTGGCGGAAGAAATAGTGCGCTTGACCAAACATAGGACCTACGCCGCCCATCTGAAACATCAGCCACTGGATGACTTGATAGCGCGCCGCGGTCTCCTTCGGCATGAGCTTGCCCGTCTTCTCGGCCAAGTACATCAGAATCGCGCCGGATTCAAACAGGCGGTAAGGTTTCCCGCCCGGACCCTCGCGGTCGATAATCGCCGGAATTTTATTGTTCGGGTTGAGCGCCAGAAATTCCGCCTTGAACTGTTCGTCCTTGCTGAGATTCACCGGATGCACTTCGTACGGCAAACGAATCTCTTCGAGCATAATCGAAATTTTGCGGCCGTTGGGCGTCGTCCAGGTGTATAAGTCGATCATTGTCTCTCTCCCTTTGCGAGGCTCGTCATCTCTTTTTCGCCAGCTCGGACTTAAGAACTTTTCCGGTTGCGCCTCGGGGAAATTCTTTCACGACTGTGACGCGTCGGGGATATTTGTAGCGCGCAAGCCGCTCCTTGCAGTGAGCGAGCAGCTCCTCCGCGGTGATTCTTGCCGCGGGCTTGAGACTCACGAAGGCCGTGACCTCTTCTCCCAGGTCCTCACTGGATACCCCAACCACCGCCGCCTCCGCAACCGCGGGATGGGAAAGCAAAACCGCTTCGATCTCCTGCGGAAAAATCGAATAACCGCCGCGCAGGATTCTTTCCCGCTTTCTCCCGACGATCCGGACGTAGCCCTCGGGAGATACCTCGGCGAGATCGCCGGTCTTAAACCATCCGTCGACCATCACCGCCCGGGTCTCCTCGGGATCGCCGAGGTAACCCTCCATCATCGCCGGAGATCGGATCAGCAGTTCGCGGCTGTCGCCGTCGCCGCTTTCATCGAGCCGGATCTCGACGCCCGGCACCGCTCTCCCGACGGCATCGGGAATATCGGCCGGGTCGTCGGCCCGGTACGAGAGCGGGCGGAACAGCTCCGTCATGCCGTAGCCGCGCACGATCCGGGTCGAGGTTTTTTCACGCCACTCCACCGCCAGCTCCCACGGGCATGGCGCCGCGCCGGAGACCGCGAGACGGAGGCTGGAGAAGTCGGCCGTGGCAAGCGCGGGGGAGTTGAGCAAGCGTCGAAAGATCGTCGGGACGGCGGGCAAGACCGTGACGCGATCCCTCCGGATCGCATCGAACACGGCCTCAGGGCTGAATCGCTCAATCAATCTAATTGTCGCGCCAGATAACAGCGGCGCGAGCAGCCCGCCGTTGAGCCCGAGGGAATGGGCCAGCGGGACCGCTACCAAAACCCGATCGTCAGGCGTCAGGGCCATGACCGGCTCGGCCCAAGATCGATTGGCAAAGGTCAGCGCGTTGTGGCTGAACACCGATCCCTTTGGCCGCCCGGTGCTTCCCGAAGTGTAGAGAATCAACGCCGGCGCCGCGGCATGATCCGGCGTCTCCCACGCGCCGGGCTGAGCCTTGACCTCGCTCACGATCAGTTTAGGTCTGAGATCCTCGGTGCACGCTGTGAGATCTTCTTTACTGAGCAGCGGATTCAAGGGCGCCGCCGTAGCGTCAAGCTTGAGGACCGCTAAAAAGGCGATAACAAACTCCGGCCGGTTCGGGAACACGATGGCCACCCGGTCTCCCGGCCTCACGCCTTGTCTCGAAAGCTCGCGAGCAAAACCCGAGGCGAGGCCGTCGAGCTCCGACCACGTCAGGCTCCCGCTTTCCCAAACCAGCGCCGCCTTTGCCGCGAACCGGCGGGCGTTGGCTTCGATGTGGCGGACAAAATTCTCCTGCACGGTTTTACGAGAAAGAGTCCTTCGACAAGCTCAGGACAGGTCTTTGAGGTTGAGTCGTTGCCAGACTTCTTTCGGGATGCGATGGCGAGGGGTGTAGGCTTCGAGCGAAGGTTTGGCTGTGGCGTCCACTCCCCATTTGGCCGTGTAGCCGTCCTCCTTCGTCGAAGGGTCGAGATCCGAGCCGCGCGCGTTCGTGACGATTGTGATGTCACGGTCAGGCTGGCAGCGGGTGGCGATGGCCCAATTCACCGCTCGGTCGGTGAAGATATCCACGTCGTGGTCCACGACGACGACCCGCTTCATGTAGAGATCGGCGCCGAGAACGGCAAGGATCGCGTTCTTGCCCTGGCCGGGGGCGCGCTGCTCGATCGCGACATAACAGGTAAACGGGGCCGGCACGCGCACCGCTTTCACCGACGGGACCATGGCGCGGACCGTGCGGTAGATATTGGCTTCGATCGGCGTGGTGGAGAGCATCATGTGGTCCAGATGGCCGACGGCAATGTCCTGGAAGATCGCGTCCCGGCGGTGAGTGATCGCGCGCACTCGCACCACCTGGCGTTGCCGCTCTCCCAGGCTGTAGCCGGTAAATTCGCCGAAGGGCCCTTCCGGCGTGCGCTCGTGGGGCAGAATCTCGGCCTCGAGGACCATCTCGGCATGCGCCGGAACTAAAAGATCGGAGGTCTCGCAGCGAACCATCTCAAGCGGCTCGCCCAACAGGCCGCCCATGATGGCCCGCTCATCTTCGTCGATCGAGCCGATGGCCAGGCAGCCGAGCGCGATGGCCGGATGCACGCCGATGGCGAAGGCGACAGGAAGAGCTTCGTCCCGCGCCTCGGCGATGCGGTAAAACTCCCACAGGTGTTTGGCCAGCGTGAGATGAATGGAAGTCGTGTTCCGTCCTTTGATCATGAGCCGGTTATACGCGCAGTTCCAGATGTCGGTCGTCGGCTCTTTGGCGAAAGAGATCGCCGCGGTGAGATAGGGACCGGCGTCCCGCTCGTGATGGACGATTTGAGGCAGGTCGAGAAGATTCACCCGGTCGCCGGTGAGAATCACATCTTTGACCGGCGCCTGCGACACGATCTTCGGCGGAATCGGCTTTTCCATTGCCCTGAGATAAGCTCTCTGCATCTCCTGCGGCTCGACGCCCATGGCGAGGGCGAGACGAGCGCGGCTGGCGTGGAGATTCGTCAACACCGGGAACTTGCTCCCTCTGACTTTTTCAAAGAGCAGAATCGGCCGGCGCTTGGCCTCCTGATCGAATTTGGCCGCGATCGCCGTGATCTCGTAGGCAGGATCCATTTCCCGCGAAATCACCAACATATCCTCCGGATTATTCCGTCGGATCAGATCGAGATAGCTACGCAAGTCTTGAGCCATATATTTTCTATTTCACCCTGCAACCCCGGCGGCTCCCCATTGCTTGACCAGCTCGGACTTGACGACTTTGCCGGTTGCGCCGCGCGGCAACTCCTTCACAACCGTCACCCGCCGCGGATATTTATAGTGCGCGAGCCGCTCCTTACAATGAGCGATCAATTCTTCAGGAGTCGCTTGCGCGAGCGGCTTGAGAGTCACGAATGCGGCGATCTCTTCGCCCAGGTCGGGGTCGGCAATTCCCACCACGGCGGACTCGGCGACGGCCGGGTGGGTGGAGAGAGCCGTCTCCACCTCCTGGGGAAAAACGGAAAATCCTCCTCGGAGAATTCTTTCCCGCTTTCTCCCGACCAGGCGAACAAAGCCCTCGGGCAACACGGTGCCGAGATCTCCGGTTTTGAACCAACCATCGGCAAGCACGGCCGCCGTCTCTTCCGTGTCGCCCAGGTAGCCGTCCATCGCGCCGGGGGACTTGATCCACAATTCCCCCACCTCTCCCGCGGGCAGCGATCTGCCCTCTTCGTCGACCACCTTGATCTCGACGCCCGGCACCGGCCGGCCGATGGCGCCGGGAAACTCCTCCGCATCCTCGGCGAAAAAGGAGATCGGACGAGGCACCTCCGTCGCGCCGTAGCCGCAGAGAATCCTGACGCCGGTCCGGTCGTGCCACTCCGAGCAAAGCGCCGGCGCGCAGGGCGCCGCGCCCGAAACCGTCAAGCGCAGGCTCGACAAGCGCGACGCAGCAAACGCCGGGGAATTGAGAACGCGCCGAAACATCGTCGCCACGCCGGGAAAGACCGTTACATGGTGCCTTTCTATCGCCGCCACTATCGCTTCGGGCGCGAAGTGCTCGATGAGCGCCACGGTCGCCCCGCAGAGCAGCGGCGCCAGCAGCCCGGCGTACATCCCATAGTTGTGAGAGAAGGGGAGAACTCCGAGAACCACGTCATCCTCTTTGATGCCCATGACCGTTCCGCCCCATACCCGGTTGGCGAAGGCCAAAGCCTCGTGGCTGAAGAGCGCGCCTTTGGGTCTCCCCGTGCTGCCGGAGGTATATATAATAACCGCCGGCGCGCTCGGCCGCCGAGTTGCATGCCAAACGCCCTTGACCGGCCGGACCTCCTCGATAACCTGTTTCGGCTTCAAGTCGGCCAGGAATTCCGCAAGCTCCTCTTTCTTTAGATCCGGGCTCAACGGGGCCGCCGTCGCGCCGACTTTCAGTATCCCGAAGAATGCCGCGACAAAAGGCCAGCCGTTCGGCACCAAGAGCGCGACCCGGTCGCCCGCCCCGACGCCTTGCTCGGCAAGTTGCCGGGCAAAGCCGGACGCCAGTTGGTCCAGCTCGGGCCAGGCGAGGCGGCCGCCATCCCACACGAGAGCCGGCTTCTCACCGAAGCGGGCCGCGTGATCCTCTAGGAAATGGGCAAAATTTTCTTCCATTGTCCCACTCGGAGCTTCAGCCGCCGGCGGGTTCCAAACCGGTCAAGCGCGCCAAGGCGCGGCTCACGTAGACTTTCACCATTCGCTTCCGATACCAGTAATCCAGATCGGCATTGTCCAGCGGGTGAGATATTTTCGCCGCCGCATCGGCGACGGTTTTGATCAACTCCTTGGTGATCTTTTTACCTTGAAGCAATGTCATCGCTTCGGGGACGACCTTCGGCGCCGACGCCACCGCGGTCAGCACGACTCCCGCGCGGCGGCACTCACCCTGTTTATCGAGTTCCATGGTGGCGGCCACTCCCAGGATCGGAAAGTCGAATGAGCCACGGCGGCGCAGTTTCAAATAG
>JBGPGE010000163.1:0-7416 GCA_041483675.1 Binatia bacterium
ACTTCGGTGTCAAGATCAAGCTCAACGCCCAGCGGGACGTGCTCGAAGGGAAGCGTGTCGTGGTGGTGGACGATTCGATCGTGCGCGGCACGACCAGCCGCAAAATTATCCGTATGCTGCGCGACGCGGGGGCCAAGGAAGTGCACATGCGCATCAGCTCGCCGCCGACGATCAGCCCGTGCTACTACGGCATCGACACGCCGACTCGCGCGGAGCTGATCGCTTCATCGAGCTCCGTGGAAGAGATCCGCAAGTTCATCGAGGCGGATAGCCTGGCCTATCTGAGTCACGAGGGAATGTACATTTTCGTCAAGGGGAAGACCGAAGGCTTCTGCGACGCCTGCTTCAGCGGTAATTACCCCGTCCATTTCGAGGACGAAGGCCACACTCGCCAACTCCATCTTTTCGACGCGCTACAGCAAAGATAAGCCCCATGGCCGCCGATAAGGGGCGCTTGCCGCGTTGTCGCTTCGGGCTCGCATCCTCCGTACTGGTTACGTACGCTCCGGCGCGAACCCTCGCTCCCTGTCGTCGCGACGCGACGAATCTCAAATCGCAGATTTCAGATCTCAGATATTTGAGATCTGAGATTTGTCATCTGAAATCCCGAAGGGCATACCTGCCGCCTTCTCGACGGCCAAGGTTTTCAAGCTTTCACGACCTGATTGACGGATTATGGCATGACCCACCGCTTGGGGCGAAGTTATTTTAGGGAATAGCGGACAAACAGCGGCCAAGGCGAACGGACGCGCCGCTCGCCTTGACCGCTCAAAGTCTGAGAGAGGGGTTTACTGAAGAGCCAGGTTATTTCAGATGCTTGCTGACCAGCTTGGTCATCTCAAACATCGTGACCTGCTTCTTGCCGCCGAAAACAATTTTCAGCTTGTCGTCGGCATTAATCATAGTCCTCTTCTTCTTGTCCTGTAGCCCGTTGCGCTTGATGTAGGCCCAGAGCTTCTTCGTCACCTGGGTGCGCGGAAGGGCTGCGGTCCCAACCACGGCCCCTAAGGCCGCGCTCGGGTTCATGGGCTTCATGAATGCAGCACTGGGTTTGCGTTTTCCCGCCATTGTCTCCTCCTTCGAGAGATGAATTTACTATGGGGACTTATACCAAAGCGGAATCTTTTTTACCAGCTTTTTCTTTGGTTTTTCTGAGGGTGTTGGACTCCTCGATATCCACCCCCCCATTCGCCGTCGCCCGGGGCGAAAACCGCCCCGTAGTCGAGCCTCGCACTCTCGGGCGAGACATAGCCCTGCCGGACATCTTCAAGGACGTTCTCCAGGGGGCGGTCAAGAGGCTCGCCGAGTCCGCCGCCACCGGGCCTCTCCACGCGCAGCAGATCTCCCTTCCTCAGCACATAGTCCCCGAAGCGGGAGGGGAGTCTTTTTTCCTCGGACGTGCCGGGATTGATGACGCAGGCGCCTCTCCCTCCCTCGCTCCCGCCCTCAGTGCCCCAAGGCGCGATCAGGTGTTTATCCGTCCGCATCGAAAATCGCACCTCGTCTTCGAGAATACGGTATTCCCTAACAAAGCCGAGGCCGCCGCGCCACCTGCCGGGGCCGCCGGAATCGGGCAGGATCTCGAAGCGCTCGACGCGCGTGGGAAATTCGGATTCGATGATCTCCACCGGAGCGGTCTTGCAGTTGCTCAGGTGGAACGCGGTGGCCGTCACTCCATCCTTGCCCCAGCGGGCGCCGGCGCCGCCGCTGAAGATCTCATAGTGGACGTAGGCCCGCCCGTCTCGGCCGCCTTGGCCCCCCAGGACCAGGGCCGCGCTCCCCGAGCCGCCGGCGATTCTCTTCTCCGGGACAAAGCGCCCCATCGCGCGGAAGATCGCCTCCACGACCGTCAACGCCGTCGGCATATAGGTGTTCACCGCGCCGGGAAATCGCGGGTCGAGTACGCTGCCCTCGCGGAAGGTCGCTTCGACTACGGAGGCCAGCCCCTGATTCACGGGGAGAAACGGATCGACCAGGGCCATCAGCGAATAGGCGCAGCAGGCGCGGACCAGGGGAGGGCGGATATTCGCCGGACCTTTGGTTTGATCGCTGCTTTCCCTGAAATCGAAATGGATATTCCCACCCTGTTTGTCCACTTTTACATGGATACGAATCGGCCGGTCGAGGTCGATGCCGTCGTGATCGACGAAGCTCTCGCCCTCGGAGCGGCCATCCGGCCACGAGGCGATCGCCTGGCGGACTCTCGCCTCGGTATAGGCGGAGAGGAGGCGCGTGGCTTCGAGAATGGTCTCTTTCCCGTAGCGCTCCATCAGTTCGGCGACCCGTCTCTCTCCCAGGCGGTTTGCGCCCAGCTGGCCGCGGATGTCGCCGATGACCAGCGCGGGCGTGCGGCTGTTGGCGGCGATGACCGCTTCGATCTCCGTCACCGGCCGGTTGCGCGAGGCTAACTTCACCGGGGGGAGATGGAGTCCTTCCTGGTAGATCTCGCGCGCCTGGCCCGAGCCGCTGCCGGGGACGGTGCCGCCGATGTCGCTCTTGTGGGCCATATCGGCGGCAAAACCGACCCACTCGCCCCGGTAAAAGATCGGCGTCAGCACCGCCATGTCCGGCGCGTGCGGGCTTCCGCCTAGATAGGGATGGTTGGTGATGAAGGCGTCGCCTTCGTTGATCTCGGACGGTTGATAATGATTGAGCACTCCCTGGGCGCAGGCGGGGAAGGCGCCCATGTGAAGCGGCAGGACGACGTGCTGGGCGACGACTTCACCCCGGCAGTTGAGAATCGCGCAGCTGGCGTCCTGGGATTCACGGATGATGGTGGAGAAGCCGGTGCGGAAGAGGGAGTTCTGCATCTCCTGGACGATGCCGGCTAATCTAGCTTGGATAACTTGCAATGTGATCGGATCGATCATAAGGCAAAAGTTAAAAGTAAAAAGGCAAAAGTTAAGATTCAAGAACTCCAAATCTCAAAACTCAGTCATTCCGAACTTTTTCCTTTTACCTTTTTACTTTTTACTTCGCGACACGCTCACAACGCTTCGAAGTAGCGGCTATCGATATAGCGCCTCGCCGGCGGCAGCGGTCGTGGAAGCCGGCCGCTCTCCGCCAGGAGATCGAGCATGGTTGCCACGCCCTCGTGCGTGGGTTCGAGGCTCGGCGGGGAGGGGAGTTCAAGATAGAGTTCGTATGTCCGCTCCGCCTGTGTCGGCGCGGTGTCCGTGGCGCGACTCAAAACCTCTACGGCCTTGGCGCGGTTGGCCGGATCGGCGAGCCACTCCCAGGCTTTCTTCAAGGCTTTCAAGAAGGCGACAAAGTGTTCATCCATCGGTTCTGATTTTCGCACGACACAGACCGTGAAGGGATAAGTTGGCACGGCTTCGACGGACGACGCGATGCCGCAGAATCCTGCCTCTTCCAGCAGAAAGTCGAAAGGCTGCGTCACCATCGTCGCGGAGATCGACCCCTGCTTCAACTTCTCACATCTCTCCGGCGGCGGCCCGGCGGCGACCAGCTCGTAAGACTCAGGCTTAAGGCCGTTCCGGTGCAAAAGCCATCTTAGGACCAACGCCTCCGCGGAGCGGCCGTCGTTGACGCCGATCTTTTTGCCTTCGAGCTGCCCGCAATGGCGGATGTCGGCGTGAGCCAGAAGGCGATACTGCGGCCGGTCGTTAGTGTTGGCGATAATCGTCAGCGGCGCGCCCTTCACCATCTCCAGCAGCGCGACGTCGGGGATGACGTTGATAATGTCGAGTTGTCCATTGATCAGCGCGGCGACGGGGTCGGGTGGGCGGGTGAAGATGTTGCGCTCCACGGTGAGATTCTCCGCGGCGAAGAGACCGAGCGTCTCGGCCACGAAGAAGGGCCAGTTCATGGCGCTCAACTGCACCTGGCCGTAGCGGAGGTTGGTCGGCATACGTTGGCTCAGTCGTAGCAGTGGGCGGTAGGGGCACGGCATGCCGTGCCCCTACCGCATACTGCCTACTGCTGTTTTTCGCGCTTCCCTCGTGCGCTTCTCATCAATAATAAAATTGCCGTTGACCGTGTCTATCGCCACTCTGTACACTTCCCTGGCTTTTTCCAGGGAGACATAGCCGTTCCGTACGTCGCGCAGCACGCTTTCGGGATCGCGTTCGAGTGCGTTGCCCAGGCCGCCGCCGCCGGGTGTTTCGAGGCGCACCACGTCTCCCGGCTGGAGCAGGTGATCCGAGTAGCGCGAGGGAATGATCTTTTCTTTCGTCGTGTTCGGGTTGAGCGCGCATCTGCCCGTTCTCCCGCCAAGACCG
Source organism: Binatia bacterium (assembly GCA_041483675.1). Taxonomy (GTDB): domain Bacteria; phylum Desulfobacterota; class Binatia; order UBA9968; family UBA9968; genus 2-12-FULL-60-19. The sequence goes on from JBGPGE010000163.1 coordinate 4,242, forward strand.
CCTTCGAGTCCCTTCGGCGCAATCGTGTGCTTCGTTGAACGCAACGAAAAACGCGCCTCTTGATCGAGCATTTCGTACTCCCGCACGAAGCCGAGACCGCCGCGAAATTTTCCCGCGCCGCCGGAATCGGGGATCAGCTCGAAGCGCCGGATGCGGGTGGAAAATTCCGATTCGATAATCTCCACCGGCGCGATGCGCGCGTTGGACTGATTGACGTTGGTTCCCGACACTCCGTCCTTGCCGCTGCGGCCTCCGGAGCCGCCGCCAAAGATCTCGTACTGCACGTAGCCGCGACCGGTCTTGTTGCTTCGGCCGCCGATGATGATCGAGCGGCTGCTGCAGCCGTCGGCGACTTTTTTGTGCGGCGCGATTTGGCTCACGGCTTCAAAGAGCGCCTCCACCAGAGCATGCACCGTCGGGTTGTACGTGTTGACCGGCGCGGGGAAATAGGGATGGACCACGCTGCCTTCCCGCACTTCGATTTCGACGACGCGGGCCAGGCCGTTGTTGATATTTAGCGCGGGGTCCACAAGCGCAGTCAAGCAATAGGAGCAGGCGGCGCGGACGACGGTAGGCCGGATATTGGCCGGTCCTTTGGTCTGTTCGGCGGAGCCGGTGAAATCGAACAGCAGGCGGTCACCCGTTTTCTCGACCTTCACGTGAATACGCACGGGCTTGTCAAGCTCGATGCCGTCGCTGTCGACGAATCTCTCGCCCTCGCCGTCGCCGTCGGGCCAGGAAGCGATCTCGCGGCGGACTTTCGATTCCGTCAGGGCGAACAGCGATTCAAACGAGGCGAGCACGGTTTCGCAGCCATATTTTTCCATCAACTCCTGGAAGCGTCTCTCGCCGAGGCGGGCGGCGCCGACTTGCCCGCGCATGTCGCCGATCACCAGCTCAGGCGTGCGGCTGTTGGCGCCGATGATCGCTTCGATGTCGCGGCTCGGCTCGAAGCGTGCCACATACTTGATCGGCGGCAGGTGCAGTCCTTCCTGGAAGATCTCCCTGGCCTGGCTCCAGCAACTGCCGGGCACCGGCCCGCCGATGTCGCTTTTGTGAGCCATGTCGGCGGCGAAACCGACCCATTCGCGCCGGTAAAAGATCGGCGTCAGCACGGCCATATCCGGGGCATGCGGGCTGCCGCCTAGATAAGGATGGTTGGTAATGAAGGCGTCGCCTTCGTTGATCTCGGAAGGTTGATAGTGCCTGAGCACTCCCTGGGCGCAGGCGGGGAAGGCGCCCATGTGAAGCGGCAGGACGACGTGCTGGGCGACGACTTCCCCTTTGGTATTTAAGATGGCGCAGCTGGCGTCCTGGGACTCGCGGATGATGGTGGAGAAGCCGGTGCGGAAGAGGGAATTTTGCATCTCCTGGACGATGCCGGCCAGGCGGGCTTGAATAACTTGCAATGTGATCGGATCGATCATAAGGCAAAAGTTAAAAGTAAAAAGGCAAAAGTTAAGATTCAAGAACTCCAAATCTCAAAACTCAGTCATTCCGAACTTTTTCCTTTTACCTTTTTACTTTTTACTTGGCCGTCTCGTTATCCGTTTGTTTCACTTTTACTATCAAGTTTCGGTAACTATCCACAACCGCTTCCTGCTCCGGGTGAATCACGGTCGTCGTGTCCATCTGCTCGATCACTGCGGGGCCATGAATCTTGTGGCCCGGCTCGAGCAGATTGCGGCTGTAGATCCGGCAATTCAGCAGGCCGTGCTCCTTGCCGAAGAATATTGTTCTCTCGCCGGTCAGCGCCGCTTCCACTTTTCTGCCCGTAGCCGTCGCCGGCGAAAGCTTCGCCTGCGGGACGATACCGGTGGAAATCAGGCGCAGGCTCACCAGCTCGACCGGCTCGGATTCCGCTTTATGGCCGTGCGCCTGCTCATGGTGCGCGTCGAAGCGTTGTCGTATTAAATTAAGATCAGCCGCTTTCAATGGCGGCATGGGCGAGGGGACGGTCAGCTCATACCCTTGGCCGGCGTAGCGCAAGTCCATGAACGGTTGCAGTGCAATCTCGCCGTCGCCGAACCCTTCGCCATGAAGGTCTTTTTTCGCCTGCTCGGTCAACTGGGAGAAGAGGCCGTTGAGCTCCTCGAGGTTCAACTCCTTAAGCGGCGCAAGCTTCGATCTCACGTAGTCATGCTTCACGTCCGCCAGCAGGAGGCCGAGCGCGGAGGTAACGCCCGGAGTCAGCGGAATGAGCAGCGTCGGGATTCCCAAATCGAGCGCCATCCTCCCCGCGTGCATCGGGCCGCCGCCGCCGAAGGCGATCAGCGTAAAATCCCGGATGTCGTAGCCGCGTTGGGATGAGACGGCTTTGATCGCTTCCTCCATCTTCGCGTTGATGATTTTGAGGATTCCATCCGCCGCCTCCAGCGTGCTCAGGCCCAGGCGGCGGGCGATCTTCTCTTCCAGCAGCTTCTCCGCCTTCGCACGGTTCAGCTTGAGGCGCCCGCCGAGGAATCTGTCGGGGTGGATGACGCCCAGGACGAGATTGGCGTCGGTGATCGTCACCTCCTCGCCGCCGTGGTCGTAGCAGATGGGGCCGGGGTCGGCGCCGGCGCTGTCGGGGCCGACCTGGACGCCGCCGACGGCGTCGATGCGCGCGATGGTGCCGCCTCCGGCGCTGACCGTGTGGATGTCGAGCATGGGGAGGCTGATCGGCCGCTGGTTGATTCTCCCTTGCGTCGTGACGATCGGATTGCCCTCATGGATCAGCGCCACGTCGCAGCTGGTGCCGCCCATGTCGAAAGTGATGATATTTTTAATGCCGACTCGCTGGCTGATGCCGACCGAGGCGATAACGCCGCCTGCCGGGCCGGAGAGCACAGTCGCTACCGGTTTCTTCGCCGCGCTCTGGAAGGTCGCCACGCCGCCGTTCGATTGCATGATGTAAAGTCGCGGCGTCGTGAGGCCGAGTTCTCTAAGCCTCTGTTCGAGGCGGCCCAAATATTTGCTCATCACCGGCGCGATGTAAGCGTTGATGACCGTCGTGCTCATCCGGTAGAACTCGCGGATCTGCGGCAGGACTTCGCAGGAGAGCGATAGACTTGCCTCGGGAAATTCCCGCGCGGCGATCTCTTTGATCTTCAGCTCGTGGTCGGGATTCAAGAAGGAAAACAGAAAGCAGGCGGCGATGGATTCGACTTTTTTCTGCTTCAGCCTCCGGATCGCC
>JBGPGE010000164.1:0-7336 GCA_041483675.1 Binatia bacterium
GAGTGAAACGAGCCGTTGGTGAGATACATCGAAGCGTGAAGGTAGTTGCCGCAGTAGTAACCGACCCAGTCCGCGTTCGGCGTGCCGTAGGCCACCGCCCAGACCGGGCGTATGAAATAAGACAGCGCGATCTGATCGAAACTCGAGATCACCAGGCCGCGCGGATCTTTTTCCCGCACCTTGGTCAGCTTTTCGGTCAGGATATACATCGCGGTCTCCCACGAGATCTCCTCCCAATGCGGATCGACGCCGATCCCTTTTTTCGGATTGATGCGCCTGAGAGGGCGCGTGACTCGCGAAGGATCGTACTCGCCGATCAGCCCCGCCTGCCCTTTGGCGCAGAGATGACCGCCGCTGGCCGGGCAATTCGGATCGCCCTCGATCTTCACCAACACTCCGTCCACGCGGTGCGCGAGTATGCCGCACGCCGCAAAGCACATGTCGCAGACGCTGTGAACCCACGTATCTTCTCTGGGAGATGCCATCGCTTAGCCTCCTTCCGGGGGATAGACGCCGACCACGACGCTCAGATTCTCCCCGCGCTCAAGCCGGGTCTCGAAGCCTTGTAGTTGGGCGATATCGCAATCGTTGACGCAAATAAGAGTAGTCGCGCGGAGTTCTTTGGCCGACCTGAAAACGCTGGCGCGAAACGGATCGCCGTGCCGGTCGATCAGCCGCGCGAGCAGCTCGCCGACCGTGATGCCGGGCGCCACCTCGATCTCCTCTTCGCGGCAGCCGATCACGTTGCGCACCAGACCGAGGTAAGAAATCTTGACGAAGTTGTTTGAGGCCGGCGACATCTAAGGATGGTGGAGCATAAATTGTGCCACGGAGGCGAAGCCGCCGCCCGCGCTTCACGCTCGCCGGAACGTTGCGGGTTTCAAAGCATTGCTTTTCCGACTTTAAGAAAAAGCCGTGCAAGTTTCCTAGTTTCTGGAAAAACGCCCATTAGAAAAACTTATCGCGCGGCGCATTTCGCTTAGCTTTCTTTGGTATGCCTTTTGCTCCCCCATGCGCTAGACACGCGTATTCCGATCAACCGAATTCTGGGAGGCAGACGATGAAACGGATTTTTCTCCTTTTACCTGCGGCGCTTTTTATCTTTGCCGTCGCCACCGCCCTCCAAACCGCCGAGTTAAAGGCCCCGCCTTCTTCACTGAAGCTCATCGCTCTCGGAAAACAGATCTACACCCAGCAGTGCGCCGCCTGTCACGGAGCGCAAGGGCGCGGCGACGGCGAGGCGGCCTACCTCCTTTATCCCAAGCCGCGCAACCTGGTCGCAGGCAATTTTCGCCTGATCTCGACCTGGGACGGCGTGCCGACCGACGAGGATCTGTTCAACACTATTAGCCGCGGCATGCCCGGCTCGGCGATGCCGTCGTGGGGCCATTTGCCGGTCGAGCAGCGCTGGGCGCTGGTCTATTACGTAAAATCGCTGTCGGAAAAACCGTTGACCGTGAGGGCGCCGAAACAGCCTGCGGCGGACGGCAGCGGCGGCGAGGGCATCGTGCGGGTTCCTTTGGCGCCGCCGTATAACGAAGCGGCAAGGGCGCGCGCTCTCGAGCTTTACAAAGACGCCTGCGCCTCGTGCCATGGGGCGACGGCGAAAGGAGACGGCGCTCAGGAGCAAGTCGATACGGAAGGTTATCCGACGCGGCCGCGCGATCTCACGCTCGGCGTTTTTAAAGGAAATCCCGATCCGGCTTCGCTCTACCGCCGCATCGTCGCCGGAATCCCCGGCACGCCGATGCCGACCAGCGACTGGGCTTATGGCGACGACGCCTGGCATCTGGTGAGCTTCGTCCGCTCGCTCTCGAGCGACACCCAGCGCGAGCGCGTCGAGATGAAGAAGTTCGAGATCGTCGCCACGCGCGTGAAGGAGCTGCCGGACCATCCGGACTCCGGCATCTGGCGCACCACGCCGCGGGTCAATCTCCATCTCATGCCGCTCTGGTGGCGCAGCGACCGCCCGGAGGAAGTGACCGTGCGGGCGTTGCACGACGGAAAAGATATCGTGCTGCTGCTCATGTGGGGCGATGAAACCAACGATCACACGGCGATGCGGCCGCAGGATTTTCGCGACGCCGCCGCCGTCGAATTCTCCCTGACGCCCAATCCGCCCTTCTTCGCCATGGGCGAAAACGGCAAGCCGATCAACATCTGGATGTGGAAATCCGAGCGCCAGGCCGACCTCGAGCCGGCGTTTCAGGATCTCGAAAAACTCTATCCCAACCTCGGCATCGACTCTTATCCAAACCTCCTTCGCTCTCCCCTGGAGCAGCCGTCGCGCCACGCGCTCACGCTCGAATCAGACAAGACCTTCATCACCGGCTGGGGCGCGGGAAATATTGTCTCCGATCCGCAGCGCAAAAGCCCGGCGGAAGATCTCACCGCGCAGGGCTTCGGCACGCTCAGGGCGCGGCCGCGGATCGACCAGAAGGTGGATGCCAGAGGCGTCTACGCCGCGGCGTCCTATCGCGTGATGTTCCGCCGGAGCCTGGCGCCGACGGGCAAAGAGGCCGTTGCCTTGACGCCGGGGGCCACGGTGCCGGTGGCGTTCGCCGTCTGGAACGGCAGCGCCGGCGACCGCGATGGGAAGAAGTCGGTGACGATCTGGCAGGATCTCAAGATAGCAAAATGAAAGTCGTTCAACATGGTTCAATATAGTTCAACGTGGTTTGAATCTCTTTGGGGTCAAATTCCCGCAGTTTGCTGCGTAGTGTTGGTTGGTAACACTGCCAGAGTCCGTCATTCCCGCATGCTTTTAGCGGGAATCCAGGCGGATTTCGGACTGGACCCCCGACCCATTCGACGTGGCCAGGGTCGTGGTGAGCACAGTCGAACCACGATTAAAACATTCGGGGGTGACGACTTGGGGAAAAGCCATCCGAGGGCCTCTTGATACCTCGCAGCTTGCTGCGGGGTGATTCATCCTCTTGAACAACCTTGAACCATTTGAACAACGTTGAACGGTTTGAACTTGAAGAGGAGCGAGAACCATGAGCGATGAAAAAAGAGACGAGTTGGCCGGCGTAACCCGTCGCGATTTTTTGAGATGGATGGGCGCGGGAACGAGCGCCGCGGCGCTCGGCGGGGCGCTGCCGCTCCGGCTGCTGGCGGCCGCGCGGCCCGGCGAGAATCCGCTCGCCGGCTCGATCGATCGCGCCTGGGAGAAGATTTACCGCGACCAGTATAAGTACGACCGCTCCTTCGACTGGGTCTGCTCGCCGAACGACACCCACGCCTGCCGCGTGCGCGCCTTCGTCAGAAACGGCATCGTCACCCGCCTCGGCAACACCTATGACTATCAGAAGTACGCCGATCTTTACGGCAACCACGCCACGTCGAACTGGAACCCGCGCCAGTGCGCGAAGGGCTATACCTTTCACCGCGTGCTCTACGGCCCGTATCGTCTAAGACATCCCATCGTGCGCAAGGGCTGGAAGGCCTGGGCCGACGCCGGCTTTCCGGAGCTGACACAGGAGAACAAGACGAAATACATGTTCGACAGCCGCGGTCAGGACGAGTTCGTGCAGATCTCCTGGGAAGATGTGTTCCAGAATATCGCCAAGGCGTTGAACGCGATCTCCACCCGCTACAGCGGCGACGAAGGGGCCAAACGGCTCCTGGCGCAGGGCTACCAGCCCGAGATGGTGAAAGCGGTGGGCGGCGCGGGCACGCGCACGATCAAGATGCGCGGCGGCATGGGCCTGCTCGGCGTGATCGGCAAGTACGGCATGTACCGGCTCAACAACTCGCTCGCGTTGCTTGACGCCAAGATCCGCGGCGTCGGCCCGGACAAGGCGCTGGCCGGGCGCAACTTCTCGAACTACACCTGGCACGGCGATCAGGCGCCCGGCCATCCCTGGGTCCACGGCCTTCAGGCTTCGGACTGCGACTTCAACGACCTGCGCAACTCCAAGCTCATCATCATGGACGGGAAGAACCTGGTCGAGAACAAGCTGACCGATTCCCACTGGTTCATCGAGTGCATGGAGCGCGGCGCGAAGATCGTCGTGATCGCGCCGGAGTACGGCCCGCCTTCGACCAAGGCGGACTATTGGATCCCCATCCGCCCCACGACCGACGCCGCGCTCTGGCTCGGCATCACCAGGCTGATGATCGACAATAAATGGTACGACGAGACGTTCGTGAAGCGATTCACGGACTTCCCGCTGCTGGTGCGCACGGATAATTTAAAGCGGCTGCGCGCCCATGAAATCTTCCCCGGTTACAAGACTCCCCTTTCCGCCGACGGCCCGTCGATGAAGATCCAGGGGATCACGCGCGAGCAGCACGCCAAGCTCGGCGACTACGTGATTTGGGACGAGAAAAAAAACGGTCCGGTCGCGCTTACCCGCGACGACGTGGGCGAAACGATGGCGAAGAAAGGGCTGGCGCCGGCGCTCGCCGGGACTTTCAAGGTCAAGACCGTCGACGGCAAGGAGATCGAGGTCGCCACGCTCTGGACGCTCTACCAGACCCATCTCAAGGACTACGATCTCGACACCGTAGCCGAGATCACGCAGGCGCCGAAAAAGATGATCGAAGAGCTGGCGCATGACATCGCGACGATGAAGCCGGTGGCGATCCATCAGGGCGAGGGCATCAACCACTGGTTCCACGCGACCGAGATGAACCGCGCGGCCTATTTGCCGCTCATGCTCACGGGCAACATCGGCAAGCCCGGCGCCGGCTGCCACACCTGGGCCGGCAATTACAAAGCCGCGCTCTTCCAGGGATCGCCCTGGACCGGCCCCGGTTTCAAGGGCTGGGTGGCGGAAGATCCCTTCGAGATCAACTTGAATCCGAAGGCGCACGGCAAAGAGGTCCACGCGCACGCCTACACCAAAGACGAGGAGCCGGCCTATTGGAACCACGGCGACAAGGCGCTGATCGTCGAGACGCCGAAATTCGGCCGCAAGAACTTCACCGGCGAGACGCACATGCCGACGCCGACCAAGGCGATGATCTTCTCGAACGTCAACCTCATCAACAATGCCAAGTGGGCCTACGAGATGATCAAGAACGTCAACCCGAACGTGGAGATGATCGTCTCGATCGACATCCAGATGACCGCCTCGATCGAGTACGCCGACATCGCGCTGCCGGCCAATAGCTGGCTCGAGTTCGAGGGGCTGGAGATTACCGCGAGCTGCTCCAATCCGTTCCTGCAGATCTGGAAAGGCGGCATCCCGCCGGTCTTCGACAGCCGGGACGATCTCGTGATCCTGGCGGGGATCGCCAACGCGCTCGGCGACCTGACCGGCGACAAACGCTTCCGCGACTACTTCGCCTTCGCCGCGCCCGACAAGCGCGGAATTTACATCCAACGGCTGCTCGACACCTGCACCACGACCGCCGGTTACAAGCTCGCCGACATCATGGCCGGCAAGTACGGCCCTCCGGGCGGCTGCCTGATGAACTTCCGCACCTACCCGCGCATTCCGTTCTACGAGCAGGTCCACGACAGCGAGCCGTTCCACACCGACACCGGCCGGCTCCACGCCTACGCCGACATCCCGGAGGCGATCGAATACGGGGAAAACTTTATCGTCCACCGCGAGGCGCCCGAGGCGACGCCCCACCTGCCCAACGTGATCGTCAGCTCGAATCCGTATATTCGTCCCGAAGACTACGGCATCCCGCTCACCGCCGAGCACTGGGACGACCGCACGGTCAGGAACGTCAAGATGCCGTGGACGAAAGTGAAAGAGACCAAGAACTTCCTCTGGGAGAAAGGCTTTCAATTTTTCTGCCTGACGCCCAAAACGCGCCACCGCGTCCATTCGAGCTGGTCGAACGTGGACTGGCACATGGTCTACGATTCCAACTTCGGCGATCCGTACCGCATCGACAAACGGGCTCCGTCGGTGGGAGAGCACCAGCTCCACATGAACCCGCAGGCGGCGCGGGAGTTGGGGATCAACGATGGAGATTACGTCTATGTGGACGCCAACCCGGCCGACCGCCCCTATATCGGCGCCAAACCGGATGACCCTTTCTACAAAGTCTCGCGCTGCATGCTCAGGGTGAAATACAACCACGCCTACCCGTACAACATCGTGATGATGAAGCACGCGCCGTTTATCGCGACGGAAAAGAGCGTCAAGGCGCACGAGACCCGGCCCGACGGCCGCGCCCTATCGGAGAACACGGGCTACCAGGCTAATCTGCGCTACGGCTCGCAGCAATCGGTCACGCGCAACTGGCACATGCCGATGCACCAGACCGATACGCTCTTTCATAAAGCCAAGGCGTCGATGAGCTTCATCTTCGGCGGCGAGGCCGACAATCACGCCGTCAACACGGTGCCCAAGGAGACGCTGGTGCGTGTGACCAAAGCCGAAGACGGCGGCATGGGCGGCAAGGGAATCTGGAAGCCGGCGACGACGGGCTACACGCCGGACAACGAGAACGACTTTATGAAGAAGTATCTGGCGGGAGAGCTCACAAAGGTGAAGGAGTAAGAACAATGCAAAGTGCAAAATGCAAATTGAAAAATGCAAAATAAAAGGACGGCTGAAATTTTGACTTTTACACTTTGCAATTTTCATTTTGCAATTAGGGAGGCTACCGACCGTGCCGTATAACGATCCCGATCCGACCGATCCGAACATGCTGGTGGGCGTCATGCTGCCGGCCGACGCCGAGGCGACGACGGAGATGGCCTATGTCTTCGCCGAGGAGTTCGCGCGCATGGGACAAAACCGGCAACAGATTCTCAGCCTGTTTAAGAATCCGTTTTACAGCGGCGCCCACGGCGCATACCAAAGTCTCGGCGAAGCAAAGACACTTGCGATCATCGATGAATGCCTCGCCGTGTGGGGCCAGGTTCGAATTGTTATCAAGGATGATGGCGAAGGGATGAGGGCGGAAACGGAAGATTCATCCCTCATCCTTCATCCCTCATCCTTTAAGTGAAGGGAGCGGTAAAAATGGCAAACGTTCACAACTGGCAGATCGGGCGGGAGATGAACTACCCCTATGAGGCGGCTTCTCCCAAGCGCCAGTTCGCCTTCGTCTTCAACATCAACCGCTGCATCGCCTGCCAGAGCTGCACGATGGCGTGCAAGTCGACCTGGACCTTCAACAAAGGCCAGGAGCACATGTGGTGGGCGAACGTGGAGACCAAGCCGTACGGCGGCTACCCGAAGTGGTGGGACGCGAAGATTCTCGAAAAGCTCGAGGAGGCGAACCCCGGCGGCCAGGTCTGGGGCGGCAAGCCGGCCGACGGCCGCTACGGGCCGTACGGCACCTTCGAAGGCCAGACGATCTTCGAAGCGGCGCAGCGCACGCTGACGCCCGACAGCGCCCGCGTCCTCGGCTACCTGCC
>JBGPGE010000165.1:0-7315 GCA_041483675.1 Binatia bacterium
AATTTTCTTGAGGAATTCTTAAACCGTGGAATCGGAGTAAGAGGTTGTCACTCCACTTTGTACCCCAACTCCTTCGCTACCTCTGTAGCGAATCGGGGCTCGGCGACGTCGAGGAAGGAGACGCTTTTAGGGGCGGACTTCACCTGTGATTGGACCATCTTGACGATGTTGTTCATTCCTTCGGCCGTCGGGATGCCGGTGTCGTTGAAGTTGCTCTGGACCAGGGTATAAGTATCCGCGGCGGTCTCGCGGTCCATGTTGAGGAGGCGGGTGATAAGATCGACGGTTTTTTCTTTCGACTTGAGCATCTCCCTCTTGGCGAGCTGCAACGCGCGAATCAGTTTCTTCACCTCGTCGGCCCGGCTTCTGAGGGTTTTTACCAACGCGGTCAGGCCGCCGGACGGCATCTCGACCAGCGCCCCGATGTCCAGAAGTTTGCGAAAGCCCCGTCTCTGGGCGAAAAACATGTACGGCGGGTTGAGCGAGGCGGCGTCGAGAAACTTCGACTCCAGCGAGGAGACGAGCTGCATCGGCGGCACGGAGAGGATGATAAAGTCCCTGGCATTGAACCCCTGCTTCTCAAGCGCGGAGACCAACGCGACGTGACTCGTCCCGCCGAGTCCGGTGACGCCGATCTTTTTTTGCTTCAAGTCCGAGATGCTCTTGATCTCCGGCCGCGCCATGAGCCAGTAAGCGATCTTGTTGGTGGAGGACCAGAGCGCGCGGGACTCCAGGCCGCTCAAGCTCGCGCCGACGGTGGCGGGTCCGATGCCGGACTGGTAGTCGAGATCTCCGGAGGCGAGCGCCGCGGCCGCCGCCGCCGAGCGCATCAGGATAATCTCCACGTCCAAGCCCTGCTCGGTGAAAAGTTTCCAGTCGCGCGCGGCGATAAGTGGAAGCGCGGTGAAGCTGAAATTGGCGTTCGAGATTCTGATCTTGCGCCGCTCTTGGGCAACGGCAGGCGCAGAGTGGAGCAAGAGGAGCAGGAGAAGGCCCAAATGAAACAGCCGACGAAGTGAGCGTTTCAACTGCGCCATAGGAAAGCCGAGGTGAAGTCCGCCGTCTATCCAGCTTCTGCCTGGGTTCCCAAACCGTGTAAAGGAAGCCGCGTCACTTCGGCCGCGCCCTTGCTCCGGAGCCGAACGACGTTGACCGTGCCGGCATATTCGGGCGAGCCGGAATAATAGGCCTGGATTTGGCCATCGCCGACTCGCGCTGCGCGATTCCAGTGGCCGAGCGCAACATAGTCGGCCCCGGTCGCGACCAGCTCTGCACGGCGGATCAGCCATGAGCCGAGCAGGCGGCCCGGCCCTTCCGGCTCTTCGACGAAGTGGCCGTGCGCGGCGACGATCCGCCAGCGCAACGAAGGAGAAGCGAACTTGGGCAGCGGCGACATGTCGAAATAGTCCCGGTGCGCCCTTCCCCGAACTTCCACTTCGAGTCGGGGAAAAGCGGCCGCTTCCTCGACCTTGAGCCCGAGGATCGAAACGTTTCGAGCAGTCTCGAATGCGGCGTGGCGGTAGACGGAGTCAAGCGTCAGGGGATCGTGATTGCCGGGCAGAATCACGATCGGCGCGCCGAAATCATCCATCATCTCAGCGGCTCGCTCGACCAGCTCCGGCGGCTGGCGATTATGGTCGAAGGTGTCGCCCGCGAGTATTACGAGATGGGCGCGCGCCGCGGTCGCAGCCGCCAGGACCGCGCGGAGAACTCCCAGTGAATCGAAGGAGGATGGGCCGAGAACCGGGTCGGCGCTTAGATGTAAATCCGAGGTGTGAACGAAAACTACGTCGTCCTGCAATGCCGCACTCATCGTAGCGAAACAATCCCCCAGAGAGGACTATAGAAGGTGCACTGAAACATTGTCAACCAAGCAAGCCTGTCATTGTCTCCGGCACTCAGCACTCCCCCCTTATTGCTCCGAGATACTTGCATGTGATAAGAGCGGAAACTAACCCTCACTGTTTCGAAGGACCGAACTCAAAAGGAAATAACCGTCATGACGATTCTCGTCTTCATTCCGCTCTTGCTATTCGCTCTTACATCGCCGTCCGAGCTTCGGGCGCAAGGCCCGCTTCAGAAAGCGGTGATCACCTATTCGAGTCGCAGCATCGCGTCGGTGGACCTCTTTATCGCGCAGGAGCGCGGCTTTTTCCGCGAAGAGGGACTCGATCCGCAACTCGTGCAGGTGAGAGCGACGGCCGCCATCGCCGCCATCGTCTCCGGCGACGTCGATGCGCTCGGCTCGGTCGGCAGCGCGATCCGGGCGATCCAGCGCGGCGCTCCCGTCAAGACGCTCGCCGTGAGCCTCAGGCGGCCGCTTTTCTGGCTGGTGAGCCGGCCGGAGCTCAAGTCTTTCCTCGATCTCAAAGGCAAGATCATGGGAACGACGACGTTCGGCGGCAGCCAGCATACCGCCGGCATCCGCATGCTGCGCCGGGCCGGGCTCGACCCGGACAAAGACGTGACCGTCCTCCTCGCCGGCGATGTGCCGACGCAGCTCCAGGCGCTGGTTAGCGGCACTATTCAGATCGGCATTCTCTCTCCACCGACGCTGATCCTCGCGCGCGACAAGCACAAGATGAACGTGCTCGCCAACGCGATGGAGGAGTTCACGAGCCTGCAAAACGGTCTTGCGGTTCAGGAGAAGACGTTGGAGAGCCGGCGAAGCTTCGTCAAACGGATTCTCCGCGCGCGAGCCAAGGGCAACCGCTATTTTCACCAGAACGAGCGCGGCGCCGCCGAGGTGCTGGCCAAGGTTTTGAGCGTGGATATGGCGACGGCGCTGGAGACTTACCGTATCTCCCGTGCGGCGTTTACGACGAACGGAATCCCGACCGACGAGGAGATCGGCGAATACCTCAAGATGGACGCGCAGATTCTCGGCCTCCCCGCGCCCATTCCGGCGGCGAAGATTTTCGATTTTTCTCTTCAGCGGGAAGTCAATCAGGAGTTGGGGCTGAAATGAAGAGGCCGGTGGGAGCCACCACCCGCTCTCCGAGCCGGCGCAATGGGTAGCTGCTTAATCCTACCGGCAGTATCGGATGCGCCGGCTCCCACCTCGATGAACCACTTTCACGAGCATGCTCGATCCTGTAAGGAAGGGGAATTGATGCCGATCAAGATCGAACTGGGGAAAAAGGTCACAGCGGACGTGGCGAAAAAGACCGTGGATGAAGTTTATCGCAAGGTGGCCGAGCGATGGGAGCAGCGGGTGAACCGCACGCCGTTCATGACGCGCCTGGTCGAGGGCAAGCTGCCGCTCAAGGTGTTGCAGACTTTTTTCAAAAACTGGGGCGCCTACACGATCGAGATCAACACGTTGGCGGCGTGCTCCTACCACAAGCACCTGACCTTCTTTAAGGCGAACCGCGATTTGATGGCGCCGCTCGGAGAGAAGATCGCCGATGAATTTATCCATCCCAAGCCGCCGGGCCATTTTCTGGTGATGCTACAGACGGCCAAGGCGTTCGGTCTCACCGAGGAGGAAGTGTTCACGCAGCCCATGCTCTCGGAATTTCGCGCCAAGATCGACTTCATGCGCGGCATTATCTACGAGGGGACGGCGGCGGAGTGGTACGGCTCGGTGACGACCGAGGAGCAGATCGGCCACTGGTCGGCGGTCTGCTACAAGGCGTTGACCGAGCACTACGGCTTCGATCGCGAGAAGGCGACCTATTTTGCCACCCACGTCGAGGCCGATCTGGAGGAGCACGAAGAGGGCGTCATGGGTCATGGGAGCTTCAATCGGATGGCTTTGCAGCGTTTGATAGAAACCGGCATGGCGGCCGAACGGCCGACGTACGGCGTGGAATATTGCGCGATGACTTCGGTCGATCTGCATGGGGTCATGCTGCGCGCGGCGATGGAAGAAGCAGAAAAGGCTTAGAGTGGTTTCTCCGAAATTCGCAACAAAAGCTTGCCGTCATTCCGGCCAACCCCCGCGAAAGCGGGGGGCGAGCCGGAATCCAGGAGATTCAAAACGGCCTGGATTCCCGCTTTCGCGGGAATGACGAATGAGAACGTCGGGATTTCTTTGGTAAACTTCTGAAACACAGCTCAAGAAAGTACAGCGCAACACGAGGAGAATGATGGAAACCAAGCCACCGGGTTACGACGAGTATCTCAGAATGTACATGGAGATGGTGAGCTTCGCCAAGGAGGAGCTTAAGCGGAGGGCCGCGTCTCCGGTCCATGTCCCGCGCGAAAAGATCGACCGCGAATTCGCCGGTCACAACTGGGTCCTGCTGGTCGATCCCCGGATCGGCTTCAATTCGCGCATCATCCGTTTCTGGATCAACGGCTTTCCTCCCGGCGAAGCCGAGAACAAGTGGCGGTTCATGGGCCACCGCCATACGGTGGAGGCGGTCATCTACGTCCTCAAGGGACACGGCTACAGCATCATCGACGGCGTCCGCTACGATTGGGAGCCCGGCGACTTCCTCTGCGTGCCGGTCTTCGCCTGGCATCGCCACATCAACCTGTCCAACGAAGACATGGTTTACGTGGCGTCAACGACGGGGCCGCTCTCGATGGGCATCGGCGTGGCGATTTACGAGGACGAGCGCTTTCCGGAATATTGGGTCTTCGCCCAGAAGGACACCGACGAAAAGAAGAGCCTGATCCCGGGGGCGGTGGAGATCCCCGACGCGCAGCGGGGGATTCCCGAAGGCATCGATCCCAAGGAGTACGAGGGCTCGACGGCGGCGAAAATCTACTTCGATCAACTGACCTTCGCCGAGCGCGAAGAGCAGGCGCGCCGCGGAGGGAAGGTTCTGGTCAAGGGGAAGGATCTGAAATTCGAGAAGACGCCGATGGGCTGGGTCGCGCCGGTGGTCGACCCGAAGCTCGGATTCTACGTCAAAGTCATGTCCACCTGCGTTGCTGAGATCGAGCCGGGCAAGCGATCGGGGGCGCACCGCCACCTCTACGAAGAGGTCAATCACATTCTCGCGGGAGAGGGCTACAGCATCATCGAAGACAAGCGTTATCAATGGAAAAAAGGCGACACGCTGGCGATTCCGGTTTTTTCATGGCACCAGCATTTCAGCGCGGGCAAAGAGCCGGCGCGGATTCTCGTCCACACCGGGCGCCCCGCGATGGAAAATATCGGGCTGATGATAACGCAGCAGGGAGAGGTGGCTGACTAGGAGGGTGTTTCAGAAATTCGCCATCTAAACCGAACCGTCATTCCGGCCGAGTCAGCTTCAGGCTGATGAGAGCCGGAATCCAGGGAATTCAACGGAGACTGGATTCCCGCTTTCGCGGGAATGACGCTGGCGACAGTGCGACTGTTTCGTCGAACTTCTGAGACGTGATGTTCATGGGGTGTTCGATGGGTCCTTGCAAAAGACAAGTGACGCGTTTCCGAACCGGAGCGACTCTGGCGTGGGTCGGATTTGTTCTGCTGGCGATCTTCGGCGTGAGTCCGGCTTACGCGTTGGAAAAGGTGAGGATCGGTCTCTCGGTCAGGAATGTAACGTTCCTGCCGTTCTACTACGCCAAGGACAGAAAGATTTTTGAAAAACACGGGCTCGACAGCGAGCTGATCCAGATGCGCAGCGACCTTCAGATGGTCGGGCTGGTATCCGGAGAGGTTGATTTCAATCCGGCCATCGGCCCCGCGACGCTGGCCATCGCCGGTGGAATGCCGCTCAAGGCGGTTGCAGTCTTCTATCGCGCGCCGCTTTTCTCTCTGGTCAGTCCGGCAAATCTCGGAAGCCTCAAGGAGCTGGAGGGAAAGCGCGTCGCCGTGTCCCGCCTCGGATCGGACAGCCATCGCTACGGCGTGATGATGATGGAGCAGAGCGGCGTGGACGCGAAGAAGGTCACGTTTATCCAGAGCGGCAGCACGACGGTCAGCCTCGCCGCGTTGCAGCAGGGATCGGTGGCCGCCGCGGTCTTGAGCCCGCCGTTCACCGGCGCGATGGCGGAGAGGGGATACAAAGTACTGGCTAAAAGCAGGTCGCTCCCCGACCTGCCGTGGCTCGGCCTGGTGACGAGCCGCCAGAAGATCGAAAAGCAGCCCGAACGGGTGAAGAGCGTGCTGAGAGCGATGCGCGAGGCGTTGGAGTCGATTCGCGCGGACCGGCAGGGCGTCATCGCCTACATCGAAAAGAATTTCAACGTCAACGCAACTGTCGCAGCCGAATCCTATGAAGATCTTCGCGGCGTCCTGGTCGACGGCCTGATGATGCCCGAAGAACAAATCAAGCGCTATTTAGAGGGCGCCCACGCCCGCGGCGAAATCCCCAAACCGCTATCCTTCGGCGATGCTTTCGACTTCTCGCCGCTCAAAAGCCTCAAATAGCAGGCCGCTGAAAAAGGTTCGCCCTTTGATTCCGCTCCACCCGGCAATTCCCATGAACCCAAATATCGTTCGGGAGTTCAGGTCCGTGTCTCACGCCTCTTTGGATTCACTACCGCTTAAAATTCAAGAAAGATTGTTAACATTGCAATGTCTGACCCTCAACCCCAGATTTCATCTTTTGTTGCCACTCATGAGCCCAACGGGGAGGAGAGACATATGAGTTGTAGCCTGGTATGATGCTCGAAAGTCAAAACTATTGAGGAGATGACATGCCACAGATGGTCGCGATTCAATTAGAGGTTCCTGATGATCTGGCGCGGTTTCGATTGCCGCCAGGGGTTAACACCCGACTCCAAGAACTCCTGGACCGCCAAGACAGTGGCAAACGGCTAACTGCGGCGGAGCGCAAAGAAGCCCAGGGGCTCGTCAACCTCGCCGAGATGCTTTCGCTGCTCCGGCTGCGAGTGGAACGAGCCGGCAGCCGTCGAGCGAAGAAGCCATGAGCGATATTCCCGCTCGCTTGCGTCGAATGGTTGTGTAGCGAGCGGGAGATCGATGCGAATATTGCCGATTGACGCAGAAAGGCCAGGAGGCCACCTTCCACATTGATCATATCTTACACAAGGTGACCGGCGGTCGGACTGCGGCCGCGAATTTAGCTCTCGCTTGCGTCTCCTGTTCATTGCGCAAGGAGGCACGACGTTCCGCCATCGAACCCAGTACCAACCGGAGAGTGGCCTTGTTTCACCCACGCCGCCAGCGGTGGCGAGACCACTTTCGTTGGCAAGGATTTCGTATTGTTGGGCTAACACCGACGGGTAGAGCTACCGTCGCTGCGCTTCAAATGAATCGCCCGCTGATCTTGGCAATACGGCAAGAAGAGGCGGCTCAAGGTTGGGCTTCCGAGCCCTGACTCCTCGATATCTTTGTTTAAAAAGCCAACAGTAGGCTTGACACGTTTCCTCGTTTGCTCACTCTGGGCGCGACCACTCGAGTTTTGTTTGT
>JBGPGE010000166.1:0-7285 GCA_041483675.1 Binatia bacterium
AATCAACTTATATCGAACACGGGGTTTGAATCCCCGTGTTCGACCAAAGGGGAGAGCTGCCGCTTCTCCCCTTTGGAAACCCCATCGGTTTTGTGCCCGCCTCAAGAGGCGGGGTTTACAATGCTGGCAGAACCGATCCAAAGCCTGACTGAGCATCAGGCGTCTATCCCTCCTCTTTTCCCGCCCCTCCCGCTCCCTCCGGGGTGGCAAACTCGTCGAGGTATTTCAGTCCGACTTCCACCTTCGTAACCAGCGTCGGGTCCGTCTCCCCGCCCTTCTTGGGCTTGTAGAGGCCGACCGGCTCAGCGACGAAATGGCGCACTAGGCCGGCCGGATTGTAGCTGGCCCCTTCAAACTCCTGCGAATGGCGGATCGAGCCCGTCGGACAGACCTCGGCGCAGAGGCCGCAGTACATGCACTTGCAAATATCGATGTCGAAATGGCTGAAGCTGCGCTGCTTGGTCTCCTTATTCATATCGATGCCGATGGTGATGCAGGTGATCGGACAGACGCGCTCGCAGGCGAGACAACCCGTGCAGATGTCGAGATCCACTTCGAGAATGCCGCGGTATCTTAAAGGCAGGGTCTCCTGCACCGGCTTGGGGATCCGATCCGGATATTGCACGGTCGTCGGACGGCGCATCAGATGAGAGAAGGTGATCGTCATCCCTTCGAAGATCGTCGTGACCGTCTCGTAAATATTTCTTACGTATCCGTTTACGGCTTCCATCGCTTGCCTCTAAATATAGGGTTTCAGGTAGAGCACCGGCCGCGCGTGGCGGATCTGGTAGCCCACCCGCTTGAAAAAGAAGCCCAGGATCACGAGCCCGACGACAAACATAAGCATGCTCACAGGCCGATTCCCCTGGGGCCAGATCAGCATCCATGCCGCCGTCCCGACCACGCAGGCAAACGATAGCGGGACCATATATTTCCAGCAGAGCGACATCAACTGGTCCACGCGGACGCGGGGGAGCGTGGCCCGAACCCACATCGCCACGAAAACCCAAAAATAGGCCTTGACGAAAAAGACCAGGAATTGAAGCGCGCCTTTGAGGATCGGCTGGTCCGCGATTGCCGGAATCGCCGGGATATGCCACCCGCCGAGAAAGAGGATCGTCGCTACCGAGCCGATCACGTAGAGATTGCCCCACTCGGCGAAGAAGAAAAACAGAAATCGCATCCCGCTATATTCCGTGACGTAGCCCGCCACCAGCTCGGACTCGGCCTCGGGGATGTCGAACGGCGTGCGGTTCCCTTCGGCGAGGGCGGCGGTGAAGTAGAGGAAAAACGCGACGAAGGTGAAGGGGTTGTAGAACAAAAACCAATCCCACGGCGCCCAGCCCTGCCCGTTGATGATGCCCTGCGTGCTGAGCGTGCCGGCGACAAAGACGATCGTCAGCACCGCCAGGCCCGCCGGGATCTCGTAGCTCACGATCTGCGCCGCGGAGCGCATGCCGCCGAGCAGCGACCATTTATTGTTCGACGACCAGCCCGCCATCAGGATGCCGACGACGACCACGGAGGTGACGGCGAGCAGATAGAGAATGCCGATGTTGAGATCGGCCACGATGAGTTCGCCGCCGAACGGGATCACGACGAAGGCGGAGAGGAATCCGACGAAGACGACGTAAGGGGCGAGAGAGAAGAGAAACTTATCGGCGGACGTGGGGATAATGTCTTCTTTGAGCAGGTTTTTGATCCCGTCCGCGAGCCACTGAAGAATTCCCTGCGGCCCGACCCGGTTCGGCCCGACGCGCGACTGCATTCTTGCCCAGACCCGGCGCTCGAGCCAGCTCGTGACGCCCGCGAGCGGCGCGACGAAGACCGAGAGGACGACCAGGGCTGCAAGGATCATCGCGCCGGCGTACACCAATTGCTTCGGCGCGCCCGCAAAGTAACCGTTTTGAATAAGCTGATCGATAAACTGCTGCATGTTTGTTTCCGAGTTAGCGATCGATCTCCGGCGCGTCCACGTCCAGGCTGGCGATCAGCGCGATCAAGTCCGCCACCATGAGCCCCCGGCTCAGCTTGTCGATGATTCCCATCGCCGTGAAGGAGCCGGTGCGGATTCGCACGCGGTAGGGATACTCGCTGCCGTCGCTCACCACGTAATAGCCCATGTCGCCGCGCGGCGCCTCTACTCTAACGTAGACTTCGCCCGCGGGCGGCTTGAACTTGCGCGGCACCTTGGCGATCGCCGGCCCCTTGGGCAGCATCTTAAGAGCCTGGCGGGTGATCTTGCAGCTCTCCCGGATCTCGTGGATGCGCACGATATAGCGGTCGTAGCAGTCGCCCAGCGTGCCGCGCTCGCCCGTGCCCACCGGAACCTCGAATTCCAGCTCCGGGTAGACCGAATACGGAATGTCGCGCCGGATGTCCCATTTGACTCCGCAGGCGCGCAGGTTCGGCCCGACGATGTTGTACTGAAACGCCTCCTCCTTAGTGATGACCGCGACGTTGGCCAGCCGCTCGACGTAGATTTTGTTGAACGAGAGCAAGCGGTCGTACTCGTCCGTGATCGGCTCGAAGTGGTCGAGAAAGGCGGTGATGCGGTCGCAGGTTTCAGGCGTAATATCGTAGCCTACCCCGCCGATTCTGAGGTAATTGTAGGTGAGCCGCGCGCCGCAGATCATCTCCATCAGATCGTTGATGCTTTCTCTCTCCCTCAGCGCGTGGAGGAACGGTGTGACCGCCCCGATGTCCTGGGCGAAGGTGCCGACGGCGATCAGGTGGCTGGCGATCCGATTGAGCTCGCAGGCGATGACGCGGCAGAACTCCCCGCGCCGCGTCACCTCGATGCCGCCTAACTTCTCCGCCGCCATGCAGAATCCCTGGTTGGCGAACATCGCGGCGAGATAGTCGGCCCGATCCGTATAGGGGACGTAGCCGTGCCAGGTGACCTTCTCGCCGATCTTTTCAATCGAGCGATGGAGGTAGCCGACGTCCGGAATGGCTTCGCGAATCACCTCGCCGTCGGTCTTCACCACGAAGCGCAGCACCCCGTGCGTGCTCGGATGCTGCGGACCGACGTTGAGCGTCATGTCCTCGGTGTGAAAACCGTTGCCTTCGGTGTGAATCGCCTCGCTCATGGCCTTCTGCTCAGCGCAGCAGTTTTTCTACCAGCGGCGCCCGCTGGGTGCTGATGCCGTCGTATTCTTCCTGCTCCACATAATCTTTCCTCAAAGGATGGCCGACCCAATCTTCCGGCAGCAGGATTCTTCTTAAATCGCTGTGGCCGTCGAAGACAACGCCGAAAAGATCGAAGACCTCGCGCTCCAGCCAGTTGGCCGCCTTCCACACCCCCTCCACCGTGGAGACGTGAGCCGTCTCGCGCGGCAGGTCGACTTTCAAGACGATCTGGTGGCGCTTGGAGTAGGAGTAGAGATGGTAGACAACCTGAAGCTTGTTGTCCTTCGGCAGGTCGAGGCCCGTCACATCGGAGAGGACGTGAAAATCCAGCTCGGGGTCGTCCCGCAGGTAGCGGCAAACTTCCACGATCGCCGCGCCGTCCACCTGAAGGCAGGGGTCGGATACCTCTCCGCGAAAGCCGCTCACCTTGCCCGGAAACCGTCGTTCGAGCCTGGCGTATATCTCCTTCGCCTCCACCCTTACGCCCCCACCGGCTCCGCAGCCGATGCGGCCGGCCTGACCAACCAGCGCTCGCGCATCATTTTTTCTTGAATCCTGAGCAGCCCCTCGGTGAGCGCCTCGGGGCGGGGCGGACATCCCGGCACATAGACATCGACCGGCACGATCTTGTCGACGCCCTTGCAGACCGAGTAGGCGAGCTGGAACAGCCCGCCGCAATTGGAGCAGCTTCCCATGGAAATGACGTACTTGGGATCGGGCATCTGATCGTAGAGCAACCTGGTGCGCTTGGCCATCTTATAGGTCAGAGTGCCGGCCACGATCATCAGGTCCGACTGGCGCGGCGTGGCGCGCGGGACGCAGCCGAAACGGTCCAGGTCGGCGCGCGGCCCGCCGGTCTGCATCAATTCGATCGCGCAGCAGGCCAGACCGAACAGCATGTACCACTGCGAAGAGGCGCGTCCCCAGTTAAGGAGGGCGTCCACTTTGGTGGTAAAAATCGTCTCAGGCAAGGAATTGAGCAGCGGCTTCATTCCGATATTTTCCTCTCCCAGACTACGCTTTGACTTTTTTGATCCATTCCAGATCGCCCTTCGCCCAGGCATAGACCAGACCCAGGAAAAGGATCCCGACGAATAATAGTATTTCAATGAACGCGAAGCCGCCCTGGCCGTTCTCGATCCATCGGCGAAAGGTGGTCGCCACGGGAAAGATAAAGGCGATCTCGACCTCGAAGATGATGAAGATCAGGGCAACGATGTAAAAACGGACGTTGAAGTTGATCCAGGCGCTGCCGCTGGAGGGCTCGCCGCACTCGTAAGTCGAGAGCTTGCGGATCTGCGGGTTGCTGGGGCGAAGAAACTTGCCGATCAGTAGATTGACGCCGACAAACGCCGCGCCCAAAACCGTGAAGACCAGAACGTTGGCGAAGTCGAATAGCATAGGAAGTTACACGCTCGGAAAAAGCGAAAATACTATACACATAAATTTTCCTCAGGGTCAACCTGGAGTCGCGGCTGAAATAGTCGTTGCCATCATGGGGTTTTTTGTCTAGAGTCTAGCCAACTTACACGAGCGGCGGCGAGCCAATATGGATGCAAAAAGGCTACTCTTAAAAGCGGGCGCGGCCCTCGCCGTTGCGGCAACGCTCGCCACCGGCGCAGCCGCGCAAAACCGCCCGGTGAAGATCGCCTACAGCGCGATCTCGGCGGGCATCGGTAGTCTGTGGCTGACGCATGAGGAAGGGCTGTTCAGAAAACACGGCCTGGACTCGTCGCTGATTTACTTTCGCAGCGGCACCACTGTGGCGCAGGCGCTGATCGCCGGCGAGATCCAGTTCGGCCATCTGGCGCCGGGGCCGATGATGACCGCCTGGGCGCAAGGAGCCGACTTCGCGTGGATCGGAACGACGGTCCATAAGATGGTTTTTGCGTTGATTACGGAACCGTCCATCAGGAATGCCGAAGGTCTCAAGGGGAAGAAAATCGGCATCACTCGGATCGGCTCGGCGGCCGACCTCGCAGCTAGAGCCGCTCTCGAACATCTTGGCCTAAGCGCCAAGGACGCGACATTGATCGGCATGGGCGGCATACCGGAGATCCTCGCGGGCCTTAGAGCCGGCGCCGTGCAAGCGGGGATACTCTCCCCGCCGACCTCGACGTTGGCGCTCGATCTCGGCTACCGATCCCTGGTTTTTATCCCGGATCTCGGCAAGGAGTTCACGTTCTCCGGCATCGCCGTCAAACGCGACTATATCAATGCCAATCCGAACGCCGCGCGCGCCTTTATGGCCGCGCTGACCGAAGGCGCCAAAATTTACACCGAGAATCGCACGGTGGCTCTCAAAGTGCTGAAGCGCTACACGCGCCTGGACAACGATGCGATCCTCGAGGGCGGATACAAAGAGTACGCTACCGCTCTCACAAGCCCGCCCTACCCGTCGCTGAAAGGACTGGAAGCCGTGCGGGAGAGTCTGGCGGACAGCGTGCCCGCGCTCAAGAACGCCGACCTGCGAAAGTTCATCGACGACCGATTTGTAAAACCGAAATAGTGTGGCCGACCGTGAACCGGATGTATCCCATGGCTTACGCTTTGTCCGTCATTCCCGTGAAAACGGGAATCCAGAACCCCCACTCGATCTCCCCCTTGTTAAGGGGGAGACAAAGAGGGGGTATGGACTCCCGCTTCCGCGGGAGTGACGATCCCCTTTCTTCGCCTGAAGAGACGCTGATTGTAGGGTGAAAGATTGCCGTCGTGTGCGCCTGGATTTTAGGAGGTGCATCATGCGAGTCGAGACTGAACGAAAGATGAAGCGCTGGCGCGAGCAGCGCTGGCTTCTAGACCAGGTGATCCAGACGAGAGGGCTCGATTGGGACCAGGGGCGGACGGGAAAGATCCTGCGCAATTGCGGCCCCGGCGTCGAAGGCGAGCTGCGGGAGATCAGCCGCAGGATACAAAAATTTACCGACATCCCGCGCGAGTTCTCGCGCGCGGCGCTGCGCCGGGAGGATCTGGGGCGCGAAGCCGAAAAGGCCGGCCACGACGTCGAGGCGCGCGAGCACTATTACGTCGCGGCGACCTATTACAGCAACGCCGTCTGGGCGATCTACGAAGACAATAACCCGAAGAGAATCGCGTGGGTCGAGAGAAAGCGCGCCTGCTACGACAAGTTTATCCAGTTTGCAGGGAGGCCCATCGAGCGCGTCGGGCTGCCCTTCGAGGGGAAAACTCTGACAGCCATTCTTCACCTGCCTCCCGGCCTGAAGGCGGGAGACAAGGTCCCGTGCATCCTTTACATTCCCGGAATGGACGGCTGCAAGGAAGACAACCCGATGCAGGGCGATCCCTATCTGGAACGGGGCATCGCGGTGTTTTCGATCGATGGGCCGGGCCAGGGCGAGACGCGGGCGGGAGGGGTCAAATGCACGGCGGCAAATTACGAGGACGCCGGCAAGGCTGCTTGTGATTATCTCGTGAAGCGGCCGGAGATCGACGGCAACCGTTTAGCGATCATGGGCTCCAGCATGGGCTCCTATTGGGGGCCGCGTGTCGCCGCAGCCGAAGCGCGTTTCAAGGCGTTGGCCGTGAGCGGCGTCTGCGTCGAGCCGGGCCAGTACACGATTTTCAACACCGCCTCGCCGACTTTCAAGCTCAACTATATGTACATGTCGGGCTACGACGACGAGGCGGCGTTCGACGAATTCGCCAAGACGCTGTCGCTCAAAGACGTGGCGTCGAAGATCGCCTGTCCGTATCTCGTCGTCGCCGGCGAGGACGACGAGCTCTGCCCGATCGAGTCCGTCTATCAGTTGATGGATGAAGTCCGCGCGCCGAAAACCCTGGTGGTTTACGAGGGAGAGCGCCACTCGATCCGCAACCCGCGCGCCCGCACGATCATCTTCGACTGGCTGAAAGACCGGCTCGACGGCAAGCCGTTCAAGCCGGAAAGGGTTTACGTGGAACTCAGCGGGAAAGAAATTCACACCCCTTGGTAATTAGGAATTTTGAGTTTTGAAATGAACTACCCCACAGCAAGCTGCGGGGTATCGAAAAACTTTATGATAATTTTCTCCAAAGTTGTCACCCCCGAATGTTTTTATCGGGGGTCCAGTCCGAGTTTCGCCTGGATTCCCGCTAAAAGCATGCGGGAATGACGGACCTTGAGAAAACTTGGAATCGCCATTACGCAGCAAGC
>JBGPGE010000167.1:0-7240 GCA_041483675.1 Binatia bacterium
GATAGGTGTTCTCCTTCCAGGCACCCCTGCTAACTTCTCGCCCCGTACCGAGGCCTTCCTGCAAGGGCTGCGAGACCTTGGCTACGTCGAGGGAAAGACCATCACGATTGAGTGGCGATGGGGAGAGGACAGAGTCGAGCAACTTCCTGAGCTTGCTGCCGAGCTTGTTAGACTTAATGCTGACGTCATCGTCACAAATGGGACGACAGCCAGCAAGGCGCTCAAAAACGCGACGAGAACGATTCCCATCGTGATGGTGGTAGTCGGTGATCCTGTTGGCACCGGCCTTGTTGAGAGTCTGGCTCGGCCAGGCGGCAACGCCACGGGGTTGTCCAACCTTACACCGGAGTCAAGCGGGAAACGGCTAGAATTGCTCAAGGAGGTGGTCCCCAAGGCCTCCCGCGTCGCCGTCCTCTTGAATCCGGCCAACCCCACGAACCCGCTCCAATTGAGGGAGACCCAGGCCGCGGCCCCAGCATTCGGGGTGACACTTCTCTCCTTGGAGGTGAAAGGACCCGATGACTTCGAGCGCGCCTTTACCGCGATGAGAAAGGAGCGCGCCGGGGCCCTTATAGTCTTTGGGGACGTAATATTCTACAGCCAGCGAAGCCGAATCGTGGAGCTGGCTGTGAAGAGTCGGCTGCCGGGGATATACGTACAACCTGAAATTGCGGAAGCTGGAGGCCTCATGAGCTATGGACCGAGCACTAATGACATCTTCCGCCGCGCGGCTACTTACGTGGACAAGATACTCAAAGGAGCCAAGCCAGCCGACTTGCCGGTGGAGCAGCCGAAGAAGTTCGAGCTGGTGATCAATCTCAAGACGGCCAAGCAGATCGGCGTCACGATCCCGCAGTCGGTGCTGTACCGGGCGGACAAGGTGATCAAGTAATTTTAGATTTTCGATTGCCGATTTTAGATTGACGAACACGACGAACGAACACGAGCAACGATTTTAACATGCCAACCGACGTAATCATGCCCGCGCTTGGGATGGCGCAGGAAAAAGGGAAGCTGGTCAGTTGGCTGAAAGCCGACGGCGACGCGGTTAAAAAGGGCGAGCCGCTGATGGAGGTCGAAACCGACAAGGCGACGGTGGAGGTCGAAGCGCCCGCTTCCGGAATCCTCGCGAATGTGACCGCAGCGGCGGGAGACGAAGTGCCGGTCGGTCAGAGGATCGCCGTGATCCTGGCCGCAGGCGAGAAGGCGGCAAGTTTCGAGACTCCGCCGGCAGCCGTGAAGCCGTCTCCGATCCAAGCCGCCGAAAAAAGGTCGGCGCCTGTTGCGGAAGTGGCCGCGCCCCGTCGCGCCGGACACGTCCTCGCGTCCCCAGCAGCGCGGAAGATCGCGAAAGATAAGAGCATCGACCTCGCGTCTTTAAACGGCAGCGGCCCCGGCGGGAGCGTCACCGCCGAGGACGTGATCCGGGCGACGCAGGCGCAACCTCCCACGGCCGCAGCCCCGCAAACAAACACGATAGTCCCGCTCACCGCCATGCGCCGGATCGTTGGCCAGCGCATGGCGAAGAGCAAGCAGAGCGCGCCGCACTTCTACGTCGGCATCGACGTTGACATGACGGAGGTGGGCAGAAAGCGAAGCGAGGCGAAGGACAAAAAGGCCGCGCTCGTTCCCTCGATCAACGATTTCATCCTCCGGGCCGCCGCCCAAACGCTGAAGGATTTCCCTTCGCTTAATTCGACCTTTACAGAGCAGGGGATCGAGATTTTTCCCGAGATCAATCTTGGAGTCGCGGTGGCGCTTGAGGACGGGCTGGTGGTGCCGGTGATTCGCAATGCCGACCGGCTGAGCCTCGATCAATTGGCGGCGGCAAGCCGCGAGCTGGCGGAGAAGGCGCAAAAGAAAAAACTCTTGCCTCTCGACTACGAGGGGGGAACGTTTACAGTCTCGAACCTCGGCATGTTCGGCGTCGATAACTTCATCGCGATCATCAACCCGCCCCAGTGCGCCATCCTGGCCGTGGGCCAGGTCGCCCGGCGCGTGGTACCGGACGGAAACCAGATCGCGGTGCGCTCGATGATGACAATGACACTCTCCGCCGACCACCGCATCGCCGACGGCGTCACCGCCGCGAGATTCCTGCAGGGAGTGAAACAACTGTTGGAAAAACCGTCGGCTGGCCTTTAAGCGCAACCCACGTCGGAATTCTTCACTTTGAAAGCATATCTTTGATTAGCAGTGACAGGTTCTTTGCAAGAACTGCATTTCCTTCCTTTGTGAAGTGCTGCCCGTCCGCTTGTTTCATGTCGGCAGAGATATCTTTGTTCGGTTGACCGTACCAGACGGCTGAGTGTTGTTGCGCAATTTCTCGACCGCTATCGCCGGGATACCCCAGTAAGATCGCCTTGACGTTCCGCTCTTTAGCTCTTGCAAGCATTTGCTCGACATTTTTTCTTGTCTCGGCGGGACTGACCGAAGCGCGTTGCTTGCTGGAAGTTTTATCGTTCGTTCCCGGCTGCACAATGACGATCGCCGTTCCGGCCGGGACGGCGCGATCCAGCCGGTGTAAAATGTCTCTCGTGTTTTCCCCCGATACGCCTTCGTTGGCCACGGACACGGCAAAACCGTCGGCCTTTAATAAATTTTCAAGCTGAGCGGGATAAGCATCGGATTTCGCGACCCCTTTGCCCTCGGTCTGGCTCGCGCCCAACGCGACGATTTTTATCTCCTCTGCAGTTACGGATACCGCCAACGGCAAGGGGCCGAAGAAAAAGGCCGCCAAGATTGCGCGGTGGAATAGACTCCGATTCATAAAGTGTCTCCTTTATCGTTTAACGTTGTCACTCTGCCTACGATTCGCCCGTGAGCTGGTACGCCGCCCAGTAGAAAGGCTCCGGGAACTGTTCCATCGTCTTGAGCTGCGCCTGCCGCAGCGCCTCGTATTTCTTGGCGGTTTTGAGATTCCGGTAAAACTTCCGCCTCAACTCGAAACTCGCCCGGTCGTTGACCTTCCAGAGAGTCGTGACGATCGAAGGCGTGCCGGCGTAGATGAAGGCGCGGGTCAGCCCAACCAGCCCATCGCCACGGGTGAGCATTCCCAACCCGGTCTCACAAGCCGAGAGGACCACCGCGCTTATATATCTCAGAAGCACTGTTTGACAGGCCTGTGGCGTTTCAGCCGTGACCTGCGATATAGTCGGACTTGCTTCCTCACGGCCCTGTGGTAAAAGCGGCCAAATCTTGGTACAGGGGAAAATAGCTAGAAATACCGAAGCTCTAGCATCGTCTAACAAACAGGCCGACAACCAATCCAAGCAATCCAAGAAAGGAGCCTTAGAATGAAAACACTTTTAGCTCTTCTGGCGGCAACCCTCTTCTGCCTGGCGGCAGCCCCTGCCGGCGCGCAGACGGTGGAAAGGATCACTATAGCGGGCGGCCCTCCGACGGGGGTCTTCGGCATCTTCGCCACGGGCATCGGAACCTACCTCTCGAAAAACGTCCCCAACCTTGACGTCTCCGTGACCGCAACCGGCGGCTCGGTGGAAAATCCCCGTCGCGTGAATAGCAAAGACGCCGAGATGGGGCTCTCTTTCGCGTCCGACGTGCACGAGGCCTACCACGGTCTGGAACAGTTCAAGGATAAACCCTTGACCAATTTTCGGGCAATCGGACTCATCTTCTTCGGAGTCGCGCACGCGATCACCTATGCTGACAGCGGCATCAAGACCGTCGACGATTTGGTGGGTAAGCGCGTCGCCGTGGGAACTCCCGGCTCGGGGACCTTCTCCAGCGCCGAGCGGGTGTTTCGCTCTCTGGGCGTTTGGGACAAGATCAACCGCATTCCTCTCCTCGGCGCGGCCGCGGGCGATGCGATGAACGACGGCAAAGCGGATGCGTTTTTCTGGACCGGTCCCGAGCCGGACCGCGTGACGATGGAGGCGGCGACAAAAAAACCGATTCGCGCCATCGACATCTATACGCCGGCCTTGAAGACCGACTTTTTCAAGCAATACCCCTATTTCGCGCGCTACGTTTTTCCGGCCAACGCCTACCGTGGAATCACGGAGGACACCTCGACGGTCGGGATTCCCGTGATCTGGTACGTGCATCGAGAAGTCTCCGCCGCGCTGGTGCAGAAAATGGTGGAGGCCGCCTACAGCAAGGAAGGCAACGCGCACATGGTCCAGGTCCACACCGGATCGAGAGACATGGTGCCGCAAAAGGCGCTGCAGGGCATTACCTTTCCGCTTCATAAAGGGGCCGAGGATTACTGGAAGGCCGTGGGGCTGCAGATTCCCGAGAGCATCCGCGCGCGCTAACGACTGCAAACGCCATGGCTGAAAATCCAACCCAGACCCGGGCCCTCTCAGGCCGCTGGAACGTCGCCACCCAGATCACGATGGGCGGCGTGGCGCTCTACTACGTCTGGGCGTCCACCGTCGGCGTGGTCTCGCTGCAATACTTTCGCGGCATCGCCATCCTCTACAGCCTGGTCATGCCGCTGCTGCTCTACAAAGGCTGGCGGCGCGATCGCGACGATGCCCCGTCGGTACTCGATCTCGTGCTCGCGGCGGGCGTCGCGGTGGGGGTGATTTATTGGATGGTGGAGTATGAAGCGATGGCCTATCGGGCGGGGGATTACACCCTGCTCGAGGTCTGGTTGGGCCTCGTGGTCACCGTGGTGGCGATCGAAGCGGCGCGCCGGGTGCTGGGGATGGACATGGCGCTCTGCGCCATCGTGCCGATTCTCTACGCGCTGTTCGGCAATTACCTGCCGTATATCATCGGCCACCGGGGCTACTCGATCCGGCGCGTCGTCGAATACGTCTATCTCACCAATGACGGCATCTTCGGCATCATGGCCGAGGTGCTCGCCTCGTTCATCATCCCGTTTGTGGCCTTCGGCGCGTTTCTTGAGAAGGCCGGCGTGGCGAAGTTTTTCATCGACGTCTCGCTCGCCGGGCTCGGCCGGATCGCCGGCGGCCCGGCGCAGGCTTCCGTGGTATCGAGCCTACTCATGGGGACGATCAGCGGAAGTCCGATCGCCGAAACGGTAACCAAAGGTCCGATCACGATACCGCTCATGAAGCGCGCCGGTTTCCCCGGCCACATCGCGGGCGCGGTTGAGGCCGCCGCTTCGACGGGCGCCGCCATCATGCCGCCCGTCATGGGCGCCGGCGCCTTCGTCATGTCCGAGATGACCGGCATTCCCTACCTTGAGATCATCAAAGTGGCGTTTATCCCTGGACTGCTCTACTTTCTGTCGGTCGGCGTCATGGTTTACTTCGAATCGAAAAAGCTCGGCCTGCGCGGCTTCCCGGCGGCGGAGCTGCCGCGCTTCCGCGAGGTGTGGAGTCGCGGCTGGTACCTCCTTTTGCCTATCATCGTATTGATCGCCGTCCTGATTGCGGGCTATTCGCCGCAGATGGCGGTGCTCTACGGCATCGGCTTCACCATCGCCGTCAGTTGGTTTCGCCAAGAGACACGGATGGGAGTGAAGGAGATCTGGGAAGCGCTGGTGGGCACGGGCAAAAACTGCCTGTTCGTCGCCGCCTTGACCGGCGCCGTGGGAGTGCTCATCGGGGTGCTGGCGTTGACCGGAATCATGATTCGATTCCCGTATATTCTGGTGGATCTCGCCGGCGAGAACCTCGTCTTTACCATCGGGCTGATCGCTTGCGCGACTTTTGTGCTGGGGCTGCCGCTGCCGATCACCGCGACCTATCTGGTCGTCGCGGTCATCGGCGTCCCCGCGCTCGTCAAGCTGGGCGTGCCGGTGCTCTCGGCCCATCTGATTATTTTCTGGCTGAGCCTCGACTCCAACATCACGCCGCCCGTCGCCATGGGGCCGTTCGCCGCCGCCGCGATCGCCCAGGCCGATCCGATGAAAACCGGTTGGGCCTGTTTTCGTTTCGCCAAGGTCATCTATGTCATGCCCTTGTTGTTCGCCTACACCCATATCCTGCTTACCGGAACGCCGACGCAAAATATTTGGGCGATTTTTTGCGCGACTCTTGGAATAGTTCTAACCTCGATCGTCGCCACCGCCTTTCTCCTGGTGCGGATGACGCTCGTCGAATGGTTGCTGCTCGCGGCGGCCGCAGTCCTGGCGTTTATCCCTTTTGTGACCACCGTGGTGGCGGCGGTCGCGATCTTCGCGGCCGTCTATCTCAAGCAGAAAAAACGGGCCGAGGCTGCGGCCGTTCAAATCGGCGCGCAGCCGGTGTAAAGGGCCGTAGGGAAATCGGTTGACATGAAATTCTATACTCTGGCAGTATCTAAGCGCGGGGGGACTAAGGTAACGATATATAGTGCACAAACCTGTCCGGGAGGTGAACTATGTTGAAATTAGCGTTGCGAGTGGGCTTTTGCCTTACGTTGCTGTTCGCGTCGCAGCTATCCGCGCAGCAATACCCGACCAAAGTGATCACGATGTTCGTGCCGTACGCCGCGGGCGGGCCGACGGACACCGTCGCCCGGTTAATCGCCCAGCCCATGAGCACCGTGCTCAAGCAACAGACCATCGTCGAGAACGTGCTTGGGGCGGGCGGAACGATCGCCGCCTATCGGGTGGCGAAAGCGGCGCCCGACGGCTATACGATTCTCATCCACCACATCGGCATGTCCACCGCGCCGGCGCTCTACCGCAAGCTGCCGTTCAATGCCATCACCGACTTCGAGCCCATCGGACTTATCAACGAGGTGCCGATGACGCTTGTGGCCAAGAAGGACTTTCCGGCCAAAGATCTCAAGGAGCTGATTGCCTACGTGAAAGCCAATAAGGACAAAGTCAATTACGCCAACGCCGGCCTCGGCGCCGCCTCGCACCTGTGCGGCATGCTCTTCATGACCGCGATTCAGACAGATGTCACGACCGTTCCTTATAGCGGCACGGGCCCGGCCATGAACGATCTCCTCGGCGGCCAGGTGGATTTCATGTGCGATCAGACGACGAACACGACCAGCCAGATCAAAGCGGAAAAGATCAAAGTCTACGGTGTGACGACCAAGAAGCGCGTGCCTTCTCTGCCCAATGTTCCGACCATGGACGAGGCCGGCCTCAAGGGTTTTGAGGTGTCCGTCTGGCATGCTCTCTACGCCCCGAAGGGCACGCCGAAGCCGGTCATCGATGCATTGACCAAAGCTCTCCAGGTAGCCTTAAAGGACGATAACGTAAAGCTGCGATTCGCCGAGTTGGGCACCGAACCGGTCGCGGAAAATCGGGCGACGCCTGCGGCGCTGCGCGAACACCTGAAGGCCGAAATCGACAAATGGGGACCGA
>JBGPGE010000168.1:0-7233 GCA_041483675.1 Binatia bacterium
ACGGCGCCGAACGCAAGACGCGTTCGCGTCGGAGGAGATCGATGTCGTGGTGGCCACGGTGGCGTTCGGCATGGGGATCGACCGCAGCGACGTGCGCTGCGTCATCCACGCCGCCATGCCCAAGTCGATCGAGCACTACCAACAGGAAACCGGACGCGCCGGTCGCGACGGGCTGGAGGCGGAGTGCCTGCTGCTTTATTCAGCCGCGGACGCTTTGCGCTGGCAATCGCTGATCGAGAAAAGCGCCGCCGAAGCCGACGCCCGCGATGAGGTGATCGCCGCGGCGCGCGGGCTGCTCGAACAGATGCGGCGGCTGTGCGCCGCCGTTCATTGCCGCCACCGCAAGCTATCGGAATATTTTGGACAGAAATACTCGAAGCCGAATTGCGAGGCGTGCGACGTCTGTTTGAACGAAGTCGAGGGCTTGGCGGACGCGACGGTCACGGCGCAGAAGATTCTCTCGTGCGTGGCGCGCGTGGAGGAGCGCTTCGGCGCCGAGCACGTCGTAGACGTGCTGCTGGGCGCCAAGACCGAACGGGTGCGGCGCTGGCGCCACGAGCAACTCACCACTTACGGCCTGATGCAGGGCGCGAATCGTAAGACACTCAGCAACATGGTTTACCAACTGCTCGATGGCGGCCTGCTCGACCGCACCGCCGACGAGCGTCCGGTGCTGCGGCTCAACGAGGCGTCCTGGGCGGTGCTGCGCGGCCATCGCGCCGTGCGGCTGCTTCAGCCGAAGACGAAAGTCGGCAAGTCCCGCTTCGATGAAAAATCGTGGGAGGGAGTCGATCGAGGACTGTTCGAGCGGCTGCGGATGTTACGGCGGGAAATCGCCGTCGAGCGGAGCGTGCCCGCGTATGTATTGTTCAGCGACGCCACGCTGCGCGACATGGCGCGCGTTCGGCCCGGATCACCTGCGGCGCTCCTCGGCGTACGCGGCGTCGGCGAACGCAAGCTGGCCGACCTCGGACCGCGCTTCCTCGAACAGATTGCGAGCTACTGTCGGGCCAACAGCCTGCCGCTGAATGCTACCGCCGGCGGCCGTTTGCGCCGCTGAAATCTTTCTTTGAACGCCTCGGCGGCACGAGCGGCTTTAAGCCGCCTATTTAACCGTTGATGATGGAACGTTTGGACTATCCGGGTTGACCGTGACTGTCCGCATCGCCGGGGAAACAACGAGATCCATGTCCTCCATGGGCACGGCCCCTAGAAGGACTTCGTCGCCCAGAACCAGCGCTCCGGTAAAGCAGGCCCGCTCGCCAAAACGCACTTCGATGGGACCGACGTACGAACACAAACGCTTCGAGCCGTCAGCGGTGGTCACCTCGCGCTCCTGTCACTGCTCAAGCCGAAGCTGTATGGAAATGTGCTCGGGAATACAAAGATGTAGCGCGCCGGTATCGGCAAGCGCCCGCGTGTCCACCGGCAGCAACTCAGGATGGCGCGGATTTTTCAAAGTGATGTTAGCGTGCACGAGACATCCAATACCCCGGGCGCCTGGACTCGTGAACGACCGCGAGGACGACCACGCCCGCTGCTTCCGGCCGATAAACCAGGAAGAACGGGAAGCCTTTCACGAAGACTCGTCGAGTCCTTGCGATGTAGCTGAGGCCAGCCATGGGAAACGCAAGTGCGCGCGCCGTCGCCTCTTCGATTGCCGCCCGAAACCGTTCGGCTCCGCTGGCCTGTACGGCGGCGTAGTACTGAACCTCCTTGAGGAATTCAACTTCGGCTTCCTCTAGAAACCGTGCCTGGTTCACGAGCCTTTGATAGTCCGTGCCTTCGCGAAGACCTCTTCGGCAGGGACAAGCTTGGATTCACCGCGCTCGTAGGCGGAGACCCGACGCTCGATCTCGACAGCCCAGGCAGCCTCGACCTCGGCGATCTTTTCATCGCGGAGCGATTCAAGCAGAGCATCAGCTAGCTGCGCCCGTTCCTCGGCAGACAACAGGCGCGCTTCGCGTTCTAATTCTGCATAGGTCTGTGACATCTAGCACCTCCAAAGACTCGCGTTCCAAATTCTACGCCTCATGCGACGCGGCCGCAATGCACGCTAACCTATGGCGTTTTATCCCCCAAAGCCTGGAAGTAATCAAGCCCAGCGCGACGGATATTGGTGTCACATTTGCCGACGCTCACGTTTTTCGGCCTTCTTTGCGGCAAGTTCTCGGGCTCTGTCCTCGATGGAAAGAACGCGATCGGGCTGAGCTCTGCCAAAGCGCTTGTGATAGAGGCGCTCGATGAAAATCGGAAGGGGAGCTTTCCATGTTTTTTGGTCGTTGTTGGCCAGCGCGCCCAGCTTCCGTGGGTTCATGCCCAGTTCACGAGCCATCTGAACGTGCGCGTGGGAGAGGTGGAACTTTCTGCGCGCATCGATCCACCTCTGGAACTCTTCAGGCATTAGCTGCTTGTTCTTCGTCATTTCTGTTGCTGTGCGTCGCAATCAGCCGCTTCGCGCCTGGGACAAAATCATGGCGCGGGCGGAAACCCGGCTATTCCAGTTCCGGCAACTCATCGCGCGATAACAGCACCTTGATCGACCGGGCCTTGCCGGCCGTGCGCTCAATCAGTCCGTTCCTTTCCAGAGACAACACCATTTGATGCACAGTCGGCGGCGTAACCCCGAAGTAGCTTTGCATCTCGGCTTCAGAAGGGGAGCAGCCGTGAATTTTGGCGTAGTAGTAGATGTACGCCAAGTATCGCCCCTGCTTCACCGTGTAACGTTCTCGCATTTATGTGATCTGTGCAAGGATAACGGCCGCGGTGAGCCGCGCGAGCTTTGCGAGTGTCGGAATCCAACCGTTTGGTTAGGCAACGGTACCAATTTGAACTTGTCTCCTGGTTCTCGCCGTCGATGTGCCAGACTAATGTCCCTATGGTTTTATCGTCTCCTCCACCAGATAAATGTCGCTACCTTTTCCGACGAGGTAGTGGAAACCGTCAGGGCGGTCGAAGACGATTCGACCTCCTCTAAAGAAAGCGTCGTATTGCGTTCCATCTTTTCCATCTACGACCACAACCCACTTGTTGCCTGATTGAGGAGCCGCATAAGCGACCCGTTTGCTGTCCGGGCTGAAAATCAAAGTGCCTTGCGCGATGCCATCGTAAGGCGTTTGTCCGTTTCCATCCACGACCACGAAGTGCTTATTCCCCACTGTAGCGGAGTAAGCCACCCGTTTACTGTCTGGGCTGAAAACAGGTCCCCGGCCACCGATCGTATCGTAAGTTTTATCTTCCTTTCCATCTACAACCAAAAACACTCTGTTGCCTACTATAGCTCCATACGCCACCCGCTTGCTGTCTGGGCTGAAAATCACAGTGCCTGCGCCAATGTAGTCGTATTGCTTTTCTTCTCTTCCATCCACGACTAGAAACTGTTTCTCGCCTGAAAAAACCCCGCGACTGACGGCCACATATGCGACACGCTTACTGTCTGGGCTGACTTTGAAGGACTCTATAATGGAGGAAGCGTGAATCTTGCCGATAAACGTTTCGGATACTATTCTATTTAGCGATTTTCCATGTCCGGAGGCCACAAGGGCGATGGGTGGGACCGGTTGGGTTCCCTCAAGCATCGCGGATTTTACAACGGGCTGAGGGATGCGAGGATATCTTTCGCGAAATGACTTGATAGTCTTCGCCGACTCGTCCTCAATAAGCCAAATGCCCCCGCCACGGAGACTGCTGTCCCCCGCCTGCCCCCGAAACCGAATCGTTCCCAGGTATTGTACTTGGCCTGCTCCTACTTCGAAACGTGGGATGGGGACACGAAACGGCAAGATCCCGTCCCCCGCGCTAGCATGAACGAATTGGTACTTCCCCGGCGGAAGCGAGGCAAAGAACTCGGAGTCGAGCCCGGTCCTGTCACAAGACAGCGCGTAGTCTATTTGTGTAGCCTCGTTCCTGACTGCAAGGGCCATCCGCATCAGATTCGCGAAGAAGGGCAAGGGTGGCTTTTCCAGATCCAACACCAACCTTCCGATGACTACTGACTCGTCCTTGGTCCCCAGGGTATAGTCTTGGGGTATGGTCGTTCGCGTGGTCGCGCAGCCGATCAGCAAAAACACGCCATACGCCGTGGTCAAAGCAAGACTTCGCTTCATAATCGAGCGCATGAGTTGATTCCTCCCGACTGGCCTATTAAGTGACCCGCTTTAGGAGACAACAGATGCCGGTTGGCCTATCTCCTAACGCGGCTCTACCGATCAAATCCGAATCCGTTGCAATATCCGCCAGGTATTCCAACTTGTCAATAATAATCTGCCGGCCGCGGTAGGCTATCCAGGTTCGGATCCACGTAAGGGAATTTGAAATACTGCCCGGCGGAGTTTGGCGTTTCTCGGTTCGCGTAACTCTCGACTCTCGTCTCCTTTCTACGACCTAGCACCCAACACCGAACACCCGACACCCTGGCTCTTCCGGTTGACAACCAACGCGCCTGCTTATAACCCTTTCTCCACTGTGGCTGACATCAAAGAGCGGATGATTCGGGCGGCGAAGTTGGACGCAAGCCTTTACGAGGAGGTCGAGGCGGACAGGGACGCCTTGGGGCAGGCGGCGGTGGTCGTGCTGCTCTCGAGCGTCGCCGGCGGCATCGGCAGCCTTGCGCACGGAGGGCTCAGCGGGCTTGTCCTCGGCGTCGTCGCGTCGCTGATCGCGTGGTATTTGTGGGCTTACGTCACTTACCTCGTCGGCGCTAAACTTTTTCCCGAACCGCAGACTGAGGCAGACATGGGCCAGCTTCTCCGCACCACCGGCTTCGCCAGTTCTCCAGGCTTAATCCGTGTCTTGGGCATTATTCCCGGACTTGCGGGCATTGTTTTTATTGTAGCGCTGGTCTGGATGTTGATCGCGATGGTCATCGCGGTCAGACAGGCTCTGGACTACAACAGCACGCTCAGGGCCGTGGGCGTTTGCGCGGTCGGCTGGCTCGCGCTCGTCGCCGTGCTGTATCTCCTCGGTCTGGGTGCCTCGCTTTGATTCCTCTGCGCGGCGACAATCCAACCGTCCTGTGGCCGATCGTAACGGTCGGTTTGATTATCGCTAACATTGCAGTTTTCCTCTACGAGCTGTCGCTCGATCCCCGGCTGCTGGAAAGGTTGTTCTATCAAGCAGGCATGGTTCCCGCCTCGCTGACGCACGGCCGTCTCACCGGCGCGGGCGGTTACGCAACGATCTTCAGCTCGATGTTTTTGCACGCCGGCCTGATGCACATCGCCGGCAACATGCTTTACTTGTGGATCTTCGGCAACAATATCGAAGACAGCATGGGCCACCTGCGTTTCGTTTTCTTCTATCTGCTTACCGGCGTCGCCGCTGCGGTCACACACCTCGCGTTTAATCCGGCCGCCACGGTCCCGACCGTCGGCGCCTCCGGCGCGGTTTCGGGAGTCCTGGGCGCCTACCTCGTGCTGTTTCCGCACGCCCGGGTCAAGACGCTGATTTTTTTGATCGGGCCCTTTTTTCGCATTTTTTATCTCCCGGCCTGGGTGCTGCTGCTCTTTTGGATCGGCCTCCAACTGCTCAATCAAGCGATTACTCCTACAGATCCCACCGCCGGAGGCGTCGCCTATGCGGCGCACATCGGCGGCTTCGCGGCCGGCCTGGCGCTTATACCTTTCTTTCGCAAATATCGTCGCAAGAGCCATTTCCAGTACACTTAGCTTTCGAGGCGAAGAATCTCTTTTTCTAACCGTCTAAGTGATTGACAATGTTTCACGGCCAATGGTAGAAGCAGCCCAGGAAGGGGGACGTCTATGAGAACGACCACCATGCTTATGCTCGCGGGTCTGCTCGCGGGAGTCTCTGGAGTTGGAAACAACGCTCAGGCCTGGGAGCCCACCAAGCCGATCGAGTTTGTCATCCCCGCCGGCACCGGCGGCGGCGCCGACCAGATGGCCCGGCTCATCTCCGGCATCGCGGAAAAGCACAAGCTTTCCCCGCGTCCCTTGATCCCGGTGAACAAGTCGGGCGGGGCGGGCGCTGAAGGTTTCCTTCACGTCAAGGAGAAAAAGGGCGACGCCCACACCATCATCATCACTCTTTCCAATCTCTTCACCACGCCGCTGGCCACAGGCGTCCCGTTCAACTGGAAAGATCTGACGCCGGTCGCGCGCATGGCGCTCGACCAGTTCATCCTCTGGGTCAATGCGGAAACTCCCTATAAAACCGCCAAGGAATACATCGCCGCGGTCAAAGAGCGCTCAGGCGGAGACAACCGGATGAAGATGGCCGGCACCGGCTCGGCGCAGGAAGACCAGATTATTACAATCCAGCTCGAACAAGCGTTGGGCGTCAAGTTTACCTATGTGCCGTTCAAGGGCGGCGGCGAGGTCTGTGTCAACCTGGTGGGTAAGCACGTCGACTCGACAGTCAACAACCCGATCGAGTGCGCGAGCCACTGGAAAAACGGAACCGTCCGCCCGCTCGCCGTCTTCGATACGGCGCGCATTCCGGTCGAGGATTGGAAAGGCATTCCGACCGTCAAAGAGGCGCTCGGCGTGGACATTCACTATCTGATGCTGCGCGGCATCTTCGGCGCTCCCGATATGCCGAAAGACGCGGTCGAGTGGTACATCGGCTTGCTCAAAAAAGTTTACGACACGCCTGAGTTCAAGAAATACCTCGAAGAAGGTGCGCTCAAGCCGGCCTTTGCCACGGGCGCGGAGTACGTCAAATGGGTGGAGGAGAACGAGCAACTCCACCGTGATCTGATGGCCAAAGGCGGGCTGCTCAAGAAATAGACAGAATGCGTGCCGCAGAACTCGTTACGGCATCGGTGTTGATCCTTCTCGGCGGCGTTGTCCTTTTCGATGCCGTTCGGATCGGCTTTGGGTGGGGTCCGGACGGGCCTAGAAGCGGATTCTTCCCGTTCTGGCTGGCCCTGATCATGGTCGTTGTGTGCGCAGTGATTCTCGCGCAGGCCGCTCTGGGCGCTCGGGGCAAGAGCTTCGTCAGCCGTGAGCAGCTCGGTCCGGTCCTCAAGGTGCTTTGGCCCGCCGTTGCAGCCGTCGCGCTGATGCATTTTGTAGGCCTCTACGTCGCTTCCGCGCTCTACATGGGCTTCTATATGCGATGGGTCGGCCGTCACTCGTGGGTGACGGTTGTCCTCCTCGCCCTCGCCCTCCCGATTGCTTCCTTCCTGATTTTCGAGAAATGGTTTCTTGTGCCGATGCCCAAGGGGCCGCTCGAGCAGTGGCTGGGTTACTGACCGATGGGAATCGAGAATCT
>JBGPGE010000169.1:0-7078 GCA_041483675.1 Binatia bacterium
CATGATGGCCTACATCGAAGGCGTCGCGCTCGCGAAGAAGGACGCGGCGTTCGCCAAAAAAGTCATGGCAAAATATTTCAAGAGCGACGACCGGGAGATCCTCGACGAGAGTTACGATTGGATCGTCAAGCAGAATTTCACCCTGCCGCCCTACCCCGCGGTCCCCGGCCTGGCGACGATTCTGAACTCCGTCGCGGCGCGAAACCCGAAAGCCAAGAGCATGAAGCCTGAAGACTTCGTCGATATCGCGATCGTTCAAGAGCTCGACAAGAGCGGGTTTATCGCCAACGCGACGAAGTGAGAGGGCTTAAGATTACTTTCGTAAGGAACAAGGAGATTTGTGGCAATGGCGATCCGATTGATTGTAACAATCCCCGCAGCGCCGGGAAAAGGCGCCGAGCTGGCAGAGGCGTATAAGTCCCGTTGCGCCGAGGTGATGAAAGAGCCCGGCTGCGAACAGTTCGAGGTCTTTCAGAGCGTGGTGAACCCCGACAAGCTCGCGCTTCTCGAACGCTGGGCGGATCAGGGAGCCTTGGACACGCACGCGCGGCTTCAGAGCACTCGTCCGCCGTTGCGCCCGGAGCTGCGCACCGGCACTACCGTGCGCGAAGACTACGTGCACAACCGCACGCGCTGATTTCGGATCTCTCCCTGAAACAAAATACTAGAACGTCCGATACTCAATCTTGCCGGATGTGTGATTGCAAGACCCTCAATCGACCCTCAATCCTCAATCGGGACGGATCTGGAACTTCACGAGCTTGGGCAACGTCCCTCGCTCTCGCCTAAGGACAGGCGTTATACTGAAAATCCCTTGTTCTCTTTCTTGGCTTTCTTCGCCGCCCTTTTTTCCATCAGGGTCCTCTGGGGTTTCTTTTTCTGCTCTTTCTTCCGGTCTTGTCCTTTGCTCATGGTATTCGCTCCTTATGATCGAGTTGGACAGGCCGCGCGGACACAGCGCACGCACGCCTATCGTTATTGCCGCCCCGACTCCTCACGCCGCTTCATTACCGACCACAGCAGTTTTTATACTTTTTACCGCTTCCACACGAGCACGACTCGTTACGCCCGGGTTTCTTTTCGACTCTCATTGGTTTTTGAGGATTCAATAAACGTTCCAGATCGGCGATATCTTCCGGCTTATCCGGTTCCAGTAGAACCGTAAAGGTCCAACCCTTTGCTTTGAACTGCGCCGTGACCTCTTTGAGTCTCTTTTCTGTTCGTACATGAACCACTGCCGGGTTCTTTTCGGTGCCCAGTTTCGCCGGCTTTTTAACGGCGATATTTCTCCGCCGATTCTCCCCATCGACGATGCTTTTCATCTTGCCGATATCGGTAATCTTGTCTCTCATGCTCCTACTATTTCAAATATTAACGGACTTGGCTACAGCGTGAGGTGAAGCCTGAGAGAGAGGTCGTGCTCCTCTACCCGCTAGGACCTTACGATCTCATCGAACGAAGGCTCGGGCATTCCGGCTTTCCAGGTCGGGTCGCGGAGCTCGAGCCGGTTGCCGCTGGGGTCGAGGAAATAAAGCTCCCTGCCCGTGAAATAACCCTTGCCGCGATAAACCAGCTCTATGCCGGAAATTTCCCTTTCGTGGAAAACCTTGCAGGCCTTTACCAGCGTCTCCGGGCTGACCGTGAACGAATGATGGACTCGCGGTTCCTCGACGGTTGACCCTTTTTGCCGCTCGCGTTCGCACAAGAGGATGTTGTTCTCCCCGACGTTGAAGCAGGACATGCCGGAGTCGCCGAGCCGGCCCTTATGCGTGAGGCCGAGCAGCTCGCCGTAGAATTCCTCCGACTCCGCCAGGTTGTTCACCGGAATCGACCAGTGCGCGACACCTTCGACTTTGAGTATTGCCATAAAAGTTTCCTTCCCAGTTCAGACGAACTCGGTATAAGAATTATCCACAATGACCCGTGGTGTCAACGTGAAGGTACGTGGGCTAGAAGGCCGAAGATGGGACTCAAATCGGAACCTCCGCACGTTTCCGGAATCCCGCAAACGTGATAAACAGGTCGCGTGGAAGAAAGAAGCTACCGACAATCGCGTCTTTGTCGCCTGCTCGGGAATCCGATAGCCTACGCGATCGTTCATCTGTTGGCCGAAAATGGAGGAATGAGCCCCAGCCAGATCGCCCGAGCCGTCGGCCGCAGCTTGTCGCAGGTAAGCCATACGCTCGTGGAATTACGGCTTGCCGAGGCGGTGCGATACGACAGCGACCGGAAGATGCGGACGCGGTAATCCGCAGCAATGTGTGATTGCAAGACCCCTAGACTCTGAGCGATCTGATCTGTGCGGATCGGAGGAAAAAGATGAACTGCTTTCTCTTGCGATTGACGGTGATTTGCACGGCTTTTGCCCTGCTAAGATCACTCCCCGCTCCCGGCGATGCCGCAGCCGCAGAGAAAATCAACGCCAGCTACGGCGCTATTTCCGGGTCGATGGCGCCCATCTGGACGGCCAAGGAGGCGCGGCTGTTCGACAAGCAGGGTCTCGAGCTCAACCTCGTTTATATCCCCGGCGGGCCGCGCAGCATCATGTCGCTGATCGGCAACAGCTTGGAATTCATCAACCACTCGGGGATGCCGGCGCTGGAGGCGTACATGCGCGGCGCGGAGACGGCGATGATCGCATCCTCATTTAATCGACTCGAACACGCGGTCGTGGCGGACAAGAGCATCGCCGGCGTCGAACAGCTGAGAGGCAAAATAATCGGGATGAGCGCTCCGGGGGCCTTGACGGATGTTGTGCTGCGCGAGGCGCTGCGCTTTCACGGGATCTCGGATAAGGAAGTGACCATCATTCCGGTGGGCGATGAGGGGGCGCGGCTCGTCTCTCTGCAAACCGGACGCGTGCAGGCGGTGATCATCTCCGGCATACAGCGCCTTACCGCGACCCGGATGGGCTTTTACCCGGTGATCGATCTCGCCAAGCTGCCGATCGAGGTCGCTGGTTCGGGCATTCTGGCGCGGCGCTCTTATCTGGCGCAGAATCCCGAGATCGCCCTCAAGTTCCTCAAAGCCTGGATCGAAGGGGTATTCCTGTTCAAGGCTAAACCCGAGTTCGGCATCGGCGTGCTGAAAAAGTACGTCGCCAGTAAGGACCCCGAAGTGCTGAGCGCGATTTACGAGCTCAACAAGCAACAGCTCGCGACGAAACCCCTGCCTTACGCGCGCGTGGTCAAGTCGATGATGGAGTTGTTGGCGCGGACGAGGCCGGACTTGCCGAACGCGAATCCCGAAGGCTTCGTCGAGCCGCGTTTCGTGAACGAACTCGAAAAAGCGGGTTTCTTCGAGGAGATGAGCCGGCAATACGGCAAGTGAGGATCGGCGATTTGCGCCGACCAAACGCGGTCGTTTGGCGCGTTCGTGGGAGCCTCATGCCTGATCCCAAACCTTTCCCCACTCTTTGCGCGGGCGCTGAAAAGTGCTATCGGGAGAACGTTTGGCACTGAAATCGTGGATGCCCAGGATCGTCGAATGCCTATCAAGCGATACAATGCGGGTATGCAGCGCGCCAAAGGCATATTAGAGATGGCTGCTGCTTTATATGACAGTTCGCTCTCGTCGGAATCGTGGAAAGCCGCGGAGGGGGTGCTCCAAACCGATTCGCACCTCGGTAACGCGCTCAAACTCTCGCTGACCGCCAAGTCCGCCGATCGAAAGGGAATCTCGCTCTCTTTCGCCACCGGAGGCGTTCGCGAGATCAGAGCAGTGGCCGAAGGCAACTGTTCCCTGGCCTGGGTCAACCCTTCGATGCTGTTGACCATGGCCTACCGGGGGAAAGGTCCGTTTCAGAAACGCCTCCCCGTGCGAGCGATCGCAGTGTTTCCCTCTTACGATGTCATGGGCTTCGCAGTCCATGAATCGACCGGAATGACCTCCTTCTCTCAGATCAAAAAGGAACGCTTCCCACTCAAACTCTCCACCCGCAACGTAGATAAAACCGCTCTTAGGGAAAACTCAACGATGTTCACGGTGGCGGAGGTCATGCGGGCCGCTGGATTTACGCTGGCGGACATTCGCCGGTGGGGCGGAGAAATTCACTTAGCGGACAGGCCCAGCGATCCGGCGCGGCGGGCGGGCATCGAGAGCGGCGCCGTCAACGCGATTTTCGATGAAGGGATCAAGAGCTGGGCGCGGACCGCCTTGGAAACCGGTTTTCGTTTCCTGCCCGTGGAGGGATCGATTCTCAAGCATATGGCGGCGATGGGGTACCGGCCGACCCTCATGTCCAAGTCGCGATTTCAGGGGATGGCCGCAGATGTTCGGACCATCGATTTCAGCGGCTGGCCGATGATCGTGCATGCCGGCATGCCGGACGACGTGGCCTATGCTCTATGCGAATCGATCGAGAAGCGAAAGGACGCGATGCCGACGGATAATTATAAGCCGCTCGATATCGCGCAGCTCTGCGCCAATGACGAAGAGTCGCCTTACGATGTGCCGCTGCATCCCGGCGCAGCGCGCTTTTACCGCGAACGAGGATATCTTAAATAAAATATTCGCGGGAAATTCCGCCCGAGATCAGTATTTTCCCAGAACGGCCAGCAACTTCTGTGCATCGACCGGCGGCTGCCGCTTGCCTGCAAGGATGTCTCTTGCGTCGACCGGCATGCCGTAATACGCCGCGTTGACCTG
This sequence comes from Binatia bacterium, assembly GCA_041483675.1. Taxonomy (GTDB): domain Bacteria; phylum Desulfobacterota; class Binatia; order UBA9968; family UBA9968; genus 2-12-FULL-60-19. The sequence continues at coordinate 4,648 of JBGPGE010000169.1, forward strand.
GTCGCGGGTGGCAATGACTGTGCCCTCCACGGAAATGCCGGCGAAAAGTCCCTGGCTGCGACTATAAGTATACATCGCCGCCAGATAGGTCACGTCGCCCTGAGCCGTGCGTCCGACGGGTCCCACGGCTACAGTGAAGGCGCCGCCGAGGGTGACGTTGCCCCCTTTCGCGAACGCCTCGACCGCCGCCGGCGTGTTGAGGACAATTACCAGCTCGGAGACCTCGGCCCCGGCTTGAAAGCCGAATCCTACCCCTCCCGTCCCGATCGCCGAGGGGCCGCTCCAGCCGTTTCCGGCGCGCGCGACGACGACCCCGCGGCCGCCCCTGATGCTGCCGATGAAGCCGGCCTTGCCGACGGTAAGGACCGCCAGCCCCTTCGCGGCGCGCATGACCGCGGGCGGAATTCCGCTCTCCGGGATCGCCGTGAAGCGTTCGATGATCGCCACCGCCTGGTCTACGTCCGACTGCATAGATTCGCGCGGTGTGGTCGCAGCGCACGCGGAGAATAGCGTTGCAGCGATTAGAGAAATAATTATCTTCGTCGTTCTCCTCATCTTGGCACCCTCCTTTTTTTCGGCCGACATTCCCGCCGCCCGATGCGATGGGTATGACTAGACTATCACATTTGCCGTCGAATGAATGCAGTAATGGTCTCGATGAAACGCGTCGTTTCAGGCTGGCCGGGCGACGGGACCATGCGGTGTTCAGGGAGGCCGTCGAACGTCTGCGCCTCGATAGCGCCGCCGCGTTTACGATAGGACGCGATGAAGCGCTCCTGCATTTCCAGCGGATGATTTTTGTCGTTCGCCTTCAGCAACATGAGTATGGGCGGCAGATCGGCCTGCTCGCCCCGATCGAGGACCTTCTGCGGACTGCCCTCGGCCATGGCTGCTTCCGTGCGCCAGTACTCGACGTGCGCCTTGATGTGCTCCTGGTTGTCGATCTCTTTCGCGTAGCGGAAGCGATACAGCGGATCTATGACGGGCCAAGCGGCGATCACATAGGCGAGGCCGGCGTCGATCTCGGGATGATTCGGCAGCGGCAGCGCCGAATAACTCGCATGCCGCGGCCGCAGCGCGCTGAGCACGACTTGATGGCCGCCGCTGGAATTCCCGAACGCTCCTACGGCGGGCGTTCCGTTGAACTCGGCCGCATGCAATTTAAGCCAGCGGATCGCGAGATTCAGATCGCAGACAGAAGCGGGATAGCCCGCCTCCGGCGGCTGGCGGAAATCGACGGAGGCCACCAGGATGCCCCTGGCCGCCAGCGCGCGGTCGATGCCCGCGTTATTGGTCCGGTCGCCGTTGTGCCAGGCGCCGCCGTGCGCGTCGACGATGGCCGGAAACGGCCCTGTTCCTTTGGGTCGATAGATGCGAACCAGCCAGGCCTTGCCCGCCTGGCGCTGATATTCGACATCCTGCTCGCCTACTTCAAATCCGTCGTTGCCAACCATACACTCTGATCCCTGGTTTCAGCACTTCCGGCAGATGAGATCGCCCTTTGGAAACGGCAGGAGCACGCAGTCTACCCGCGTATCGGTTCGCGCGCGGTTCAGGAGCGCCGTTTGGACGCGGGGGGAAGTTACGTTGTCGATGACCAGCCATCCACCGGGCACGAGGCGCGGGACCACCTTCTCGTAGATCTGGGCGTTTAGCTCGGGAGGCTCGATATCGGAAAAGCAAAACGCGATGTCTTCGAATCGGGTCGCGTAATCGAAGGCGTCGCCGTGAACGACCTGGACCGTGCCGTCCGCTCCGGCGCGGGAGATGTTCTCGCGCGCGAGAGCAAACTTCTTTTCGTCGAGATCGACCGTCGTGAGCGTAACGCCCTTCGCGCGGGCGGCGAGCGACAGCCAGAGACTGGAGTATACACCGCTGCTGCCCAGCTCGAGAAATGCGCCCCGCGGCGCCGATATCGCCAGGAGCGAAAGGCAGCGCCCGACGTCCGTGTCTACCGAGCGAAGCCACGGTTGATTGCGCGCGGTCTCTTCCTCGAGCGCGCGCATCACCTCCTGCATGTTCGCTGAGATGTCATGAAACACTTTGGCCTCCGTCGAGATTCTCGAACGGCACGCTGCGCCGGTTGATCTGCTCTTCGATATCGTCCGGAAATAGATTCTCGCTCAGCATGACATAGTCGCCGTAGGCGCCGTGAACCGGACCCAGCAAGTTGCGCTCGGCAAGCAGTCCGGCCTTTCGCTTGCCAAACTGGGGCAACTGCGAGCGATATTTTTGGTAGCACTCGTACCAATTGCGCGTGAGCAGCACGTAATAGTCGAGTGGCACCGGCGGCTGCTCCGCCTCTTTGCACAACGCCGTCGAGGGCTCGCGCCGCCACTGCTGCGGACGCGGAAAAATTCCGCGCGACATCAGGTATTCGAACCCATCGCTGGTCGATTTGACGGCCTCCGTCACGGAGGTGTAACCGTGC
>JBGPGE010000170.1:0-6982 GCA_041483675.1 Binatia bacterium
AACGGTGTTGAAAACTAAAGTGTCGGCGTTCAGCAGATCCTGTCTGAACGCTTCCACCGTGCTGATGTCGCGAGCAGGCGCGTCGGCGCGGGTGAAGATCCCAATGCCTACGCGGCCGATTATGGGATGATCCCCGGAGACGACCTTTCCGGACTTGATCAACTCGGCGACGAAGTTGGGCTGAATGATCAGAACGTCGGCCACTTCGCCATCAGTCACCTTCTTGTGTATGACCGGGGAGAGGCCAAACACAAACTCAACTTGGTGTCCACTGTCGCGACGGAACGCTTTACCGATCTCAATCAATGCAGGTTCAAGCGGATTGTCGCTCAAAACCTTGATCTTCTCTTGGGCTCGCGCCGGTGACTGAAACGTTATAAACCCAAGCGCACATAGCGCAGTCAACACGCTGAGAAAACTCTTCATGGTCTACGCCCCCTTATGCCGCCGAACGTTCGCGCTCAGGGGCCGGAACCAGCAAGCGAAACGCCGCTGGGTGACGGTCCCCTACAGCGCGGGGTTAGGCCTGGCATGGCTCAAGCTACTCTCCGAATATGTCTTTCACGTTCTCCTTGGCAGAATTGTGTATGTACACGCGATCTACTCCCTTGGCCAACGTCGCATCGCTCGTTCCGCGTACCTGAGTCGAGTTGATTAAAGGCCACCAGCTTTTTGGGAGATCAAAATTGTCGCCCATCCCGCCAGATGTAATGTAGAACACATTATCTTCCAGCGTATATATCCCGCCGAATTTAGCTTTGAGACGCGAATGAAGAAAAGGCAGTAGGTCACGAAAAAAGGCGGCCGGCTTTTCCACCTGCTCGTTTCGCGCAGCATCCAGATCGAAGATTTCATCGAATCTCAAACTGTGGGTAATAACTCTTTGGGAGTCTTTGATATCTCCCTTCGTCCCCGGTCGATGGAAATGAATGACCACCTCATGAGTCGACTTGTCCCACGGCCGCGCGTAGACATCGTCAACTCTTCCCCACCGTCCAATATCCGCAAAAGCCGGAAGGCTCTTTGGATCGAATTGTGAGGGGATACGAACGATTCCCCACGCCTTTACGGAAGACATGTACTCGCCTGACAGGTCGATATAGTGGGTTTCGACGGGTGTATGATGTTCCCGTATCCAGTATCCCTCGTTGTTTTTCAGGAAATCGTCCACTTGCGACAGAAAAGCGCCATATGCGCTCGCCATTTTTCTTGCCTCTACGAGAGCAAGCTCTTGCGTCGACGCACCATTTATCGAGTTTAGCGCGAATACAACCACCAAGGGAGCCTTGCTCGTGACCTCGCGATACGGTCCTTTCGGACTGAAAGCGACGGGCAGGTTGACCGCGGGTGCCTTGCTGCCTAGGTCCAGCGAAAGGGTTTCTTCCCCCTTGCTATCGCTTGCAAGATTCGCGCAAACCGCCGAGGTTACTTCCGCGAGGGCGATTGCCAGTTCCTCATCATTCGGCAAGAGAGCGGCCCGCGTGATGTTATGTCTTGGGTTTTCGTAAGTGTGCCCGTCATGGAGAAAAGCACAACTCACCGCGGCTGACCGCTCAATGATGGACCACCAAGTCAGTTCGGTTAACAGAGGCGGCAAGGGTGCTCCTTCTCTCCCACTCAGCGAAAAGAACCGCGCGGACTGAGCCAGCGGACGACGGAATGGTAGTGCCACGGAAGTCAACTCCAGACACGTTGGCTGAATCCCACTCTTTTCAAACATTTGTTTGTTGTCTCCCCACTTGTCTCGCTCTTCGCGCGCCGTGATTTTCAAACCATTCGGTATACTGGCAATCTCGAATGAGAAGAGCCTATCCAAAAAGTTCAGGTCAATGGCCCATAAGAGACCGATCTGACCTGCTGGCGGCGGTTGCGATCCCCCTCCAGTCGCAAAGAATGCGGCTACCTCAGGATTGGTCGATACATCTAGGAGTGCGCTGGGAGCGCCGCTGTAGTGCCGGACAGCAGCACGCTTCTGGAGATCGTCCAGACGCGCTACCTCCGGAATATGAGCAGCACGCTCTATGGCGGTACGCTCACTAGAGTCGCGTTTGCCTAGTTCCTTTTCCACTTCCGCAGCCGACTCTTCGATCACACGTTGGGGCTTAACCTCTTCATACCAGTCACCAAAGTGGTCCCTTGGGTCTTTGCCCTGAGGACCGCTGAAGGCGTGAGTAGGGAACTCCTGTCCATTAAATATAATTTTAGGTGGATCATCCACACGGAATCGTCTCCGTGGCATCGGCTCGCGTCGTGGGCCACGTAAACGAGTGGGCAGCAGGCGTTGGGTGATTTCCGATTGGCCTCGGAAATAAAGATGATCGGTGAACAGGCTGGCTGTTCCGGCTTCCACCCGTTGTGATTGGATCGTGGTGGTGGTTTGGAGCAGCGCTTGCAACGCAAGCTTCACATCACGATAAACGAAGATGTGAAACTGGGAACCTGCGATGTCCCAATTGGGCGGGGACATCGGGCTGTAGGAGAAGTAAATGTGCCCTTCGGGGCGAGGCAGCTTCGTGTAAGGGGGCATGATGCACCTCTATTGGATCGATGCTGGCCTAATTCAACTACTAAGTATGCTGACCAGCATAATTCGGTCACATATTTTTTGAATGCGACGCGACTGTCTTTGATTTTCTAGTGGTTGCCACGGAATTGTTTAAATCAGTAGCGCGACGAACACTGGTCAGCATAATTCTGTTATAGCTGACAATAGCTTCAGTCACGTTTTCCACGACTCCAGAGGGCTGTGTACTCCCTTGCCTCCTCGGTTCAGCACGTGAGTATAGACCATCGTGGTGCTCACATCCTTATGGCCTAAAAGCTCCTGAGCGGTCCTAATATCGTAGCCCCCTTCCAGCAGGGCAGGTGAGTGGCAAAGGAATGGCGAGAGGGATGGGAACGGGAAGGGTTTGAAGTCAGGACTTTCACGTTTGGATCGCCCATTGGAACTGTCCTAGCCGCTCAATTGGAAAGCTGCGGCAATCCATACTCCAATGCGGCGGGCCGCGTCAAGCGCTATTTCGAGGAGCGCAAAGCGCAGAGCGCAAGGAGCAGAGAGAGGATGGCCCAACTCTTTTGGTAAAGCGTGCATCGATGTGCTAAGAGCACGTTGTCGTGCGGCGATCGAAGACAGAAATACAGAGACTCATCAAGGCGGCGTTGGGAGAGATCAAAGCCGATCTCATCGTCACCGGCGGCAGGCTCGTCAACGTCTATTCGGGAGAGATCCTTAACGGGATGGAGATCGCGGTTCTCGATGGCAGGATCTGTTATGTCGGGCCGAGCGCGGCGCACGCGCGCGGGGAGAAAACCGAGATCCTCGACGCGCGCGGCCTCACCGTCTCGCCCGGCTTCATCGACGCCCACACGCACATCGGCCACTTTTGCCGCCCCTACGAGCATCTCCAAGCCTATCTGCCTCACGGAACCACCGCGCTCGTCGCTTCGTGCGACGAGCCGGCCACCGTCTTCGGTTTCAACGGCGCCAAATTTTTTCTCGACGAAGTCGCGGCGCATCCGCTCCGCGTCTTCACCCTGCTCTCCATGGTCGCGCCGCAGGATCCGCTGTTGTGCAGCACGCCGGGCTATTCCCAGGCCGAGGTGGCGGAGGCCTTGGCCGACCCGCGAGTTCTCGGACTCGGAGAAATCGTCTCCTGGCTCCGCCTGCTGCAGGGGGACGAGGAGCTTGTGGAACGGATCGAGATGGCGTTGCGGCAGGGGAAGATCATTCACGGCCACACGGCCGGCGCGAGGGACGCCAAGCTCTGCGCAATAGCGGCGGCGGGTGTTTCCTCCTGCCACGAGCCGATCAACGAGACGGACGCGCTGGAGCGGCTGCGCCTGGGTTACTGGACCATGTTGCGCGAAGGCTCCTTTCGCCGCGACCTGGAGACGACGCTTAAACCGCTTGTCAACCGCGGCGTCAGCCTTCAGCGCTTGATCTTAGTCACCGACGGTATGGCGCCGGACGACGCGGCGGCCGACGGACACCTGGATTTTGTCGTGCGTCGCGCGATCGGTCTGGGATTATCTCCCGCGCAAGCGATTCAAGCCGTAACGTTGAATGCGGCGACCTATTCGGGCCTGGAGCAGGAGATCGGCGGGATCGCGCCCGGGCGTATGGCGGATATCGCGTTTCTCGAAGATCTGAACGAAGTGAGGGTCCATTCCACCATGATAGGAGGCAAGATCGTGGCGGCTGAGGGCAAGTCGTTAGTCAGCGCGCGCCCCATCGCCGTGCCTCAGGAGATGGTTCGATCTTTGCGCCTGACGCCGAACGTATCGCCGGCGGCGTTTCGCATCGCCTGCTCCTCCCGCCGCGCACGGGTTCGGGCTATAGAATTGGTGAGCCAGAACATCACGCGCGAGACCATCCTCGACCTCCCGTCTAGCGACGGCGCGCTTCACGCCGATGAGCAAGGCGACCTGCTGAAGGTCGCCGTTTTCGAGCGTCACAAGCCGCAAGGAGGCGTCACGCTCGGCTTGCTCAAAGGCTTCGGCGCGCGGGTGGGAGCGGTCGGAGCGACGATCAACCTTGACGACAATACGTTGATGGTGGTGGGGAGCAGCGACGAGGATATGGTGCTGTGCGCCAATGTCCTGATCGAGGCCGGCGGCGGGATCGCCGTGGTGGATCGCCGGCAGGTGCTCGAGAAAGCCGAATTTCCCGTGGGCGGCATCTTCTCGCTCGAGCCGTGGCAACAGGTGGCCGAGCGGCTCGGCCGAATCCACCGCCGGCTGAGGGATCTCGGCTCGCCGTTTGCCAAGCCGGTTTATGCGCTGGGCTTTTTAACTTTCGTGACCCTTCCCGCGCTTAGGATCACGGCACGAGGCCTGATCGCGGCCAAGGAGAGAAAAATAGTTCCGCTGTTTATCGACGGCTGACGCTATCAGGAGAGGTCGTCGGGTTTTCGGTTCACGATATCCTGGCGGAGCAGCGGCAGCACCTTGGTTTCCTTTTTCATGATGCAGCGGCCTTCGAGGATGGCGCCGTCGCCCATCACCAGGCTTTGCATGTAGAGGTCGCCGACCACGACTCCCGGCGGTTGGATTTCGATCTTTTTCTCGGCGTGGATATCCCCCGTCACTTTGCCGCGGATCACGGCGGAGGTGGCGTTGATCTTGCCTTTGATGTTTCCCTGTTCTCCGATCGTGACGGTGCCGTGGACCAGGATCTCGCCTTCAACCTCGCCCTCGATCGTGGTCGCGCCTTCGAATAGAAGTCGGCCGTGCACTTTCGTCCCCGGCCCGAGATAGGTCCCCGAATCGGAGAATCGCGCCAACCCGGGTCTGTTCGTCTCTGCCATCTTTTTTCCCTTCCCGATTGCTGCCCATATTTAGTCCAGGCGGGCCTGTTTGTCCAGAGGCCAGTAAGAAGCAGGAATCGGGGGTTGGGAATTGGGAGTTGGAAATCGGGGAGAGAAAAGAACCCGTAAAGTGGGTTTTGAGTTTTACTCCAATTCCCAATCCCCAATTCCCAATTCCTACTCTTTCCGGGAAAGTTGACATGGGAGAACGCTTCTGTCAAAGCACAACTAAAAGGCGGGCTCGAAACGACGGAGACATATCATGGCGATGAAAGATCTGCGGGACTTTATCAAGCTGTTGGAATCTCACGGGGAGCTGCAGCGGGTGCGCGAAGAGGTCGATTGGAACCTGGAGATGGGCGCCGTCACGCGGCGGGTGTACGATCTCGGCGCGCCGGCGGCGCTCTTTGAAAAAATAAAAGGCTATCCCGAAGGCTATCGCGCTCTCGGCGCGCCGTTCGGCACGAGCAAGGCGCGAGGCCACGCGCTCTTTGCGCGGACGGCGCTGGCCTTGGGGCTTGGGCCGGATGCCTCGGCAAAAGAGATCATGGCTCATTACCTCGAGCGCAAGCAGACGCCGATCAAGCCGGCGGTTGTCAAAAGCGGCCCGTGCAAAGAAGTGATCCGGCTCGGCAAGGAGGTGGATCTGTTGAGCTTCCCCTCGCCGTTGATCCACGACGGCGATGGCGGCCGGTACATCGGCACGTGGCACACGGTGATTACCAAAGATCCCGACAGCTCGTGGGTCAACTGGGGCATGTATCGGCTCATGGTTCACGACCGCAACACGCTCGGCTGCCTCTTTCCGCTGCAGCAGCACGTCGGGCAGATGTACGCGAAGTATGAAGCCAAAAATATTCCGATGCCCGCGGCCGTTGTCATCGGCGCGCAGCCGGTCGTTCCCATGGTGAGCTGCGTTCAGCTCCCGCCCTACGTCAACGAAGTCGATATCGCGGGCGCGCTTCAAGGGGAGCCGGTCGAGCTGGTCAAATGCGAGACGGTCGATCTCGAAGTTCCCGCCGGAGCGGAAATCGTCCTCGAAGGCGAGGTGTTGCCGCACGAGCGCAAAATGGAGGGGCCGTTCGGCGAGTACATGGGCTACGAGGCGGGCAAGTCGTCCCCCAAGCCGATTTTCCGCGTCAATGCGATCACGCACCGGCGCGATCCGATCCTCCCGTTCTCCAACATGGGGATGCCGATCCACGAAGGGCAGTCGGTCACAGCGTTGATCAAAGGGGCGGAGATTTTCGCCGAGCTTAAAAAACTCGGCCTGCCGGTCAAGGGCGTTTACATGCCGCCGTTTGCCGCAGGCCACATGGCCGTGGTCTCGACGGAGACTCCCTTCATCAATTTCGCCAAGCGCGTGGCCCACGCGGTGTGGGCGACTAAGCCGGGGCTCTTTACCTATTACATCGTCGTCGTCGAGCCGGACGTCGATCCCACGAACATGGACGAGGTTCTCCACGCGATGACCACCAAATGCCATCCGGTCAACGGCATCCACCAGGTGCCGCACATTCCCGGCTTCCCGGTTCTGCTGCCGTTTCTTCCTCCAAAGGAGCGCCTGATCGGCGACGCCGCGGGAGTGATTTTCGATTGCACGTGGCCCAAGGACTGGCCGCAGGAGGCGATCCCGATCAAGGCGACGTTCGAGAATCTCTGGCCGAAAGAGGTCC
>JBGPGE010000171.1:0-6916 GCA_041483675.1 Binatia bacterium
CGTCGCAGGCACGTCGAAGTATTATCAGGACATTCACCCGGAGGACGTTTATTGGTGCTTCGCCGATATAGGGTGGATCACGGGCCACTCCTACATTGTTTACGGTCCGTTAGCCCTTTGCGCCACCAGCGTCATGTATGAAGGCGTGCCCACCTACCCGGATGCCGGACGGGCCTGGAGAATAGCGGAGCGACTGGGCGTGAACATATTCCACACGGCGCCCACGACTATACGCATGCTACGGAAAGCGGGTCCCGGGGAGCCCAAGAAGTACGATTATCATTTCAAACACATGACCACCGTGGGAGAGCCGATAGAGCCGGAGGTGTGGCGATGGTACTACCACGAGGTGGGCAAGGGAGAGGCGGTCATCGTGGACACCTGGTGGCAAACGGAAACCGGAGGCTTTATCGGCAGCACATTGCCGGCGCTGCACCCGATGAAGCCTGGAAGTTGCGGCCCCGGCGCGCTCGGTATCTATCCGGTCATCTACGATGAGGAGCGGAACGAGCTCAAGGCCGGGAGCGGCAAGGCGGGCAACATCTGTATCAGGAATCCGTGGCCGGGGGTGTTCCAGACCATATGGGGCGACCCGGAGCGCTTCGTAAAGACCTATTATGAAAAATATTGCAAAAATAAAGCTAGCAAGGATTGGCGCGACTGGCCTTACTTCGCAGGAGATGGCGCCACGCAAGCCGCCGATGGGTACTTCCGGGTTTTAGGGAGAGTGGACGACGTAATAAATGTTGCCGGTCACCGATTGGGCACCAAAGAGCTGGAGGCGGCGGCTCTTACCGTAGAAGAAGTAGCCGAAGCGGCGGTGGTGCCGGCGATAGATGAACTAAGGGGTCGGATACCTGAGATGTATATTGCGCTCAAACCGGGTTACGACCCCGGCAGGGGAGTAGAAGAAAAGGTTAAAGACGCGATCGACAAAATCATCGGTAAAATGGCCCGTCCGCGGAACGTTTGGCTGGTCCCTGACATGCCGAAGACCCGTTCCGGAAAAATCATGCGTCGGGTCATTGCCGCGGTCTCTAACTTCATGGACGTGGGCGACGTGACGACGCTGGCCAACCCGGAGGTGGTGGAGACCATACGGAAAATGGTGCAGGCGGAAAAGGCTAAACGCGGAGAGGTTCCAAAGAACCTTCCCAAAGAGGTGCTGGAAGAAATCAAGCGGTTTGGAGCGGTAGAGTAGACGGACAAGGCAGCCGGCTTCGCCAGAGGCGGATCGGCCTCTGGCTGAAGAAGGCAGAAGGCAGAAGAAGAGAACTAACCTAGGACTCGAATGCCGATCATGAACTCTTGAGGAGTAACGATCTTGAGTCGTGTGCGCAGAGCGAGTTGTTTTGTGAAGTGCCGTGTATTCGTGGTGAGAAACCAGTCAGGAGCCGCTTTCAGGGCGGAGACCAGTACGGGGACATCAGCCTGATGACGGATCAAATGGCGATGCCGGTCGACTTCCTGCTTGGTCGGAAGGGGAACGAATTCCGGCTGAAGGAGCCGCAACAGCGTGCCGTAGGCGTTTATGGTTTCGTCGGCTAACTGCGGATTTGGGACAAGAAGTTCGAGGAGGTTATCTTCCACTTCTCCCTTGACGTACTCCGCAAGGATGATTTTGAACACCCTGCGCCGGGAAAGGATCAGCAACGCACGAGAGGCACTCCACGGAGCGAGAAGCCCTTCCAAGAGAACGCCGGAATCGAGAAACACCCTGGGAATGGAGGAAGGGTTACCCCTTTCCATAAAGGCTCTTGAAGCGTCGGCGGCGTACTCTTGCGAGATTCTTCAGAGCCTGCCCGACCGAGATTCCTCGACCCATCAAAGCCTCCTGAATGTCGCCACAAAGACGATCGAGCGTCAGGTCAAAGGGCACAACCATCAACGTCTCACCGAGCTGGATGAGCAGGACCTCGCTCCCCTTCGAGAGCTTGTGTCGCTTCCGGTATTTAGGAGGGACCGCGATTCGTCCGTTCTCGCCCACTCGGATGGCTTCAATCGGTCGGGCTGCTGCTTGCGGCATAAGATGGCATTCTCCTCTGCGAATGTCTCGAAAATAAGCGTAACGCGTCCTCAGACAGCTTGCAAGCTGTCTGCTCCTGGCGTGACGATTCCGCAGTCTGTCCTGTACCGGGCGGATAAGGTGATCAGATGAGGGTGGCCCGGTGCTATTTTGCTTGTTGAAGTTCGCAAAAGAGGCGTGTTACAAATGACCTATGTCCCGTGGGCTCACTAAAAAGAGAGGGAAGATGGACATCCAGTTTACCACCCAGATCCTCAAGGAGGGGGATACCTTCGTGGCCTATGCGCCCGAGCTTGATCTTTCAAGCTGCGGTAAGACTATCCAGGAGGCCAAAGCTCATCTTGCGGAGGCGGTAACATTGTTCATCGAGGAGGCACAGCGCATGGGAACCCTCCAGGATATCCTGGAGGAAGCGGGGTATACCAAGGAAGCGGCAGGCTGGAAGGCGCCGGAGATTGTCGTGCAGGAAAAAACACGGCTGGCTCTGATGCGCTGATATGCCGAAAATCACGCCCGTTCCTTATCAAACCCTCGTCACAGTATTTGAGAAGGACGGGTTCCAGCTTCAGCGAACGCGCGGCGACCATCTCGTTTATACAAAGCCCGGCATTGCAAGACCTATAGTGATCCCCATGTACGACCAAGTTCCGGTCTTCATCATCCGGAACAATCTCCGCTCTGCAAAAATGAGCAGAGAGCGATACTTTGAACTCCTCGGAATAGTTTAACCTGGGGGAGGAATCTTGTCAGAAATGTTTGAATACCCGACTCAAGGTCCTAAATGCGTCATTAGTCGGAGAGGAGCTATGAGAACAACTCTTACGCCTCTTTTCATCGGGAAAGTTCTTTTTCTGATCCTGTTTCTCATCCATCCAACTATGGCTCGGAGTGAGACGAAAGAAAAAATCCGAGTCGCGCTGGGGTCGATCTCGGTCAATTCGAGCGTGATTCCGATCGGCAAAGACGCGGGGATTTTCGCCAAGCATGGGATCGACATCGAGCCGATCTACATGGGTGGCGGGATAAATTCCCTGGCGGCGGTTACATCGGGTTCCGTTGATTTCCTATCCGCCGGAGCCACCGCCAACCTGAGCGCTCGCCTGGGAGGCGTGAGCATAACCACGCTTGCCGTCCAATCGAACCGGATCGACTACACGCTGTTTTCCGCGCCGGAGATCAAAAGCCCGCAAGATCTCAAAGGCAAGATCGTTACCGGCACGCGGCCGGGGGCGTCGGCGGACAGCGCGTTGCGCCTTGCCTTGCTCAAGTGGGGGCTGGAGCCCGACAAGGACGTGATCTTCATCTCCGTCGCCGAAAGCCAGCAGGGACGGCTCAACGCGCTCGCCCGAGGGACCGTGTCGGCAACGGTCCTCACGCCTCCGTTTGGCGGGATGGCGAAACAGCTCGGCTTGCGGGAGCTGGCCGACCTGCGAAAACTGGATGTCGAGTACCCAGGTAATTCCATTGCTGCGATGGACTCGTATATCAAGCGCCATCAAGCCACCGTGGAAAGTTTCCTCAAGGCGTACGTCGAGTCGCTTCACTTCATGAGGACCCAGAAAGAGAAAAGCATCGCCGGGATCATGAAGTTTCTGAGGCTGAACGACCGCGCGCGAGCCGAAGAGGGCTATAACTATTACATCGAGATCTGGCCTCCGGTCCCTTATGCCACTCCCACGGCGGTCAAAAACGCGCTGCAATTCCTGGCGCAGCGCCAGCCTAAAGCTGCAAGCGCTCCTCCCGAGGAGTTTTACGATATGAGCTTTCTGAAAAGAATCGAGCAAAGCGGGTTTTTGAAATCGCTTGAGGCGAAGAGATAAGATGCAAGGCGCAAAGCGCTTGAATGCAAAATGCAAAGTGAAAAGTGCAAAATGAAAAGTGGAAGAGGGAGTCATGACTAAAACACTTCAACTGCTGATCGCGCTGGTATTCGTGGGTCTGGCAAGCGCGAGTCTCGGCCTGGCGCAGGAAAAACCGCTCAAGAAGATTCGCTGGGGAGTGACGTCGATCTCGGCGTCGAACTGGATTCCGTGGCTCGCCAAGGAGGCGAATATTTACGAGAAGAACGGCCTCGACGTCGAGTTGATTTTGCTCAGGGGATCGGGCCAGACGTCGCAGGCGATTCTCGGCGGCAGCATTTATGCCGCGCCCGTAACTATCGCAACCGTGATGATGGCGAATTTGAGTGGCGCCGATCTCATGACCGTGGCTCATACGGTGCCCGGGGTTCAAAGCAAGCTGTTGGTCAAGCCGGAGATAAAAAAACCGGAAGATCTCAAGGGGAAAAGAATCGGGACTTCGAGCTTGGGCTCGCTCGGGGACTTTCTTTTCCGCCACATCGTTCGCAAGTACGGGATGGACCCGAGCCGGGACGTGACCTGGATTCAGATCGGGACGCCGCCGGAACGGCTTCAGGCGCTCGCGTCGAGTGGAATCGACGCAGCCGATGTCTCTTATCCCACGGATGCTCAAGGCGAGCGGATGGGCTTTCGCGTTTTGTGGGATGCAAGAAAAGAAGTCGTCTATCCTTCGATGTCCGTGGTCACGCGCCGCAAAAATATTCAAGAGGACCGGGACACGGTGATGCGGATGGTCAAATCCCACGTGGAGGCGATCCAGTATCTCAAGACCCACAAGGAGTTCAGCCTGAAAGTGCTGAGCAAATACCTCAGAACCAACGACAAAGAGCTGCTGGAAGGCTCCTACGAGCTTTACAAGCAAGACTTCATTTCGGTTCCCTATCCGATTATGGAGGGCCTGCAGCCCACCTACGACTACGTCGCGCTCACCCGGCCGGAGATCCGCAACCGCAAACCCGACGAGTTCATGGACCCCAGCTTTATCGCCGAGCTCGACAAGAGCGGTTTTATCAAGCGGCTGTACGAAGGGCGCTAGATCGATTTAGTCTATTCGGGTCAATTCCCCGCAGCTTGCTACGTAATGGCGATTTCAAGTCTTCTCAAGGTCCGTCATTCCCGCATGCTTTTAGCGGGAATCCAGGCGAAACTCGGACTGGACCCCCGATAAAAACATTCGGGGGTGACAACTTTGGGGAGAACCATCATAAAGTTTTTCGATACCCGGCAGCGTGCCGCGGGGTAGTTCATTCCTTGAACAGTAGCGCGGCGCCGATGGCGACGGCGTTTTTGCCCCGGCGCGAGCGGACGACGCGTGCGCCCAGGCCCTGGACTTTGAACGATCTCTGCAATCGCCGCAGGAACCCGCGTCTTTCCATCACGCCGCCACCGGCGACGATAACCTCCGGCCTGAAAGGCGCCACGAGCGAGACGAGTTGCCGGCTGAGAAAATCTGCGAGTTTTCGATCGTCTCCCCGTTTGCGCACCCGCTGATACTCTTCTTCCCAGGGCTCCGGATACTCGAACTTTTTTAAGTTAACGGTCCTGCCGTTACGCCCATATGCCCGGCCCACGCCAGTGCCGATGGTCAGCGCAAACAAACTTTTCACGCCGCGACCCGCCCCCCTGAGCAGCTCTGCGCGGGCAAAGCAGCGCGCGTCGTTGTCCACCCTCAGCCGAACGGAGCGGGGCCACAGCAAGCGGAAGTCGAGGTTTTGGATGAAAGGAATGTTGGGGCTGAACACGAGGGTTGTCCCTTTGACGATGCCGGCGGCGCCTATGCCGACGGCGCGGGTCGGTTTCCCTCGGGACACCAACAAAGCAAGCGCCACGAGGGTTCCTGTAAAGTAGGAGAGATTCTTCGGCGTGCGGGATTCCAGCGCGCGGACCGCTCTGCGCCCGTTCCAGAGAATGGCCCGGATTTTCGTGCCGCCTATGTCGATTCCAATGCGCTGCATGAAACTTGACAGGCCACCCCTTCTAGGATTAGCGTCGGTCGAAGCGTGGGTCAATAGCCCAAGACAGTGATGAAGAGGTGAGATCGAGATTCTATGCGCTGGGGTTTCATAGGCAGCTTTAAACTCTGATCGAGGCAAAGAGATGCAAAACTCCAGGTTTACCTACTTAGCTGTGCTAACTGTTCTGTTCGCATCGGGGTCTGCTGTTGGACAGTCGAAGTTTGAGGTCACGGGTGGATTTGGAGCTAGAATTCGTCTCGAGGGTAAGGTCAAGGAGGCCTTGGCCTTTTTCGAAGCTCAAGCCCGCGAAGCAGAAAAAAAGGAGCAATGGGCAGACGCGTCTCGTGCCTATTACGGGGCGATGATTGTAGCCCGATCCAGTGGGCAGCTACAAAAGGCGATTGATTATGGCGCAAAGGCTGTCGAGACTGCCGAGAAGACAAGAGATCCGGCCCTTCGAATTCTGGCTGCGAATCAAATGGCAAGAATTTACGCGGATGTGAGAAATTTTGACAGGGCTAGAGAGTTCTTGGAAAAAGCATTCCTGATTCTAAAAGAGCTTCCTCCTAATAGCCCTTTCCGACATCGCCGGCAGAGTGTCCTCTATTCCCAGCTGGGAGCCGACTTGATGCGTCGGCAAGAATACGAAAAGGCGATCGATGCCTTCTCTCAGGCTCATTATCTGGCCCGCGTCTATCTTTCGAGCCTTGGGCCGAGGCCGCAGCGCACGGTCCTGGAAACGGCCAGGTTCGATCTTCTGGATAGGCTGCGGGAGCTGGGCGACGCGTATCGTCAAGCAGGAAAATTAGATGAGGCATTGCTACAGTACCATTCTGCATTCGAGTCCATAAAAGAGTTGGGATTAAGATACCCGTCTGAGGGAAATTTATATGAAGGAACGGGGGAAATTTACTTTCAGCAGCAAAAATTTTCTTTAGCCCTAGCAGGCTGCTGAAAAATGCACTTGAGGACAAGAAACTTGACGTTGGAAAGATGATTTCAGAGGATAGTTGAGCACAGAGGATGAAAAGATGAGCATGGAATGCTCTACAAACTCGGTTTTCACCCCTCGCTCC